>DASUKH010000115.1:0-7110 GCA_036278835.1 Allostellaceae bacterium
CCGCCCTGCGCAACTGTCGCATACTGAGGCCGGATCGCCTCACGGGAGGTTTCGCATGTCGTTGCAGGATGTCGCGCTCGATCCGCCCGTCATGTGGCCGTCGAACGGGCTGAGCGAGGTGCCGTTCCGGGTCTATACCGACCCCGAGCAGTACCGGGTCGAACAGGAGCGCATCTTCAAGGGCCGCACCTGGAACTACCTTTGCCTTGCCGGCGAGATTCCGGAGCCGGGCGACTGGGTGGCAACGACCATCGGCGAGGTGCCGGTCATCGTCGCGCGTGGCACCGATGGCGCCGTCAACGCCTTCGTCAACCGCTGCGCTCATCGCGGCAACCTTCTGTGCATCGCGCAGAAGGGGCACGGCAAGGAGATCACCTGCATCTATCACGGCTGGAGCTACGACCTCGAAGGCCGGCTGACCGGGGTGGCGTTCGAGCGCGGGGTCAAGCGCCAGGGCGGCATGGCGCCGGAGTTCCGCAAGGACGAGCACCACCTGCAACAGCTGCGCGTTGCCGAATTATGCGGCCTCGTGTTCGGCTCGTTCGACGAAGGGGTCGAGGACCTCGAAACCTATCTCGGGCCGGTCGTGGTCGGCGGCGTAAGGCGCGTGCTGAACCGGCCCCATCACCTGATCGGCCGTAGCACGCAGGTGTTGCCGAACAACTGGAAGCTCTATTTCGAGAACGTCAAGGACACCTATCACGCCTCGATCCTGCACTCGTTCCTGACGACGTTCCGCATCAACCGGCTCAGCATGCCGGGCGGCATCAACATCGACGACAGCGGCGGCAATCATTTCAGCTTTGCAAAGCTCGACTACGCCGCCGAGGACGCCGACTACAAGGCGGCGGGCCTGCGCTCCGATACCGATCTCAAATTGCAGGACAGCTCGGTCGTGGAGTCGATCGACGAATACGGCGACCAGGTTTCGGTACAGATCCTGACGGTGTTCCCGAACATGGTGTTGCAGCAGGTGCGCAACACGATCGCGGTCCGGGTGATCCGCCCTCGTGGGGTGGCGCGCACCGAACTCGACTGGGTGCATCTCGGCTTTGACGACGACGATACGGCGATGCAGGAGCGCCGCCTGCGCCAGGGCAACCTGATCGGCGCGGCGGGTTACATCGCGCTGGAGGACGGCTGCGTCGGCGGCTTCGTGCAGCGCGCGCTCAACTACAATGACGACGGCAGCGGCGTCGTGATGATGGGTGGGCACGAGGCGGAATCGCAGAATTTCCGCGCCAGCGAGGCGGCGATCCGCGGCTTCTGGAAGAAATACCGCGCCCTCGTCGGGGGCTGATTCCGTTCCGTCACCCACGCGGCAGCGCCGCTTCCGCGAGAAAGACGCCAGACTTTGGGGCGGGTTGATGCACGATACCGAATTGCGCCTCGGAATCGAGACGCTGTACGCCGATTATGCCGAGTGCATCGACGAGGACCGGCTCGAGGAGTGGCCGGAATTCTTTGTCGAGGACTGCCACTATCTGATCACCAGCCGCGACAGCCATCTGGCCGGGCTGCGCCACGGCGTCATCTACGGCGCGTCGCGCGGCATGTTGCATGACCGGGTGACCGCGCTGCGGCGAGTCTTGATGTTCGAGCCGCACCGCTACCGCCACATCGTCGGCGCAGTGCGGCTGGGACCGGTGCGTGACGGCGTCGCCGAGGCCCGCGCCGGTTTCCTGGCAGCCCGCATCATGCATGACGGCGAGACGAGCCTGTTCGCCAGCGGCCGCTATCTCGACCGCATCGCCATCGACGCGAAGCCGTTTCGTTTCATCGAGCGATTGGTCGTGCTCGACAGCCAGAAGATCGACACCCTGCTGGTGATCCCGTTGTAGGCCTTGCAACGGACCGCCGGCGTCTCGCCGGCAATATGCCTGCTTTCTACCCGCCGAGGGCAAACCGCACGGCGACGGTAACCTCGATATCCGGAGCCGACATGCCGGCGGGAAAGGGCGGCATCACGGCGCCGCGCATCATCGCTTCGACCGCCGCATCGAGCGCGGGGTAGCCCGAACTGCGGACAATCGCATAGCTCAGCACCTGGCCTGAGCGGGCAACCCGAAAACGCAGCAGCGCCTGCCCCTGCTCGCCGCTCATCCGGGCGCTCTCGGGATAGCGCTTGTGCGATTGCAGCCAGGCGCTCAGCTCGCCGCGGTAGGCGGCGCTGACCACCGGCGCGACCCGCCGCACCGGCGCTGGCGGACGCGCCGGATAGGCCGGCGGCGGGAGGTAGGGAGCCGGCGCCGCGTAGCGCTCGCGCGGCAAGGCTCGCGGCGCTTCGCGGATGACCCGCCGGTATTCGCGCCGCCGCTCCGGCTGCCGCCGCTCGGACCTCTCGATGCGGGCCGGCTGCCGTCGCTCGACCCTCGCCGGACGGGAGCGCTCCCGTCGTTCCGGCTTCGGCGCCGGCGGCTTCTCCCGCCGCTCGACCTTTTTTTCCGGCCGCGGCGGTGGCGGCTTTTCGATTTTAGGTGGCTGCTCGGCTTTCGGCGGCGGCTCCGTCTTGGGCGGTGGCGGCGCGGGCCTGGGCGGCGGTGGCTGCTCAGTCTTCGCCGCCGGCGGCGCCGGTCTGGGCGGTGCCGGTGCCAGCAGCGATGGCGGCGGCGCCAGCATCACCACGATCGCGCGCTCCGGCACCAACGGCGGCACCGGCGGCGGCAGCTTGCCGAGCAACGTGATCGCCGCCGCCAGCAGCGCCGCGTGTCCGCCGATCGATGCGGCAAGCGGCAGACCGAAGCGGCGGTTCACTTGCCCGGCGTTCCCTCGGCCACCAGCGACACCTTGGTAAACCCTGCGGAGTTGACGAGACTGAGGGTATCCATCAGCCGCGCATAGCTGATCGCCCGGTCGCCGCGGACATAGACGACCCGGTCGGGGTCGGCGGCCGCAAGCTGCGTCAGCCGCGCTTCAAGGGTGCCGGCGGCAACCTTCTCGCTGCCGATGAATGTGTCGCCGGCTCGGTCGATGCTGAGCACGATCGGCTGTTTTGGCTGGGTGATCTCGGTGGCGCTGGTCTTCGGCAGTTCGAGCGGCACCCCGACCGCCAGCAGCGGCGCCGTCACCATGAAGATGATCAGCAATACCAGCATCACGTCAACCATCGGGGTGACGTTGATCTCGGCCAGCGGCCGATAGCGGTCGTCTCCGCCTTCGCCCGGAGATGTCATCGGCAGCGCCATCGGTCACATCTCCGCGGTGCGGGCCAACATCGCGCCGGAACGGACCAGGAGGCCGCCGGAGCGGCCGATCAGCAACTGCACCCGGCCGGCCAGACGGCTCAACTCGACGGAGAATTTGTTATAGGCAACGACCGCCGGGATCGCCGCGGCGAGCCCCATCGCGGTGGCGAACAATGCTTCGGCGATGCCCGGCGCCACCACCGCGAGGCTTGTATTGTGCGCGGCGGCGATCCCGGCAAAGCTGCGCATGATGCCCCAGACCGTTCCGAACAGCCCGACAAACGGGGCCGCCGAGCCGATCGTCGCGAGAAACGGCAGGTGGGTTTCGAGCCGCCGCATCTCGCCGCTCAGCGCCAGCCGCATCGCCCGCTCGACCCTCTCGCGGCGCTCGCCAATGCTCTCGAAATTTCCCGAGAACTGGACCGCGTGCTCCTCGAACCCGGCGAGCAGCGTCTGCCCGGCGGGATCATTGGCCGCCACCGGATCCCCCCACAATTCCTCCGCCGTGCGGGCGGCGGCGGCGCGCACCTCGTGCACCCGGGTCGCCCGGCGGGCGGCGCCAAGCCGCACGGCCTTGTCGATGATGACCGCCCAGCTCCAGACCGAGGCGGCCAGCAACAGCAGCAAAACGGATTTGACGACGACATCGGCATGCAGGAACAGCGCCACCACCGAGATCGACCCTGCCACCTCAGTCATCGTCTCTCTCCATCAGCTCTCCTCCCTGTACGCGGCCGGCGCCGCGATGCGGCCGTTTTCGGATTTTTTGCGTGCCGCCTCAAGCGGCACAAAAAAAGCGGCGGTCAAAACCCGCCGCTGAACCCCGGCAAATCCGCGCGCGGAGCCGTCAAGCACTCAAAACCGGACGCGCAATCCCACAAAGGCGCCGATCGGCGCGGCAACCGAGAGGCTGCGCGGGTTGGTCGCACCCGGCGCCTGCGCGATCTGCACCAACGCCGTCGGCGAGAAGGTGCCAAATGTAAAATACCGCTCATTGAACGCATTCTCGATCACGGCAAACAACTGCACGTTCTTGGTAACCGAATAATCTGTATGCAGATTGAGGACGAAATATGGTGATGTCGGCGGCGTCAAATTGGCTTCGTCGCCGAACAGGAATTGCCCACTGGCGTAGAGCGCGCTGCCGCCGACCGTCCAGGCGGGGCTCACTTTATAGTCGGCGCCGAACTTGACGACGTGTTCCGGAATGCCGGGCAGCCGATCGCCGGGTTTGACCAGGATGTTGCCCTCGGCATTGGCAAATGGGTTGTTCTCGCTCGGATCGAGAAATCCGGTCAGAAACTCGGCATCGGTGAATGAATAGGCGAGCCACGCGCTGAATGGGCCGTCGTTCAAGCGGAAGCCGAGGTCGATCCCCTGCCTCAGGGTGTCACCGACATTGCGGAAGAAAACGCGGCCCTGCACCGGGGCGGAAACTGCAAGGATGTCGTCGCTCAGTGTCGAGTGGTAGAAGGAGAGTTCGGAGGTCAAGGTCGCGCTGCCGAAAGGATGCATGCGGGCCCGCACTCCCGCCTCGATCGTATGCGCGATGACCTGCTTCAGATCCGGGTCGCCGACAAAGAAATTGGCGAAGTTGCACGCGCTTTCGGGGCTGGCGCAGCTCAGCTCGGCCGGGGTCGGGGCCCGGTTGGCCTCGGCATAGCTGGCGTAAAGGCTGAGATCGGGCAGAATTTTCCAGGTGAGGCCGCCGCCCGGGTTGAACCTTGTGTAGGTGTGGTCGCCGGTGAGCGCGGTGCCGAGCTGGTCGCTTAGATCGACCCGCGCCAGATTGAAGCGCCCGGTGATGTTTGCCGTCAGGGTCGGCGTGATATCGAAGAGATCGGTGAAATATGCCCCGTAATACCCGTTGGAAATTGCGACCCGCACCGGTCCGAGCGTGCCGTTTGCCTGATCGATCGGGATGCCGGGTCCGGCGAATTGCGAATTCGCCACGATCAGCCTTCCGGCCTGAACGCTGGCGCCAAACAGGGTTTGCGCGCCGTCGAAGCTGAGCCCGGCGATCAGATGGTTGTCGTGCCCGAAGAGCGGGCTGCGGTTGCTGACCTGGAGGCCGGCGCCATAACCGTTGGTATTGGTCGATTGCTCGTCGAGTTGCGAATAGGGGGCGCCATTGAGGAAATTGGGGATCGGTCTGCCGGAGATGCCAGTCAGGAACGCATCGTCCTGACACAGAAAACCAGGATTGTTCGCGCACACCGAGAAATCGGGCACCCCGCCGTTTGCCACTTTTTGCAACAGATAGCCGTAATAGACGTTGCCCTGCAGCGACGTGCGGTCGGAGATATCGTAGCGGCCCGTCAGGTTAAGCCGCCGATAGCGACTGACAATCAAGTTGGGCGAGGTAAAGACGGCAGAGATGTCGGCATTGAGCTGCTCGACCGGCGAGGTGCCCGGTTCGTTCAGCCTTGTATGCGCAGCGATGACGTCGAGATCGACGGTACCGCGATTGCCGTGCCAGCCGATATCGCCGAAGAAATTGATAAGGTCGGAGGATTGCGTGTCGCGCCAGCCGCCCTCGTGCAGGCCGCGGGCCGCGGCGTAGGCGGCGACATTGCCGACCTGTTTGCCGTACTGCACCTCGCCCATGTATTTGTCGAACGAGCCACCCGACAAATCGGCCTCGACTCCCTTGAAGGTGAAACCGTTTTTCATCTGGATCGCGATGGCGCCACCGAGCGCGTTCAATCCGAACACCGGGTTGGCGCCGACCAGGTTGAGCCGGTCGATCGCGATGTCGGGGATCAAATCCCACAGCACCGTATCGCCAAACGGCTGGTTGAAGCGGGCGCCGTTGAGATAGACGGCGAGGCCCTGGGCATTGCCTTGCAACGGGGATGCCTGGAAACCGTGGTAGAACACGCTTGGCTGGAACGGGTTGCCCGCCGCCTGATCGATATGCACCCCCGGCGCCTGCCTGTTGAGCGCCTGTGGGGCGCTCGGAATATTATCGCGGCTGATATCCTCGCTGTTGAGCACCGTGGTCTCGGCGGGCACCTTGTCGCGATCGACCCCGGTCTGGAGCAGCGGCGCCGGCGCGACGACCTCGACGGTCGGCAGGGTCAGCTCGACCCCGCCCGCAGGCGCCGCGGCAGCGGGCGGCGCGACGGGCGCCGCCGCCTGGGCATGAGCTGGCGACGGTTGCGCCAGCGCCGCCAAACCGAACAGCAGAACGGCGCAGGCGGCGGCTGGGCGATATGCGAAGCGGCGGGGTCCGGGCTGCGGTCGGCTGGCGTGATCGCGGTTCACGGCGGCGCTTCGCCCTCCCGGTCTGCTGCCGGCTGCGCGTCCGGCGGATTGGCCTATCCTAAAGGTCGAGGATCGGCGTCGGCCATTATCCACCACCACCCTGACCGCGCAACCGCAACGCGGGCAAACCCGCGCCGTCACTTCGGACAGGTTGATCGGTCATTGCGAGCGCAGCGTTGATCGGTCATTGCGAGCAAAGCGAAGCAATCTCGACCACCCCACGGACCGCCGCCGCTATTTCAACCGCAGTCCCAGAAGCGGCAAGACCGCTGCGGCTGGAAGCTTGGTGAATTTGTGCGGGAGATCGAATAGCGCGGCCGGCTGCGGCCCGATCTTGACATGGCTCAATTCCCAGCGGACCCGCACGATTTTACCCTTGTCGCCGGTCCAGGTGCCGACAAGCCGCATCGGGATGCCGTCACTGCTCAGCCACAACAGGCCCTTGGCGTGGCCTTCGGGCAGGCTCTTTTCGATCGCGTAGCGGGTCGTCGCGATGCCGTTGACGGTATCGCGGCCAAGCGGATGCTTTTTAAGATCCGAGTCGCGCAGCAGGCGCAGCCCCCTCGGCAGGACGAACTCGACGATGGTCTTCAGTTGCGGCACGACGATCTCGGCCAGCGGGCTGGTGGCGCGCAACAGAAATACCGGGCGGAACGCT
>DASUKH010000116.1:0-18004 GCA_036278835.1 Allostellaceae bacterium
CCCGACGTGCAGATCCTGTTCGCGCATGGCAGCTTCGCGCCCGGCCCGGTGCGCCGGCTCGACGATCGGCCCGGCATGACCGGCGGCATGTGGCAGATGCGGCCGTTATCGACGGGCTATGTCGAGGCGAAATCGCCCGACCCGGCCGTGGCGCCGGCGATCAACCCGCGCTACCTGTCGCACGACACCGACCGGCGGGCCGCGATCGGCGGCCTCAGGGCGATCCGCCGGCTGTTCGCCGCGCCGGCCTTGCATCCCTATGTGGTGGCCGAGATGCTCCCCGGTGAACGGGTGCAGAGCGACGACGAACTGCTCGACTATTTGCGGCAGACCGGCTCGACCGTGTTCCACGCCACCTGCACCTGCAAGATGGGCCGCGACCCGATGGCCGTGGTCGATGACGAATTGCGGGTGCACGGGTTGGAGGGCCTTCGGGTCATTGACGCCTCGGTGATGCCGGCGGTCACCTCGACCAACACCAACGCCCCAACCATCATGATCGCCGAAAAGGGCGCCGCGATGGTGAAGGCCGCCGCGCGCCGGCGGCTCGCCGCGTGATCGACCGAAAGCGGAGATCGGAATGCCCTTTTCGCTGATCGAGGGCGCAGCGGACGCGGTACCGCTCGTCGCGGTGTCGAAGGCAGGGCTGGCGGCGTGGCGCGAGGCGGCGCCGGCGCGCGAGCGCGACTGGGCGGCGGCGACCGGTTTTACCGGCGAGGCCGGCAGCCTTGCGTTTCTGCCCGACGGCAAGGGCGGCCTCGGCCGGGTGCTGGTCGGCGTCGCCGAGGACGAGGCGGCGCTGTGGGCGTTCGCCGGCCTTCCCGACAAATTGCCGGACGGGCGTTACCGCATCGAGCGTCTGCCGGAGGGCGGCGACCCGACTCGCGCCGCGCTTGGCTGGGCGCTCGGCACCTATGCCTTCGACCTCTACCGCGAGCCGAAAAAGAAGGCGGGGCCGGCGTTGGCGTGGCCGGAAGGCGCCGACCGCTTCCTCGTTGAGCGCCTCGCCGGCGCGGTCTGTCTGGCGCGCGACCTGATCAACACGCCGGCCTCCGACCTCGGCCCGGCCGAACTGGCCGAGGCGGCGGTCCAGGTGGCCCGGCAGGCCGGCGCCCGCCACCGGGTAATAGTCGGCGATGCGCTTCTCGCCGAGAATTACCCGACGATCCATGCCGTCGGCCGCGCCAGCACCCGCCCGCCGCGGCTGGTCGATATCGCTTGGGGCGAGGCGGACGCGCCGAAGCTGACGCTGGTCGGCAAGGGGGTGTGCTTCGATACGGGCGGCCTCGACCTCAAGCCGGCGACCGGCATGCGTATGATGAAAAAGGACATGGGCGGCGCCGCGATCATGCTGGGCCTCGCACAAGCGGTCATGGCGGCCGGCCTCAAGGTGCGGCTCCGATTGCTGTTGCCGCTGGTCGAGAATTCGGTGTCAGGCAACGCGATGCGGCCGCTCGACATCGTCCGGACGCGCAAGGGCCTGACCGTCGAGATCGGCAATACCGATGCCGAGGGGCGGCTGATCCTGTGCGACGCGTTGGCCGATGCTGCGGACGAGAAACCTGCCCTAATGATCGATGAGGCGACCCTGACCGGGGCGGCGCGGGTCGCGGTCGGGCCAGAGCTGGGGGCGCTGTTCTGCAACGACGACGGGCTGGCGGCGGCGCTCGTCGCTGCCGGCACGGCGGAAGACGACCCGCTATGGCGGATGCCGTTGTGGCGGCCGTACCGGCGGCTGCTCGACAGCAAGGTGGCCGACCTCAACAACGTCTCGGACGGCCCGCATGCCGGCGCGATCACCGCCGCGCTCTACCTTCAGGAATTCGTCGGGCCGGGCATTCCGTGGGCGCATCTCGACGTCATGGCGTGGAACGGCCGCACAAGGCCGGGCCGCCCGGAAGGTGCCGAGGCGCAGGGCTTACGGGCGCTATACGCGCATATCGCCGGCCGGTTCGGATAAATCGCCGTCATACCGGCGCAGGCCGGCATCCACGCCTCAGCCGCCACCCGGCGGACAGATGAGTCCCGGCCTTCGCCGGGACGAGGCGGACGAGTGTCATAGTCCCGATCCGGTTCGCCAAGCCGGCTTTTGGCATCGGCCCAATATGCCTTCTTGATCAACTTAATCGCAAACAATTCAGCTCCCGATCGCGAATATAATAAAGGGCGAAATTGCGCATTGATTGAAGTAAATCGGGAGTCTTTGCACCTTAAATCAGTCTGGATCAACACATTGTCACCTGATTTTCTTATTGTCGCCTTTATTGACCGTTAGGCGTTACCCCCGGTCACAGAACGTTACGTCTTTCCATTCGACATTTGGGGGGTTCGAACGGCATGCTATCTGCTGTTGCACCGCTGCTTGTGCCTTTGGCGCTGACGACCAGCGCAAACTCCAAGGCCACACCGTCCTATCATCAGGTCAAGGCTTACGTAACGGGATACAATACGACCCGGAAGCAGACCGACTCGACGCCGTGCATCGCCGCTTCCGGCAACAACATCTGCGGCCGGCACGACGCCGTAGCCTGCCCACGGCACATCGATCTCGGCACCGTCATCGAAATCCGGGGCACCACTTACATTTGCGAGGACCGGCTGGCGCGCAAATACGACCACCGGTTCGACATCAGCTGCGACAGGGACAAGTCCTGCCCGCCCGAGGTGACCGGCTGGACGGTCATCAAGATTTTCGACCGCACGCGCACCGCCGATTCCGGCAAGGCCAAGCACGCCGAGGCCGGCAAGACGCGCTTCTGGTGGGCGCGGCCGATGCACGCCGTCGCCGCCTACGCGCCGGCGCACGCCGCGCGCTTCTCCCTCGGGTAGCGTCCGACGCCTCTCCGCCGCCGCCGGCGTTGCGGGTGCGATGCCGGAACGCCGCGCTTGCCTCGGCTGGGGCGGCGCGGCACGATCGGCCAACCGTGCGGAGGGGGATCATGGACGCAGCGAGGGAGGGCTTCGCCCACCCGGAATATCTGGTCGAGACCGACTGGCTGGCGCAGCACCTGTCGGACCCCGACCTTGTCGTGCTTGACGGCACGACGCACCTGATCCCCGACCCGAAAATCACCTATACGGTGAAACCGGGCCGCGAGGATTTCGAGAAGGCCCATATCCCCGGCGCGCAATTCGTCGACCTCCAGGCGGATTTGTCGGACAACACCGGCCGCCACGGCCGGCTGCGCTTCATGATGCCGGGACCGGAGGCGTTCGCCGCGGCGATGGGCCGGTTCGGGGCCGGCGAGAAGAGCCGGGTCGTTCTCTACAGCGCGACGACGCCGCAATGGGCGGCGCGCATCTGGTGGATGCTGCGCAATTACGGGTTCGACAACGCGGCGGTGCTGAATGGCGGGCTGCGCAAGTGGCTGGCCGAGGGGCGGCCGGTCGAGACCGGCCCGGCGCGGCCGCGGCCGCCCGCGCACTTCGTCATCCGCGAGGACCGCCACCTGATGGTCGGCAAGGAGGCGGTGCGCGGCGCGATCGGCGACCCGCAAACCTGCACGATCAACGCGCTGAGCGCCGAGCAGCACGCCGGCGCCGGCGGCAACAGCTACGGCCGCGTCGGCCGCATCGCCAAGACCGTCAATGTACCGGCGGCAACCCTGATCGACCCCGAAACCGGCGCCTCTCTGCCCCCGGCCGCCCTGCGCGCCCGGTTTGATGCTGTCGCCGCGTTTGCCGCGCCGCATGCCATCACCTATTGCGGCGGCGGCATCGCCGCCAGCACCGACGCGCTCGCGCTCGTCATGCTCGGCCACCCGGACGTGCGGCTTTACGACGCCTCGATGTCCGAATGGGCCAACGACGACACCCTGCCGATGGAGCGGGGCTAAGGCCAAAACGCGATCGGGCGGCGCCGTGGACCACAAGCCGCGGGCGTCGCGCAGCGGTCACCGTGCCCAGTCTGAGCCGCTTCGAATGATTGCTGCGGGTCAACCCCCTGGTTGATTGCGGCCGTCGCCCGGTGCGCTTTTGGGGATGGCGGCGGCAGATATCTCTTATCCTCACCGTGTGCCGGAGACGTGTCGGGGGGTCATGAACCGGGTGGGGCAGGCGGCGGCGGTGGTTGCGGCGCTCGCGGTGGCCGCCTGCAGCGTCGGGCCGGATTACCGCCGGCCGGCGGTTGCGGTGCCGACCGCCTACAAGGAGGCGGCGCCGCAACCCGGCTGGCAGAAGGCGCAACCGGCCGACAGGATCGATCGCGGCGCGTGGTGGACGGTGTTTCACGATCCCGCGCTCGACCGGCTCGAACGACAAGTCGCGCTATCGAACCAGACCTTGAAGGCGGTCGAAGCCGCCTTCCATCAGAGCGAGGCGCTCGTCGCCGAGGCTCGCGCCGGCTACTTCCCGACCGCCAGCGCCGACGCCGCGGGATCGCGCGCGCGCTCGCCCGGTATCGGGCGGATTTCCAACTCGTTCAGCCTCAGCGAGTCGGCGAGCTGGATCCCCGATTTGTGGGGCCGGGTGCGGCGCACGGTCGAAGGCGACATCGCGCTGGCGCAGGCCAGCGCCGGCGACGCCGCCAGCGCCCGGTTGGCGGCCCAGACGCAGCTCGCCAGCGACTACATGCAGTTGCGCACCGCCGACGAGCTGAAGCGGCTGTTCGACTCTGCCGCGGCGGCATACCGCGAATCGCTGCGCATCGCCCGCAACCAATACAACGCCGGGATCGTCGCCGCCTCGGATGTGGCGCAGGCGCAGACGCAGCTCGCCGGCGCCGAGGCGCAGGCAATCGCAACCGGCGTCTTGCGCGCGCAACTGGAGCACGCGATCGCCGTGCTGATCGGCCGGCCGCCGGCGGCACTGACGATCTCGCCGACGCCGGGTCTGCTCGACGTGCCGGCAATCCCGGCCGGGTTGCCGGCGGCGCTGCTGCAGCGGCGCCCCGACATCGCCGCCGCCGAGCGGCGGGTCGCCGCCGCCAATGCCCAGATCGGCGTCGCCGAGACGGCGTTTTTCCCGACCCTGAGCTTGTCGGCCGATTCCGGGGTCGCCGCTTCGATGCTGTCGCAGCTGCTGACGGCATCGAGCCGGGTGTGGTCGCTGGGATCGAGCCTCGCCCAGACCGTGTTTGATGCCGGCGCCCGCCACGCGCAGGTGGCGCTGACCCGCGCCGCCTATGATGCGGCGGTCGCCAACTACCGGCAGAGCGTGCTGACCGGGTTTCAGCAGGTCGAGGACCAGCTCGCGGCATTGCGCATCCTGGCGCGCGAGGCCGCCACCCAGCAGACTGCCGTAACCTCGTCGCAGGAGGCCGCCCGCATCCTCTTCAACCAGTACAAGGCCGGCATCATCCCCTACACCAATGTCGTGGTCGCCCAGACGGCGGCGCTATCCGCCGCCGAAACCGCGGTCAATCTGCGCCAGAGCCGGCTCGTCGCGGCGGTCGCGCTGGTCGCGGCGCTGGGCGGCGGCTGGGATTTGTCCCAGCTGCCGAGCGGCGCCCGCATCGAGCGCGACATGCCGCTCAATTTTCTCCCGTTCCCGCCAGCCGACGCCGCGCCGAAGCCGCCGCGCCTGTAGGGCATGCGGCCGGTCAGTTCCGGGTTTCAGGTGCGGATCGCAAGCCGCTGCCTTTGGCTCCTCCCCTGCGTAGCGGGGGAGGTGGCGAGCGAGGCGAGCCGGAGGGGGTGCGGCGAGTGCCCCCTCCCCATGCTTCGCATGGTTCCCCTCCCCCGCTTCGCGAGGGAGGAATAACCGGGAGCGGCATCGGGGCGGGCTGCCGCTACAGCCCGAGATAGTATTTGCGCACCAGTTCGTTGTTGTTGAGTTCGTCGGTATCGCGGCCCTCGAAGGCGATCTGGCCGTGCACGATGACATAGCCGCGATCGGCGATGCGCACCGCCTGATTGAAGTTCTGCTCGGCCATCAGCACGGTCAGCTCGAAGCGCTCCTTCAATTCCTGGATCTTGTCGATCGTCCGGCTGACGAGGATCGGCGCCAGCCCGACCGAGGGTTCGTCGATCAACAGGATGCGCGGCGACGACATCAGCGCGCGGCCCAAGGCCAGCATCTGCTGTTCGCCCCCCGACATGCTGCCGGCGAACTGGCGGCGCCGCTCCTTGAGCCGCGGAAAGGTTTCGTAGCACGAGGCCAGGTTGGCGCCGATGGCGCTGCGTGCGGTCGGCCGGAAGGCCCCGAGCAGCAGATTTTCCTCGACCGTCAGCTTGGGGAAGAGGCGGCGGCCTTCCGGCACCAGGGTGATGCCGAGATCGACGATCTGCTCGGTGCTGCGGCCGATGAGGTCGTGGCGCACCCCGTCGATCTCGGCAACGATGCTGCCGGTGCTCGGCCGCAGCATCCCCATCACGCATTTCATCAGAGTCGATTTGCCGTTGCCGTTGGTGCCCAACAGCGCCACCGTCTCGGCGTGCGACACCGATATCGAGATGCCTTCCAGCACCCGCACCGAACCGTAGGCCGCATCGATCCCGGAAATCGTGAGGCTATTCGCCAAGGTAGGCCCTCTCGACCTCGGGGTTGCGCATAACCTCCTGCGGCACGCCGTCGGCGATCTTGTGGCCGGCCACCAGCACTGCGAGGCGCGTCGAAAAGCTCATCACCGCGCGCATGATGTGCTCGATCAGGACGATCGTGATGCCGCCTTCGTTGAGACGGAACAAAACCGCCAGAATCTCCTCGACCTCGGACGGCGACAGCCCGGCCATTGCCTCGTCGGCGAACAGCAGGCGCGGCTCGGTCGCGACGGCGCGCGCCAGTTCGAGCTTGCGCATCTCGACCTGGGTCAGGTCGCGCGGCAGCCGCCGCGCCTTGCCGCCGAGCCCCACCTGCGACAACAGGTCGAGCGCCCGCGCCTCGACATCGGCCGGGTGCAGATGCCGGCCGTGGCGGGCGTTGACGGTGTAGAGCAGCGGCACCCGCAGATTGTCGATCAGGCTGAGCGTGTGGAACGGCTTCGGCAGCTGGAAGCTCCGCGCCAGCCCGAGCCGGGTGCGCTGGTGCGCGATCAGCCCGTCGAGCCGCCGCCCGTCGAAGACGATGCTGCCGGTCTCGTTCTGCAAGGTGCCGCACAGGCAGTTGACGAGCGTGCTCTTGCCCGAGCCGTTCGGGCCGATCAGCCCGAGCCGCTCGCCGGGCGCGACCGCCAGCTCGATCCCGTCGAGCGCGACGAACCCGCCAAACCGCTTGCCGAGGCCGGCGACCGCGAGGATCGGGTGATCGCTCATGCCGCGGGTTCCCGTTGCGCCGGCGCGGTCCGTGCCGCGGCATTCTGTGCAGGCGCGGCGGAGCCCGCCTCTGCCGCCGCCTCGACGGCGAGCGCGCGACGCCGCCGGCGGCCCTCGAACAGCCCAAGGATGCCGTTCGGCGCGACGACGACAAAGCCGATCAGCAGCAGCCCGACGATCAACAGGTTGAGCGCCGAGGAGATCGTCACGGTGGCGAGCTGCTGGATCGTGCCGAGCAGGATCGCGCCGATTACCGGCCCGATCCAGCTGGTCATGCCCCCGATCACCGGCATCGCGACCGCATTGACCGCGTAGGCGAGATTGAAGCTCGAGGTCGGATCGAGATAGGTGACGTAATACGGCAGCGGCGCGCCGGCCATGCCCATCAGCGCGCCCGACAATGTCGTGCCGATCAGCTTGAGGCGCAGCGTCGGCACGCCGCCTGCCTCGGCCGCCTGCTCATCGTCGCGGATCGCGGCGAACCCGAGCCCCAGCTGCGAGCGCTCGATGGTCCGCGCTATCGCCACCGAGATGACCGACAGCATGATCATCAGCGCGCACAAATACTGGATATAGCCGCCGCCGATCGGCGAATGCGCCGGTCGGATGATGTAGATGCCGCGCGAGCCGCCGACGAAATCCCAGTTGACGATCATCGTCTGCGCGACGATCGCCAGCGCCAGCGTGGCGATTGCGAAAAACACGCCGCGCAGCCTGAGGGTCAGATAGCCGGTGCCGAACCCGACAATGCCGGAAACGACGCCGCCGACCAGGATCATCAGTGGCAGCGGCAATTGCGGCATCGACATGCCGTAAGCGGTGTGCACCACCGTTGGCAATTTGTGCAGCACCACCGTGGTGTAGGCGCCGATCGCGAAGAACGCGCCGGTGCCGAAATTGATGTACCCGGTATAGCCGAGGATGTTCCACGCGGTCGACAGCACGATGTACTGCAGAACGACGTAGCCGGCGAAGAACAGGTACTCGTTGGTGACGACGACATGGCTCAGCCCGACCGCCGCCACGCCGAACGCGATGGCGACAACCCAGAAGAGGCTGTTGCGCATTGCTAGCGGCCCGCAAGGCCGGCGGGACGCACCGCCAGCGCGATCAACAGGAAGCCGAAGGCCACCGCCGGCGCCCAGGAGGGGCCGTAAAAGGTTGCGGTAATGCTCTCGACGACGCCGATCAGGATCGCCGCCGCGATCGTGCCGGGAAAGCTGGTCATGCCGCCGAGCACGCAGATTGCGAAGATGCGGCCGATATAGTCGCGCCCGATCGACGGCTCGACCGGCTGGATGATGATCAGAAAGGTGCCGGCGAGCGCGCAGGTCGCGATCGAGATGCCAAAGGCGATCTCCTTGATGCGGGTCGGGTTGGCGGCCATCAGCCGCAGGGCGGAGCCGTCCTGCGACACCGCCAGGATCGCGCGCCCGACAAAGCTGCGCGTCAGGTATTGCTGCAACGCCACGATCATCGCAATCGACACGACGCAGGGGATCAGCATCCGCAGCGGCAGTTCGACAATGCCGAGATGGATGCTCGGCCCGATATAGGGCGCCTGGACAAAGCGGTAATCGACCCCGAAGGTCAGGACCAGCGCCACCTCGCCGACGAACAAGAGACCAAAAAAGAACGCGAGGCCCTGGATCGCCTGTTCGTTGCGGCTCTCGAATGCGTAGTAATAAATCCGATAGACCACCATGCCGATGGCATAGAATACCGGCAGCATCAAGAAGCCGACCAGGATCGGGTCGAGGTGGAAGCGCGAATTCAGCATGTAGGCGGCATAGGAGCCGAGCAGGATGAACGCCGGCTGCGCGATATTGGCGATGTCGAGCATGCCGAACGAAACTGTGACCCCGACGGTGACCGCGGCATAGAACCCGCCGAGCAGGATGCCGGCTATGATCGCGTTGAACAGCAGATCGAGCGAGACAACCATCAGCGGCGCAACCTGTCGGTGGCGCCGCGAGGGCGCGGCACAGGACCCGGCGCGGTAGCCTGCCGGGGCGCGGAGATCGGCAACATGCTGCGCATTCCTCCTTCACCTACTCTCGCTCAGCACCGCCGATCGAGCACAGGCATTAGATCAGGATCGCTCGCCTCTGAGAAGCGCGATGGCGATTTTGATAGTGCTACCAAGGTATGGCCGCTCCGCACCCGGATCGCAGGCCTTCGGCCCGCACGCGAGCGGGATGCCCGCGCTCCGAATGCGTAGCATCAGGCGGCCGCCTCGTTTATGTCAGCGCTATGCGGTCAATGCCTGAAACAGGGAGCCGTCAGCCGATGAGCTTGCCATTCGAGCCGAGGGACGAGGATCGCCGGTTGTTGACCGGGGTGGGGCGCTTTACCGACGACGAGCGCACGGCCGGCGAGGCGCACGGCGTCTTTGTGCGCTCGCCGCATGCCTTTGCAGCAATTCGCGGCGTCGACGTGGCGGCGGCGCGGGCGATGCCGGGCGTGCTGGCCGTGCTGACCGCCGCCGACATGGCGCAAGCCGGGATCGCCAACGTCTCGCTGGTCGCGCCGGTGCCAAACGGCGGCAGCCTCATCGTGCCGCACCGGCCGGCCCTGGCGGCCGACACCGTGCGCCATATCGGCGAGCCGGTGGCTCTGGTCGTCGGTGACAGCGATGCCGCGGCGCGCGCCGCGGCCGAGGCTGTCATGGTCGATTACGAGCCGCTGCCGGCGGTCAGCGACGTGGTTGCCGCGACCGCGGCGGGAGCGCCGCAGCTCTGGCCGGAGGCGCCGGGCAATATGGCGCTCGACTGGCCGGGGTTCGGCGGCGGCGATCGCGCCGCGCTCGATGCAGCCTTCGCGGGCGCCGCGCATGTCGCGCGGGTGCACCTCGTCAATCAGCGCATCGTCATGGCGCCGATGGAGCCGCGTGCTGCGCTCGCCGGCTATGATAGCGAGAACGGCCGCTTCATCCTCTCCTGCGCATCGCAAAGCGCCTTCGTCTTGCGCCACCATCTGGCGCACTCGCTCGGCGTTCCGCCCGAACGGGTGCGGGTCATGAGCGGCGATGTCGGCGGCGCCTTCGGGATGCGCACCGCCAACTACCCCGAATATCCGGCGCTGCTCGTAGCGGCGCGGCAGACCGGCCGGACCGTGCGCTGGCTGGCGAGCCGCTCGGAGGGCTTTGTCAGCGACAACCAGGCCCGCGACACGGTGATCGAGGCGAAATTGGCGCTCGACGAGACCGGCCGCTTCCTCGCGCTCGACATCGACGTGCTGGCGAATATGGGCGGATATCTGAGTTCGCACGCCGCCTTTATCGCGACCGCCAATTTCGCACGGTGCCTCCCCTGCATGTACGACATCCCGCTGATCGGGCTGCGCATCCGCTGCATCTTTACCAACACCGTGCCGACCGGTCCCTATCGCGGCGCCGGCCGGCCGGAAGCCAATTACTGCCTCGAACGACTGGTTGATGCGGCGGCGCGGGCGAGCGGCATCGCGCGGCTCGAGCTGCGCCGGCATAACCTGATCCGGCCGGAGCAGATGCCGTACAAGACGCCGGTCGGCACCAGCTACGACAGCGGCGACTTCCCGCGCCTGTTCGAGACCGCGCTCGATCAGGCCGGGGTGGCGCATTTCAAAGATCGCGCCGAGGCGGCCGGGCACGCCGGCAGGCGGCGCGGCCTCGGCGTCGCGTGCTTTCTCGAAATCGCCGGCGGCCAGCCCGGCGAGGGCGCGGCACTTGCTTTTCCGGGCCAGAGCCGCCTTTTGCTGGCGATCGGCGTGCAGGCCAGCGGCCAGGGCCACAAAACACTGTACCGCCGGCTCGCCGCCGAGCGGCTCGGCATCCCGGCCGCGGCGATCGAGGTTGAATCAGGCGACAGCGACGACGGCGTGCCGAGCGCCGGGTCCGTCGCCTCGCGCTCGACGATGTCGGTCGGCGGCGCCGTCGTCGCGTCGATCGATGCGCTCATTGAGAAGGGACGGCAGGTCGCCGCGCACGTGCTCGAAGCGGCCGAGGCCGATATCGTCTATCGGGAGGGCAATTTTGAGATCGCCGGCACCGACCGGCGGGTGGCGCTGTTCGATCTCGCCGAGCGCGCCCGCGTGCTGAAGGCGGCCGGCGTCATTCCCGAGGACCTCGACACGCGGCGCACCTTCGACGCCTCGCCCTCCTTTCCGAACGGGGTGCATATCGCCGAGGTCGAGATCGACCCCGATACCGGGCATGTCGCGCTGTGCGCCTATACGGCGGTCGATGATTGCGGCCGGGTGCTGCAGCCGGTGCTGGTCGAGGGTCAGGTGCATGGCGGGGTGGCGCAGGGCGCCGGGCAGGCCTTCCTGGAAAACGGCGTTTACGACCAGGATGGCCAGCTTCTCGCCGGTTCCTTCATGGATTACGCGATGCCGCGCGCCGGTGACCTGCCGGAGATCGCGAGCCTGTTGTGCCCGGTGCCGGCCCGAACCAACCCGCTTGGGGTCAAGGGGGTCGGCGAAGCGGGCACCACCGCCGCGCTCGCCGCGGTAATGAACGCGGTCGCCGACGCCCTCCCCGAATGCCCCGACATCGACATGCCAGCGACGCCGGAGCGGGTATGGCGATCGCTGCACGGGTGATTTGCTTACCGCTTTCCCGGCGAAAGCCGGGAGCCATTTATCCGCGCCCGCGATGTTGAGAGGTGGGTCCAGCCTTCCGGGACAGCGATCTTTGTATTGGAGCAGGGTCCATTCAAATGGAATCACCGGCCCCCTTGGCCGGGCTTGACCCGGCCATCCACGTCTTTTCAGACCGCCGAAGACGTGGGCCCGCGGATCAAGTCCGCGGGCGGGGAGCATTCCAATGATCGGACTCGATCGGATACCGCTCTAGCCGAAGGGGATTACATGACCACACTGACGCTCGACCAAGCCTCGACGATTATCGACCAAGCGCTCGCCAGGGGCCGCGCATTGAACCTGCAGCCGCTGACCGTGGTCGTGCTCGACGCCGGCGGCCAGCTGAAGGCGATGAAGCGCGAGGACCGCTCCAGCCTGTTGCGCCCCGAGATCGCCATGGGCAAGGCGTGGGGGACGCTCGGCATGGGGTTCGGCGGGCGCGAGTTCGCCCGCCGCATGGCGGCCGGCGGCGCCGGCTTTATCCAGGCACTGACGGTTGCCTCGGGCGGACGCATCGTGCCGGTGCCGGGCGGCGTGCTGATCCGCGACGATGCCGGCGAGATCGTCGGCGCGGTCGGGATCAGCGGCGACAGCTCGGAAAAGGACGAGGAGTGCGCCGTGCACGGCATCCGCGCCGCCGGCCTCACCTCCGATACCGGCGCTCCAGGCTGAGGCGCCGGCCTCATTCGTCATTCCCACGAAAGCGGGAATCCAGGGCCGCCGCGCGTCTGCCCTGGATTCCCGCTTTCGCGGGGGTGATGCGAATCTGATTCGATCGGATACCTACCCGCGGCTGCAGGCGCCGCCGCCAAGGACGCAGAACCGGGCGCAATGCGGGTGGTTGAGAGCGACCGGCCCGAGCGCGCCGGCAAGCCGAGGGCCCAGATCGAAGCGCGGATCGTAGGGCAAGAGCGTGCAGGCGATGATCGTCGGCGCGGCCGTCCCCTTGAATTTGACCACCATGCGCGAGGCCGAGCACATCACTGATTCGGGCGATTTCCCGAGAATGCCCCAGCACGCTTCGGTAATCTCGGGCACGTCGGCGGTTTCATCCATCTCTGGGAAAACCGTCAGCGCCATCGGGTCGTCCGCGTCGATCGCGAGGTTCAGTGCGGCGAACAGGCGGGCAAAGCCGGCCCGGATGTCGGCTTCGCTCTCGCCCGACAGGCGGCGGCTGGCGACCGTCGGGGCAAAGCCGTTGGCAGCCAGCCATAACAGCCCGTCGATGGTCGGCCGCCAGCTGTTGCGGCCGCGCTCGGCTTCGTGCACCGCCCTCCCGTAATGGTCGAGCGACACACGGATTTGCAGCCGCCCGCGGAACCGGGCTCGCAGATCCAATAAGTCCGGCTTCATTTTGTGGAGCGGTTTCATCGCGTTGGTCAGCACCAGGACCGAAAAGCCGCGCGACAGGCATGCCGCCAGCATCGCCGGAAGCTCCGGGTTCATGAACGGCTCGCCGCCGGTGAAGCCGATCAGCCGTGTCCCAAGCCCCTGCGCCGCGATCTCGTCGAGATAGCCGGCAATTTCGGCCGCGCTCAGATAGGCGAGGCGATCATTCCGGGGCGACGATTCGATATAGCAGTGCCGGCACGAAAGGTTGCACAGGGTGCCGGTGTTGAACCACAGCGTGTCGAGTGCCTTGAGAGCGACCCGGGCGCGCCGCTCGCCGGCGGCAGTGAAGACGGGATCGCGGAACTTGCGCGGATCGAGCCGGGCCGGCGCCGCGGCAACCCCCTTTTCCATGCCGGCCCTCCCGCCGTTGGCCCCTGAATGGCCTACCGCGCTGCCTCGGTATGCACGTGCTCGGGGCGGATGCCAAGGCCGAGCAGCCGCGCCGGCAGCCGCGGCAACAGCGGCATCCGGCTGACGAGCCGCAGCAGCGGCGGCGCCGCGATCGGCTGGTCGGAGCGCAGGATGCGATCGATGACCCGCTTCTGAATCGCCACCTGGATCGCCTGGGTCACGCGCGTCGGCAGCATGCGGCGGCGTTGGACGGCTTCCAGGTGAGCGTCGGAAAGCGTGCCGTCGCGCAGCGGCCGGGCCAGGATATTCGCGGCGGCGACAGCATCCTGGATCGCCAGATTGACGCCGACCCCGCCGATCGGCGACATCGCATGGGCGCTGTCGCCGATGCACAGGAGGCCGGGTCGCCACCAGCGCTCCAGGCGGTCGACCGTGACGGTCAGCAATTTGATATCATCCCAGCTGTGCAGGTCGTCGACCCGATCGCGCAAGAACGGCGCCAGCCGGGCGATGTCGGCGCGCAGTGCGTCGAGGCCGCGCGCCTTGATCGCGGCAATCCCGTCCTTGCGGATGACGAACGCGCACTGCCAGTAATCGCCGCGGTCGAGCGTCACCAGCATGCCGCCATAATTGATGTAACCGCCGGATTCGGTCGGATCGGCCGGGTGCTTCGGCAGGCGCATCCACAACACGTCGATCGGCGCGCCGATATCGACGGCCCTGAACCCGGCCGCCTCGCGCACCGTCGAATGCCGCCCGTCGGCGCCGACCACGAGATCGCCGCGCAGCTCGATCGGCCCTTCCGGCGCGTACCCGCGCACCCCGACGATGCGGCCCGCCTCTTCGATCAGGCCGGTGACCTCGGTTTCCATCATCAGGTGGAAAGCGGGATAGCGGGCGCCCTCCTTCGCCATGAAATTGAGAAAGTCCCATTGCGGCATCAGGGCGACAAACCGGCACCTGACCGGCAGATGGCGGAAATCGGCGATCCGGATATCGCTGTCGCCGACCATGCCGTGCACCTGCTGCACCTTCTGATGCGGCAGCTCGAGAAAGGAGTCGAGCAGGCCCAGCTCGTCCATGACCTGCAAGGTCGAGGGGTGGATCGTGTCGCCGCGGAAATCGCGCAGAAAGTTGCGGTGCTTTTCCAGCACGGCAACCCTCACACCGGCGCGCGCCAGCAGAAAGCCGAGCATGACCCCGGCCGGCCCGCCGCCCGCAATGATGCACGAAATATTGGTTGGCGCCGCTTCGGTCATGCGGCGATCGCCGGTCGTATCGCGCGCATGCGGTGTTCCTCCCGTTTCGATGGCCGGGTTGCGCGGCGTCGTCTGTTGCCGGATTCGGGCACGGCCCATATATTTACTGTTTTCCGGAAGCCGGTGAAGGGTTGAGGCATGGCGCGCGTTACCGTCGAAGATTGTGTCGTCCGGGTACCGAACCGGTTTGAGCTGGTGCTGCTAGCGGCGCAGCGGGCGCGCGAGATCAGTTCCGGGGCGCCCTTGTCGATCGATCGCGACGACGACAAGAACCCGGTCGTCGCACTGCGCGAGATCGCCGACGGCACGGTGTCGCTCGATCATCTGAAGGAATCGGTGGTGCGCGGCATGCAGAAGCACGTCGAGATGGATGAGCCGGAGGAGGCGCCGGAGCTCGAACAGAGCCTGTTCGGCATCCCTGAGCCGACCGGCGCGGTAATCGGCGAGGACGAGGTGGACGAAGAGGCGGTTGACGAGGAGGTCGAGGAAGACCTGCTCACCATCGTCGAGGACGAGTCTGCGCCCGACCTCGAAACGGGCGCCGCCGATGAGATTGCCGACGGCGAGGACGAAGCACCCTGATCCCGGCCGCCGCGACACGATTCGGGCGCCGCAACCGGATCGTCCCCGCGTCCCTCCGTCGGGTGATTCGATCGGCATGCCGAGCCGCACGCCGCCGCAGCGTAGGCACGGGGGCTGCCCGACGATGATGCGGCAGTTCGAACTGGTCGAGCAGGTCAAATCCTACGACCCGAAAGCGGACGAGGAGGCGATCAATCGCGCCTATGTGTTTTCGCTGAAGGCGCACGGCGCGCAATTGCGCGCCTCAGGCGACCCGTATTTTTCGCACCCGGTCGAGGTGGCGGGTCTGCTCGCGCAGATGAAGCTCGATACCGCGTCGATCATCACCGCGTTGCTGCACGACACGGTCGAGGATACGGTCGCGACGCTCGACGACATCGAGCGGCTTTTCGGCCACGAGATCGCGCGGCTCGTCGATGGCGTGACCAAGCTGTCGCGCATAGAATTGCAATCGGACCAGACCAAGCAGGCGGAGAATTTCCGCAAGCTGGTGCTCGCGATGTCGGAGGACATCCGCGTCCTTCTCGTCAAGCTCGCCGACCGTCTGCACAACATGCAGACGCTGCATTTCATAAACAGTGAGGAGAAGCGGCGGCGCATCGCGCGCGAGACGATGGACATCTACGTGCCGCTCGCCGAGCGCATTGGCATGCACCGCATGAAAGATGAGCTCGAGGACCTCGCCTTCGCCGAGCTGCATTCGGACGCCCGCGCCAGCATCACCGCGCGGCTCGGCTTCCTGCGCGACAAGGGTGGCGACATCGTGGCGCGGGTCGTCACCGAGTTGACCGAGACGTTAAAAGAAGGCGGCCTCGCGGCATCGATATCGGGGCGCGAGAAGTCGCCCTATTCGATTTGGCGCAAGATGCAGCGCAAGAACATCTCGTTCGAGCAACTTGCCGACGTAATGGCGTTTCGCGTGCTGGTCGACAGCGTTGCCGATTGCTATCACGCGCTCGGCGTCATCCATTCCGCCTATCACGTGGTCCCCGGCCGTTTCAAAGATTACATCTCGACTCCAAAGCCGAACAATTACCGCTCATTGCATACCGGCGTGATCGGCCCGCTGCGCCAGCGCATCGAGGTGCAAATCCGCACCCGCGACATGCATGAAGTCGACGAACTCGGAGTCGCGGCGCACTGGATCTACAAACAGCAGGCCGGCCGCATCGACGGGCGGCAATACCGGTGGCTGCGCGAGCTGCTCGAAATTCTCGAGCACGCTTCCAACCCGGAGGAATTTCTCGAGCACACCAGGCTCGAGATGTTTCAGGATCAGGTCTTCGCCTTCACGCCGAAAGGCGACCTGATCGCGCTGCCGCGCGGCGCCACCCCGGTCGATTTCGCCTATGCGGTGCATTCCGAGATCGGCGACACCTGCGTCGGCGCCAGGATCAACGGCCGTCTCTTGCCGCTGCGCACGCAACTCGCCAACGGCGACCAGGTCGAGATCGTCACCTCGAAAGCGCAGACGCCGTCGCCGACCTGGGAACGCTTTGTCGTCACCGGCAAGGCGCGCGCCCGCATCCGCCGCTTCGTGCGCAGCCGCCAGCGCGAACAGTATCTCGATCTCGGCCGCGCCATCCTGCAAAAGGCGTTCCGCCAGCAGGGCGAGGAATTCTCGGAGCGGCCGCTCGAAGCGGTGCTCGCCCGCTTCAACTGCGCCAAGGTCGAGGACCTTTACGTCGCGGTCGGCGAGGGTCTCGCCACCGGCCGCGAGGTGGTCAACGCCGCCTTCCCGCGGCCGCCCGAGGACAAGAACAAGGTCGTGCCGCTGGCGCGCGCCCGCCGCAAGGGGCAGGGACGCGACATGGCGGTGCCGATCCGCGGCCTCATCCCCGGTATGGCGGTGCATTTCGCCGGCTGCTGTCACCCGCTGCCCGGCGATCGCATCGTCGGCATCGTCACGACCGGCAAAGGGGTGACGATCCATACGATCGATTGCGACACGCTCGAAAGCTTTAACGACGAGCCGGAGCGCTGGCTCGATGTCGCCTGGTATAGCGAGGAGATCGACGCCGCCCATATCGGCCGCATCAACGTCACGATCGCCAACGAGCCGGGCAATCTCGGCTCATTGACTACGACCATCGGCAAGCAGGGCGGCAACATCAGCAACCTGAAGATCACCAACCGCTCGACCGATTTTTTCGAGATCATGGTCGATATTGAGGTGTCCGATGTGAAGCAGCTGTCGACGATCATCGCCGCCCTGCGCGCCACCCCGGTCATCAACTCGGTCGAACGGGCACGCGGGTAGATGGCGCGACGGGTTCGAGCTAGTTCTGGTTCCTCCCCCGCAACGCGGGGGAGGTGGCGCGCGACAGCGCGTCGGAGGGGGCGCCCCTCCACTTCGCATCTTCCCCCTCCCCCGAGGTGCGGGGGAGAAGCCGTGTGGGTGAGGAGCCTGGGCGAGCGGCAATGATCCTCGGCGTCGGCAGCGACCTGATCGATATCCGCCGCATCGAGCAGGCGATCGAGCGGTTCGGCGATCGTTTTCTCGATCGCATCTTTACCGCGACCGAGCGGCGGCGTTGCGAACGCCGCGGCCCGACGCGCGGCGCCAGCTATGCCCGGCGCTTTGCCGCGAAGGAGGCGACGGCGAAGGCG
>DASUKH010000117.1:0-6586 GCA_036278835.1 Allostellaceae bacterium
GCCATGATGCGCAGCAGCGTCGATTTGCCGGCGCCGTTAAGGCCGAGGACGCCGATCTTGGCGCCCGGCAGAAACGACAGCCAAATGTCGCGCAACACCTCGCGACCGCCGGCGAAGGTCTTCCCCAGACCTTTCATGACATAGATGTATTGGTAGGCAGGCATTGCTTAATTCATCCGAAAACGCGGGCGCGTCGCGCGCGCCGGCCAGAAGTCACGGTCCAGGATAGCCCCCTCTCCCCCACCGGGGGAGAGGGTTGGGGTGAGGGGGCAACCGGCGTAGCGCCGATGCCCTCACCCACCAAGCGCTTCGCGCTTGGTCCCCCCCTCTCCCGCAGTGCGGGAGAGGGTATGGTCGGCCGCGCGGCTTAGCATGCTTTGTTGCCCGCGGCAAACCGGCCGGGCCGCGGCTTTTGACGGGCCTCGCCGCGGTGTTTAACATCGGGCGCAGCAACGGCGCGGCGGTCCGCGCCTCGGCAAGCGGGGATTTGCGGGATGGATGACGGCATCGTCGTGCGCGCCACCGAGGACGAGGCGCTGCAATTCCACGCCACAGGGCGCCCCGGCAAACTGTCGATCGCGCCGACCAAGCCCTTGACGACCCAGCGCGACCTGTCGCTCGCCTATTCGCCCGGCGTCGCCTTTCCGTGCCTGCACATCCAGCGCCAGCCGGACACCGCCTACGACTACACCTCGAAGGGCAATTTCGTCGCGGTCATCTCGAACGGCACGGCGGTTTTAGGATTGGGCGATCTCGGCGCGCTGGCGGCGAAGCCGGTGATGGAAGGCAAGGCGGCGCTGTTCAAGCGCTTCGCCGATATCGATTCGATGGACCTCGAGATCGACACCCGCGACATCGACGCCTTCGTCAACTGCGTGCGCTATCTCCACCCGGCCTTCGGCGGCATCAACCTCGAGGACATCCGCGCCCCCGAGTGCTTCGTCATCGAGCAGCGGCTGCGCGAATTGCTCGACATCCCGGTGTTCCACGACGACCAGCACGGCACCGCGATCATCACCACGGCCGGCCTGATCAACGCCTTGCACCTGACCGGGCGCGAGCTCGCGACCACCCGGGTCGTCGTCAACGGCGCCGGCGCCGCCTCGATCGCCTGCGCCGAATTGCTGAAGGCGATGGGGCTGCCGAACGGCAACATCGTGCTGTGCGACACCAAGGGGGTCATCTACCGCGGCCGCACCGCCGGCATGAACCAGTGGAAATCGGCGCACGCCGCCGACACCCCGGCGCGCACCCTGGCCGAGGCGCTCGAGGGCGCCGACGTGTTTCTCGGCCTGTCGGTCAAGGGCGCGGTCGACCAGGCGATGGTGCGGCAGATGGCCGACAAGCCGATCATCTTCGCTCTCGCCAACCCCGACCCCGAGATCACCCCCGAGGAGGCGCGCGCCGCCCGCGCCGACGCGATCATCGCCACCGGACGCTCCGATTATCCGAACCAGGTCAATAACGTCCTGGGCTTCCCCTACATCTTTCGCGGCGCCCTCGACGTGCGCGCCTCGACAATCAACGACGCGATGAAGATCGCCGCCGCCGAGGCGTTGGCACGGCTGGCGCGCGAGGACGTGCCCGACGAGGTCGCCGCCGCCTATAGCGACGCGCGGCTGCGCTACGGCCCCGACTACATCATCCCGGCGCCGTTCGACCCGCGGCTGATTTCGGCGGTGCCGCCGGCGGTGGCGCAGGCGGCGATGGATTCCGGGGTGGCGCGGCGGCCGATCCTCGACATGGGTGTCTATCGGCGCAGCCTGCGCGCCCGGCTTGACCCGACCGCGGCGGGGTTGCAGCTGATCTTCGAGGATGTGCGCGCCCACCCGCAGCGGGTCGTGTTCGCCGAAGGCGAGGAGGAGAAGACGATCCGCGCCGCGCTGCAATACGCAGAAAACGGTTATGGCAATCCGGTGCTGGTCGGCCGCGAGGACCGCATCCGCGCGACGATGGCGGCGATCGGGCTGAGCGAGACGGCGCCGCTCGACATCCACAACGCGCGCCTCTCGACCCGCAACCGCGCCTATACCGATTTTCTTTATGCCCGCCAGCAGCGCCGCGGCATGCTGTACCGCGATTGCCAAAGGCAGGTGAACCAGGACCGCAACGTTTTCGCCGCCTGCATGGTGGCGTGCGGCGACGCCGACGCAATGGTCACCGGGCTGACCCGCAACTCGTTCGATGCGCTCGACGAAATCGGCCGGGTGATCGACCCGGAGGCAGGGTCGCCGGTGTTCGGCCTGACGATCCTGTTCGCCCGCGAGCGCACCGTGCTGCTCGCCGATACGCTGGTGCACGAGAGCCCGACCGCGGCGCAGCTGTGCGATATCGCGGTGGCGGCGGCGCGCAAGGCGCGCGAGCTCGGGGTCGAGCCGCGGGTCGCGCTGATGTCCTACTCGAATTTCGGCAACCCGCTGCGGCCGCACGCCGAGCGGGTGCGCGAGGCGGTCGCGCTGCTCGACCGCAACCGTCCCGGCTTTGAATTCGACGGTGAGATGAGCGCCGACGTGGCGCTCGACCATCGGCTGATGCGCCAGCTCTACCCGTTCTGCCGGCTGACCGGGCCGGCCAATATCCTGGTGATGCCGGAACTGCACAGCGCCAACATTGCCGCCAAGCTCCTGCCGTTACTCGGCGGCGGCACCGCGGTGGGGCCGCTGTTGATCGGCCTGTCGCGGCCGGTGCAGATCGCCGCCACCGGCGCCACCGTCTCCGACCTCGTCACCCTCGCCGCGCTCGCCGCGCACGGCGCGATTCGCTGAACGAAAGCCGAGCGCGCCGGCGATGCCGGAGGGGCTGAGCCGCACCGCCGGCCTCGCCCTTGGCCTGGCCCTGCCGGGCCTCCTGGTTATCGCCGCGCTGTTCGGGTTCGCGCTGATCGACGCCACCGCGGCGATCCTCGCCGGGGTCGCGGTGCTGGTCGTCGCGACGCTGACAGCGGTGCCGTTCGCCTTGTCGTTCGCCGCGGCGGCCGAGGCGATCGCGCGGCTCGGGCCGGACGAGCCGGACGGTTTTCCGCGCGAGCGCCGCCTCAGCCTCGCGGCCCGGGCGATCTGGCCGTCGGTGCTGCGGCTGCGGCGCGGCTGGCGGACCCATGCCGCGGAGATCGCGGCGCGGCTCGCCGCTATCGAGGCGATCATCGCCGCCATTCCCGACCCGCTGATCGCGATCGACCGCCGGCGCGGCATCGTTCGCGCCAATGCCGCCGCCGGCGCCTTGATCGGCGCACCCGGCGACCCGCTCGCCGGGCCGCGCGATTTGGCGGCGGCGTTGCGCAATCCGGCGCTGCTCGCCGCCGCCGATGCGGTGTTGCGCGAGGGGCGCGGGCAGAGCGTCGAGTTCGCGCTCGCCGGGCGGACCGAGCGGGTGATGCGCGCCAATCTTGCGCCGATCCCCGGGGCCGGCGCCCGGCCCTTGCGCGGCGGCGCGGCCGCGATCATCGCGCTCCACGAGGTGACCGAGCTGAAGCGCGCCGAGCAGATGCGCGCCGATTTCATCGCCAATGCCGGCCACGAGCTGAAGACCCCGCTGGCGGCGCTGATCGGCTTTATCGAGACCCTGCGCGGGCCGGCCCGCGACGATCCGGCGGCGCGCGAGCGGTTTCTCGCGATAATGGACGAGCAGGCGCGGCGCATGGCGCGGCTCGTCGACGATTTGTTGTCGCTGTCCCGCATTGAATTGAACGAGCATGTCGCGCCGGCCGGGCGGGTGGCGCTGGGGCCGCTGATCGAGGAGGTGGCGCGCGGTCTCGAATTGCGCGCCGGCGAGCGCGGCATCCGGATCGTTTGCGCGGTGCCCGACGATCTGCCCGAGGTGCCGGGCGACCGCGATGAGCTGGCGCAAATTTTCCAGAACCTGCTCGACAACGCGATCAGCTACGGAAAACCGGATAGCGAGGTCCGGGTGACCGGCGGCAGGGCGGATGGCGCGCAGGTGTGGATCGCGGTGACGGACCAGGGGCAAGGCATCGCCCCCGGGCACCTGCCGCGCCTGACCGAGCGGTTTTACCGGGTGGACACCGCCCGCTCGCGCGAGTTGGGCGGCACCGGCCTCGGCCTCGCGATCGTCAAGCACATCCTCAACCGCCACCGCGGGCGGCTCGACATCGCCAGCCGGCCCGGCCAGGGATCGACCTTCACGGTATCCCTGCCCGCAGTCACGGAACCGTAACAGAGCCGGTGTAGAAAAGCCGGGTGACCGATATCCGCGAGCTTGCCCAATCCCCTCCACCGCATTCCCGGCGAAAGCCGGGATCCACGGCGGCCACATCCCGACAGCGGACAGGTGGGTCCCGGCTTGCGCCGGGCATGCGGGGAAGGCTGCTGGCTGCGCTCGTCGCGGTTGGTCTCTCGACGCCGGCGCAAGCGGTCACGATCACCGGTGCCGGCGCGACCTTCCCTTACCCGCTCTATGCGAAATGGGCCGAGGCGTACCACGCGATCACCGGGATCGGCATCAACTATCAGTCGATCGGCTCGGGCGGCGGCATCCGCCAGATCAATACCGGAACGGTCGATTTCGGCGCTTCCGACATGCCGCTGAAACCGGGGATTTTGCGGAAGGACGGCCTCGTCCAGTGGCCGCAGGTGATGGGGGGCATCGTCGTCGTCGTCAATCTGCGCGGGATCGCACCGGGGCAGCTGCGGCTCGACGGTGCGACCCTCGCCGGGATGTATCTCGGCCGGCTGAAACAATGGGACGACCCGGCGATCAAAAAGCTGAACCCGGGCATCGTGCTGCCGGACTTAGCGATCGCCACCGTGCACCGCGCGGATGGGTCGGGCACCACGTTCACGTTCACCCACTACCTGTCCGAGGTCGATCCGGAATTCCGGGCCAAGATCGGCGAGAGCACCGCGGTCGCGTTTCCCGGCGGGCTGGGCGGCAAGGGCAACGAGGGCGTCGCCGCGCTCGTCGCCCGCACCGATGGGGCGATCGGCTACGTCGAATATGCCTTCGCCTTGCAGAACCGGATGACCTACACGCTGCTGCGCAATGCCGCCGGCAGGTTCGTCTCGCCGGGCGCTGACACCTTTCAGGCCGCCGCCGCCCATGCCGATTGGACAGAGGCGCCCGGCTTCTACCTGCTGCTGACCAACGAGCCCGGCCGGGACAGCTGGCCGATCACATCGGCCACCTTCATCCTGCTGCACCGGCATCAGCCTGACCCGGAAAAGACCAGGGAAATCCTGAGCTTCTTCGATTGGGCCTATCACCACGGCGACGCCATTGCCGAGCGGCTCGGCTACGTACCGATGCCGCCCGAGGTGACTGGACTCGTCGAAGAAATGTGGCAGCAGAAAATCGTCGGCCCCGAAGGACGGCCGGTGTGGCACCGCGGCGGCCCTTGAGCGGAGCGGCCGGTGCCGGCTGACATCGCGATCTCGAGGCCGAGAGAGGCGGGGCGCCGTGGCCGGCTCGCCGACCAGGCGTTCCGCGCGCTGACCCTGCTCTTCGCGGTTCTCATCCTGCTGATCGTCGGCGGCATCATCGTCGTGCTGGCGGTTGGCGCGGCGCCGGCCTTGCGGCAGTTCGGCTGGGGCTTCATCGGAACCGAAACCTGGAACCCGGTCACCAACCGGTTCGGCGCGCTGGCGGCGATCTACGGCACCCTGGCGACCTCGGCGATCGCGATGCTGATCGGCATCCCGCTCGCCTTCGGCATCGCGATGTTCCTGACCGAACTGTGCCCGCGATGGCTGCGGCGGCCGCTGGCGGTGATGGTCGATCTGCTGGCGGCGATCCCGAGCATCATTTACGGCATCTGGGGCCTGTTCGTGTTCGCGCCCTTCGTGCAGCGCTACATCGAGCCGGCGCTGATCGGCTCGCTTGGCCACGTTCCGCTGCTCGGGGCGCTGTTCCAGGGGCCGCCGCTCGGCATCGGCGTGCTGACCGCCGGCTTCATCCTGGCGATCATGGTGCTGCCGTTCATCTGCGCGATCATGCGCGAGGTGTTCGAGACGGTGCCGGCGGTGCTGAAGGAGAGCGCCTACGCGCTCGGCACGACGACCACCGAAACCGTGTGGCAGGTCGTCCTCCCCTACACGCGGATCGGCGTCGTCGGCGGCATTCTGCTGGGCCTCGGCCGGGCGCTTGGCGAAACGATGGCGGTCACCTTCGTAATCGGCAACTCGCACCACATTCATGCCTCGCTCCTGCAGCCCGGCACGACGATCTCGGCGGCGCTCGCCAACGAGTTCAACGAGGCGTCGGGCGATCTTTACCTGTCGTCGCTGATCGCGCTGGGCCTCATCCTGTTCGTCATCACCTTCATCGTATTGGCGACCGCAAAGCTGCTGCTGATCCGCCTCGAACAACGGGCGGGAGGCTGAGCTGATGCCGCTCTACATGCGCCGGCGCCTCGTGCATTGGACGGTGATGGGCCTCTCGTGCCTCGCGACCGCGTTCGGGCTGTTGTGGCTGGTGCTTGTGCTGTGGAGCCTGCTAGCCAACGGCATTGCCGCGATGAGCCCGGCTTTGTTCCTGCAGATGACGCCGGCCCCCGGCAGCACCGGGGGCCTGCTCAACGCGATCGTCGGCAGCCTGATCATGACCGCGCTCGCCGCCGCGGTCGGGACCCCGG
>DASUKH010000118.1:0-21278 GCA_036278835.1 Allostellaceae bacterium
CTCAAGCATTATGTCGACAACTGGGTCGACGCGTTCAAGGCGAGCACCGGCTACAACATGCCGATCTACGCCAACATCGTGCCAAAGCCGATGCCGATCCTCAGCAACGATCCGAGCTCGCATCCGCCGGACAAGCTGAAGATCACCGAAACCTCCGACGAATGGTCGGCGGCAACGGGATATCCCGGCCCGGCCTGGGCGGCGACCGACGAGGTCTACAACGACTTTGTCCTCTGCGACATGATGACCAAGGCGGCGACCGGCGCGATGAGCCCGCAAGACGCGGTCAAATGGGCGACGCAAGAATGCCAGAAAATCTTCCAGAAATGGCAGGCTTGATGACCCACTGACGGTGCGAGGATGACGGTGCGAGCGGACGAACGTCGGAGCCGCTCGTTCCGCCGGGCGCCGTTGCGAGGACAGAACAACTGACAACGAGACGCCGCGATGGCAGCGATCTCTACACGCGATATTACCAAGGAGTTTGGCGGCGTTGCTGCCGTCAACGGCATCAGCCTGTCGGTCCCGGACGGCGAGTTCATGGTGCTGCTCGGGCCTTCAGGCTGCGGCAAGACCACGTTTCTGCGCATCATCGCCGGGCTCGAAAAGCAAACCGGCGGCGACGTCATCATCGGCGGCGATGTGGTCAACGACATCCCGCCGCGCGCCCGCGGCATCGCGATGATGTTTCAAAGCTACGGCCTCTATCCGCATTACAAGGTGCGCGACAACATCGCCTTTCCGCTGCGCACCCAGCGCGTGCCGCGCGCCGAGATCGAAAAAAAGGTCGATTGGGCGTCGCAGCTGCTCGGGATCGACCATTTGCTCGACCGGCGCCCGCGGCAACTGTCGGGCGGCGAGCGCCAGCGCGTCGCGCTGGCCCGCGCGCTGGTCCGCGAGCCGACGGTGCTGCTGCTCGACGAGCCGCTGTCCAACCTCGACGCCAAATTGCGTGCCTCGGCCCGCAACGAGATCAAGCAGTTCCAACAGCGGGTCGGCACCACGACGGTCTATGTCACGCACGATCAGGTCGAGGCGATGGGCATGGGCGACCGCATCGCCGTCATCGATCACGGCCGGATACGCCAGGTCGGCAGCCCGGCGGCAATCTACGACGACCCGGCCGACCGCTTTGTCGCGACGTTTGTCGGCACGCCGCCGATGAACCTGCTGGCCTGCAACGGCGGACATCTCGGCTTCCGACCGGAGAACCTGCTGCCCCGCGACATGATCGAGGAGAGCGAGGTGACCGAATTTTCGTTCCACGTCGAGCGCGCCGAATATCTCGGCTCGGAGCGGATTGTGTACGGAAGGGTGGACGGCTTCGAGTCGACCCAGGAGATCACCGCCAAACTGCCGCCGGCGCACGTGGCGCAGGAAAGCATCCGGCCCGGCGAGGCGCACGATTTCGCCGTCCGCAACAGCGCCTTGTGCCACTTCGACGAACACGGCAACCGCGTTCGCCGCCACTGATTTGGAGCGCTTTCTATGGTCGCTCTCGCCGAAAAAGCCGTCAGGCAGAAGACGTCGCGGTTCCAGTTCATTCTCGACCGCCCGACAGTGCTCGGGCCGCTGTTCGTATCGCCGGCGATCCTTTACGTCTTCGCATTGGTCGGGCTGCCGTTTCTGCTGGCGATTTATTATTCGGTCAGCGCCTATACGATATACAGTCAGAGCTATCGCTTTGTCGGTTTGCGAAACTTCATCGACATCGTTCAGAACCCGATCTTTCTGCAGACCCTGGTCAACACCTTCATCTTTACTTTCGGTTCGCAGATCATCGGGCTGATCCTCGGCAAATTCGGCGCGCTCTTGCTGCTGCGCCCGTTTCCGGGCCGCAAGCTGGTGCGGGGGTTGATCATCCTGCCGTGGGCGGTGCCGGTGGCGCTCGCCACGGTCGCGTGGCAGTGGATGTTCGATTCGCTCTACAGCGTCATCAACTGGACGCTGATCGCCATGGGGCTGCTGACCCGGGCCGATGCGCCGAACTGGCTCGGCAATCCGCATCTCGCGATGCTGTGCGTGATCATCATCAATGGCTGGCGCTTTTTTCCGTTCGCGATCGTGATCTTCCTCGCCGGCATCACCGCGATCCCGCAGGACGTGCTCGACGCCGCGACGGTGGACGGCGCCGGTTTCTGGCGGCGCAATTACCAGATCATCCTGCCGATGATCGCCCCGATCGTCGTGGTCGGGCTGGTGTTCGGCATCGTGTTCACCTTCACCGATCTCAGCATCGTCTATCTCTTGACCAATGGCGGCCCGGTCAACGCGACCTCGGTGCTTGGATTTGAGGGGTTCCAGGTCGGCATCGTCTCGGGCGACGTGGCGCACGGTGCGGCGATCTCGCTGTTCATGCTGCCGGTATTGTTCGTGCTGACCATCGTGATGTTGCGCGCCATCCGGCGGCAGGAGATCTGAAATGTCGCTCGCATTGCCGAGGAGGGTGGCGCGACGCAGTCGGGTTCAAGTGTTGGTGGCTGCCGTCGTCCGCGAAAGCTTCTTTTACGCCGCGGTCGTGTTTTTCGTCGTGATCGCAGCGTTCCCGTTCTACTGGATGCTGATCACCGCGTTCAAACAGAACAGCGACCTCTACAATCTCGCGAGCATCCCGTTCTGGTTCAGCGAAGCGCCGACGCTGGAGCACATCCGCTATCTTTTCGAGCAGACGCTGTTCGCCCGCTGGCTGTTGAACTCGGCGGTCATCGGGGTCTGCGTCACCGCGATCACGCTGGTCACCGCGCTGCCGGCCGGCTACAGCCTGGCGCGGATGACCGGCCGCAGCGGCGAAGCGCTCGGCATCGGCGTCTTTATGACCTATTTGGTGCCGCCGACCCTGTTGTTCCTGCCGTTGTCGCGGGTCATCACGATACTCGGGTTGCAGGATTCGATGTGGTCGCTGGTTCTGGTGTACCCGACGTTTACGATCCCGTTCTGCACCTGGCTGATGATGGGGTTTTTCAAATCGGTGCCGCGCGAGATCGAGGAGGCGGCGATCGTCGATGGGTGCAGCATTCTCGGCGCCTTTATCAAGATGGTATTGCCGGTGTCGGTGCCGGGCATCCTGACGATCGTCATCTTCACCTTCACGCTGACCTTGCAGGAATTCGTCTATGCGCTGACCTTCATCTCGTCGTCGGCGCAGAAGACGATCACTCTCGGCGTCGCGACCGATCTGGTGCGCGGCGACATCTATTTTTGGGGCGAGTTGATGGCCGGGGCGTTGATCGCCAGCGTCCCGGTGGCGATCGCCTATAATCTGTTCCTCGACCGCTTTATCGCCGGCATTACCGGCGGCGCCGTCAAATAGGGGGTGGCGCACCGCTTACCACAGCATGTCGGAGAGGTTCGACATCGGCAGGGTGACGTGCTCCGGCAACGGCAGCATGCCGCGGTCCCATGCTTCCCACAGCCCGCGCAATTCGGCGAGCAGCGCGGGTTCCTTTTTCGACAAATCGCCGCGCTCGCGCGGGTCGTAGTCGATGTCGAACAGGAATTCGCGATCGGCGACCTTGAGGTATTTGCGGCCGCCGCGGCGCACCGCACGCTGCTTGCGGTTGGCCATGCGCCAATAGAGGGTGCGCTCGGACGGCTCGGCGGCGCCGGTCAGTATGGGCAATAGATCGAGCCCTTCGAGCGGGTAGTCGGAGGAGGCCGCCACCCCGGCGGCGGCGAGGCAGGTGGCGGTCAGGTCCATCGTGATCGCCACCTGATCGGTCACCCGGGCCGCCGGAATGCGGCCCGGCCACCAGCAGATTTGCGGCACCCGGAGGCCGCCTTCGAGCAGGTCGAACTTGCGGCCGACAAACGGCCAGATTTTCGAGAACCGCTCGCCGCCATTGTCGCTGGTAAAGATGACCAGGGTCTCGCGCCCGGCTTTGGCGGCCCGCACCGCGTCGAGCACGCGGCCGATCCCGGCGTCGAGAATCTGCATCATCTCGCCATAGATGCGGGTCGAGCCGCCCTCGGTGAACTCGGCGCGCACCGTCTCGCGCCGCCGCGCCGCCATCTCGACCGACGGCGCTGACCATGGCCAGTGCGGCGCCGTATAGTGAAGGCTGAGAAAATACGGTTCCGCGGCGGCGGACGCGGCCGCGACCCAGGCGGCGGCGCGCTCGCTCAACAGGTCGGTGACGTAGCCCTGCCGCTCGATCGGCGTCTCGCCTTCGTAGAAATCGAGCGCGTCATTGTCGCCGATATGCGTGTAGTAGCCGGTAAACCCGCCCATGATACCGAAGAACTCATCATAGCCGCTCTTCAGTGGCCCGAAGCGCGGCAGGTAGCCGAGGTGCCATTTCCCAATCAGAGCGGTGCGGTAGCTGGCCTTTTTGAGCCGGCTCGGCAGGGTCGGAAAGCCGGGCGGCAGGCCCGTCTCGGGCTTGTCGCGGTCGCTCCAGCGCAGCGGCTCGACGAGGCCGATCGGCAGCCGGTATTGGTAGCGCCCGGTCATCAGCGCGACCCGCGTGTTGGTGCATAGCGGCGCATTCGCGTAAGCCTGGGTGAACCGCACTCCCTCCGACGCCAGCCGATCGAGCGCCGGCGTCCGGTAATCGGTCTGCCCGGTGCAGCCGAGATCGGCATAGCCGCAATCGTCGACCACGATGAACAGGATGTTGGGGCGGTTCTCTGCGGTCACCGGCGCCTCCTGCCATGATCTCGGGCACAATCCACCTTGCCTTGGCCGCAGGCAACCCGATTGCCGGTGCTCAGACGCTAGCGGGAGGCGGCACCGTGCGGTCCCAGCCGATATGCCGGACGTAACCGCCGCCGCCGCGGTCGGCCAGGATGCGGACGTGCATGCCGAGGTCGCGGTAGAGCTGCGACAGGCCGGCTTCCGAGCGGCCACGGTCGTGCCACGCGAAGCTGACGTGCAGCCCGTAGCTGCCGGCCCGCCGATAATCGGCGGTGCGCCGCAGCCCCGGGTTGAACGAAAAGCCGTGCCAAACCTTGTCGTAGCCGAACGCGTAGACCCGCGTCTTGACGCCGCCCACCATCTCGACGGCGGGCAATAAAGGGTGGCCGTTGGTGTCGTCGAGCGCCCGCAGCATGACTTCGAGACAGGCCGAGTCGGCGGCCAACACCGCCGCCGATTTCTCGATAAAGCCGGGGGCGTAAAATTCCCAATCGTCTTCGAGGTGAAAGATCAGATCGGTATCGATCAGCGTGTAGGCGGTATCGATCGCGTCAATCTGCCCAACCCGCCGCCCGGTTCCGATCCACTCGATACCCCGGCCGCGAAATTTCTGTATCAGGGCAGCATTCCGGCCGGCATCGCCGTCCTCGACGACGACAATCCGGGCGACTGCCGCGGTATTGAAGGCAAAAAAGCTGTCGAGCGTGCGCTCCAGCAAATCCTGGCGGCCGCAACTGGTCGCCACCACGGTGATGCCGGGGCGCGGCCGCGCGGCGCGCGATCGCGCATTGGCGCCGGTGTGCGCCAACAGGTCGAGGGCGACACCCGCCTTGTCGATCGCTCGGACCGCGGTCGCGTCGCCGCCGGTGTGCGGCAGCACGATCGCGGCCGCCTCGGAATCGTTGGCCGGCATCCGGGCAATATACGGGTGGTCGCCGAACAGGGCGGCATCCGTCATGATCAGCGCCCGCAGCTGCGATGGATCGGGGAGCTGCAACAGGCAAATCGGCAATCCATTCGATGCCGACAGGCTCATCGCGGGCAGCGCGGCCGCGGCGCTCGCGGCGACCGCCGCGTCTGCCGGCGGCGCGCCATCATCCATCCGGGTCAGCCCCATCGCCTCGCGTGCCGGCAGCTGCTGCCCGGCCTCGGCGACAAAGACAAAGCCGGTCGCCAGCGGCACCGGCTCCGGGACCGCGTCGGCCACCACCTCGAAGCGCAGCCACGCCGCGCCGGGCGGGAGCAACGGCACCTCGGCAAGCATCGGCTGCCAGAAATCGGGTGTGAGGTCGATCTCCCGGCGCGCACCTTCCCACACCAGGACACGGCCGGCCGCGCCGTACCAGCGCAGCCACGCAGTCGCGCGCTCGACCGGCAGCGATGCGCGGCGCTCGGCCCGATACCAAAGCAGAAAATCGCGGTCGGGGTCGATTGCCGGGTCGTAGCGGAAAAACACCGGCACGGCGCGCAGCGCGTCCGCAAAGACGGGTGCCGGGCTGCCGTCTCTCTCGGCGGGCGAACGCGCCGGGTTCGGCGCGAGCGGAAAGCGCCGGCGTGCCGCGTCGGTGGCGAGCACCTCGCCCGGATTATCGATCGTGCGTACCCCAAAGCCGATCTCGAGATACTGATCGACCTGCCATTTTTCCATCATCAGGCGCCATCCCTCCGAGCGCTCGCGCAGCCGCGCGCGGTATCTGGCGAAGACGGCGGGATGGTCGTGCAGCGCCACCATCGACGGCAGATAACCGACCCGGTGGGCGCTGTTGAGCTTCAGATTGAGATAAAAATCCTCGTGCTCGCCGTTGCAGGTGAAGCGTTCGTCCCAGCCGATGCCGTCGGCGAAAATGGCGCGTCGGAACACCGCGAAATTGAGCACCGTGTCGCATTCGTAATAGGCGATATCGCCGAGCCGGCGCTGCCGCGGCGCGAACCGATAGATCGGGATCGAGGTCAACAGGCGGCCCGCCCGGTCGTAATGCAGGTGCATTTCCCAATGGCGGTCGTAGGGGGTGCCGTTGCTGGTGTCGCGCAGCCGGCCGCCGATGACGCCGATCTCCGGCCGGGCGGCAAAGATGGCGAGCGCATCGCCAAACGAAGTCTGCGAATCCAGGATGAAATCGTCGTCGCAGAGGACGAAGAAATCCTCGGTCATCGCTGCGACCAGCCAGTTGCGTGACGCCGCCACCCCGGCATCGAACGGCATCGTCACCAGATGCACCCGGTGCGCGTCGTAAAAGGCCAGCATCCGGCCGATCTCGCGCGACTGGTCGGCGACGTAGATCGGCATATCGGGAAAATACCGGCGGACCGAGCGAATGAGGCGCTGCACGACCGGCGGCCGCTCGATCGTCGCGAAGGCGAGCGCGAGGCTCGAGCCGCCGCGGGCCGGCGATTGCCCGTCAGCCTCAGGCGAAATAGACATTGATGTAATCGAGGCGGACCGTCAGTCCTTCCTTCGGATCGGCAAAAAAGAACATCAAGAGCGGCGGTCGCGCGGTATCCACGGCCGCGAGATCAGGCAACCGCAGCTCGCCGTCCCTGACTGCGAGCGGGGTCTGCGGATCGAAGCCAAGCGTCACGAAAAAATGGTCGCTGAACCCGCCGTCGCGCGCGAACAGCCGCAGCCCGACATGGATCAGCATCTGGCGGTTGGGTTCCGCCGCCACATTCGCCTGAAACCGCTCGGCGCCGGCTATTTCCGGCCACGCTACCGCGGTCCCCAGGCTCATCCAGCCGCTGGTCCCGAAAAACGCGATCTCGACACTGTTGCGGCAAGCGTCGGGGCTCATCGCGTGACTCGGTTTCGGGTTCACCGCAAAGGCGGCCCGGCCCGTCGGCTCGAAATTCAGCGACCATGAAGGTCCGATCGGCTGCCCGGGCAGGATCGGCAGCCTCTCCCCGCGCGAGAGCGGCAGGTTGAACAGCTCGACAAAATGCCTCTGCAACGACGGTGGTGCCGTCGCGAGGCTGAGCGCGGCCTCTATCTCGTTCAACTCCGCCGCCAGCCGGCTGGTCCGCCGGGCCAGGCGGCGGAGATAGCGCGGCGTCAGTTCCGGCGTCTGCGGGCCGCTGAGGTCTTCCGCCGCGAGGGGCGGCGCCGACGGCGCCTCGGCCGCGGCGGGTACCGGCGCCGTGCAGAGGCGCAGCTTGCGCGCGAAGCTGTCGAGATCGTCGTCGCCGAAAATCTCGATGCGCGGCAGGCAGCCCGGCTCGTCCGACAGCGCGCTGCGGCGCGTCTCGACCGACACCCCGATGCGATAGCCGGCTTGCGCCAGGGCGGCGCGGACGCGGCCGTCGCTGAGGCCCCACGGGAAGGCGATGCAATCGACGGGGTGTCCGAGTTCGCGGCCGAGGGTGTTGCGCGCCGCTTCGCCGTCGCGCACGATCTCGCCATCGGAAAGCCGGGTCAGGTCGCGATGCGCGGTGGTGTGGCTGCCGATTGCGAACCCGCGTGCCTCGAGGCCGCGCAAATCATCCCAGCCCATCAGCGGGAGCGGCGGGCCGGCATGATCGTCCCAATCGGCGACGCCGCCCGTCTTGTCGGTGACGACAAACACGACCGCGCGGAAATCCGCCGCCTCCAGCAATGGCGCCGCGGTCGTTACAAAATCCTTGTAGCCGTCGTCGAAGGTGATGATCACCGGCCGGCCGCGCGCCGGCTGACGCCCGGCCATGCACCCGGCCCATTCGTCGAGCGACATCGAATGATAGCCGTGCCGCCGCAGATATTTGAGCTGTTCTGCGAATTGCGCCGGCGTTACCCGATAGGGGCGCAGCGCCTCCGGCCCGTCGGCGGCGATGCTGTGGTACATCAGGATCGGCACCTCGCGCGCCTCCTCGCGCTCGGCCTCCGCGCGGGTCGTCGCGGCGCCATCCCAGATCACCCAGCGAGCGACCGAAGGCGGCAGCGCGCCATGCTCGGCCTCGACAATCGCCGGCGCGGCCGGTCCTGTTTCGCCCGGCCCGAGCCGCCGGAACAGCTGGATGCGGTAGAGCGCGGTGCGCAATTCCTTGATCAGCGCCAGCCCGTCGGCTGCGGCGAACACGGCGGCGATCGTCTCGACCCCGAACGGCGCGCCCCAATCGAAGCCGGTGCGGTCCCGCCGGTCGGCGATCGCCATCGCATGCGCCATCAACAGATGCCCGCCCGGCCGGAGGGCCCCGGCGAATTTAGCGGCCAACTCCGGCAACGCCTCGCGATCGGCGTAGTAGAGCGACTCGCTGCAAACCAGCAAATCGAGGCCCTCCGGCAGCGGATCGCTGATAAAATCGATGCAGCGGAAATCGGTGTTATGCAGTGACGCACAGCGCGCGGCGGCGCGCCGCAGGGCCGTCGGCGAGATGTCGCTGGCGATCAGCCGGTCGACCCGCCCCGCCAGCTGCGCGGTGGAATGACCTTCGGCGCAGCCCAGTTCGAGCGCGGTGCCAATCCGCCCCGGCGGCAGCAATTGCAGGGTCTGGCGGTACTTGACCGTCTCATACGGATTGTCATAGCTCCACGGGTCTTCGCCGCGCGCGAACCAGTCTTCCCAGTAAGTCCGCCGTGCACTCGCCTGCGGGCTGTGCATGCGGGCCTCCCTTGTCACTCGCATGATTTGGCCGTGAAGATAATCGATAATCAGATTGCGTTCTATGATTTCGTCGTAGAACTGCGCCTCCGTGAGCGGTATCCCGCCCGGATCCGCATTCCAGGCGTCGCGCTCGTAGCCGAACGCCTCGAAATCCCTTGTATAGAGGGCGTAAATCCGCTCGGCCAGTCCAGAAGTAAGCCGCGGGCCGGCGTTCCCGACAGACCGGTTTACTCGCTTTAACGGGATCGCGTCTTGCAGACCGGCATGCGTTGCGATCCGTGACCATACCTCGCCTATATTTTCGACTTTGCCGATGAAATTGAATTTGACAGCGGGCAACAGAACCTGGGTGGCCTGCAGCCGCCAATGGCCATCGCACCATTCAAGGTCTTCGTTGCTTTCCAAATATTCGAGGAATTCTTCGAAAACTATCGGCTGCTTATCTTCGGTGCCGGGCGACCGGCCCCTGATCCGCCGATAAATGCGCTCGAAACCGGGTTCGCACGGAAGAACCTTGTCCCGCCAGGCGGAAATCAGCCGGGCATACGGGTTTCTGACAACGGTAAATCTCAAGAAATCGTCCGAGTTCAGTACCTCTTCCTGTTGCGCATCGCTGAGGTCGATCAGGGAGGGGACAATCGTGTGCTCGCGGACGTGGATTTGCATGTCGCGCCGCGTCTCGTCGCTCAGCGGATCGAAATGCGGCGGCGGCGGACAGCCTTCCAGCTGCTGGATCAGGGATTTGATCGAGGAGCACGCGGCCTTCGGCACCGCGTAATAAAGATAGCGATGGCGTAGGCTGACATAGGTTGAGTAGGCAAGGTTATCGTAGACAAATGCCCGCGAGGCATCGGGGTAATACCGGAGCACGGCCTCAATGGCATGGTTGTTACGCAAACCAGCACACAAGTAACTGTATTAAGAAATACTCGGAATAGAGTACCGGAATTCTTCGTTTTTGTCTCTGGAGAAACTAACCTTCGGGCAGCGGCGGTGCGATCGAAGTCCGCGACGTCTGCTCGGTCTTCCCGGACAGCCGAAGGTGCTCCACCTGCGGCGGTGCCTCGCCCGCGATGGCTAGGCCGAAGACATCCCCGAGCGCGATCTCTTCGGGGAGGATGCCGTGGTGCCGCAAGGCATCGGCAACCGCCTTGTCTTCGTAGAGGTGTCCGTCGAATTCGCCGGGGAAAAAGACATATTCCCGCACCAGCAGCTCCACCGCGTGCGGCCCGAGATAATAGAGGGGCCCCCCGGCCCAGGTGCCGTGATACCGGCCGCGATAAGGTTCGTCGCTGCGCTGCTCGCATTTACCGGCATGCCAGCAGCGATCGAACCCGGCCCCGCCGGCGATCTGTCCGGCGTACTGGGTTGCTGCGGCCAGGGCGGCGATGCGGTCGGGCCGCGGCGGGCCGGCGACAAGCGTATCGTCGTCAATCTTCAGCACCCCGACCGGGCCGAAGCGGCGGCGTACCGCGACGAGGCCCTCCAGCACCTTCGGGGTCAGGCTCTCGTAATTGTCGGCGGCCGGGACGATCACGAACGGCTCATCGAAGACCGCGTCCGGCCCGTCGCCGCCGCCGAGCAGGATCAGGCACGGTTGCAACCGTTCCGCCAACCTCGCGTGCAGCGCCATTGCCCGCGTCTTGTATTTTTCGCACGAGACGATCAGATGCACGATCGAGACGGCCGCGCTGACGCCGTTACGCGCGTCATCGCCGATCCAGCGGCCGAACGCCTGCAACGCGGCCGGATCGTCAGGCGCGAGAGCGATCATTTCCCGCAACAGCACCTGCCCCGCCGACCGGTCGGGCACGCCGGTCTCCTCGAGCCGCGCCGCGGCGGCGGACCAGACCTCCGCCAGCTGCTTCGACCATAACCGCGCGCCGCGCGCCTTGTTGGCGAGCGCGATCCGGCCGGCGAAATCGGCGGTGAGAAACCTGTCGAGATCGATCTCTGTCATCGATGCGCCCGCGCCGCTACATCTTTCCCGACATTTTGGCTCGCGATCGCGCGGCCTTTGCGCATCCTTGACAGGATCGCCCTTGAGCAACAACCCTCGCCGCCAGCCGCAACCCGGGAATCCCCTAGCATATGGACTCCGCATCCCGCAACACGGCGCCGGCCGGCCCGGGTGGCGCCCGCCGCGAGCCGGGCATTTCGGCGCCCGATGCCGCCGACCCCGAGGATTTGTTTGTCCATCTGCTGCGCAAGGACCGGCTGATCCTCGAACTGAAGGAGGCGCTGGCCGAGCGCGATGGTCGCATCGTCGAACTGGAGCGCACCGTGGCGGACGCGCGCCGGCGGGCAACAGGTGGCGGCCCGGCCGGCCCGGGCATGCCGTCCGCCTATGCGCGGATGCTGAGCGACCGGGTCGCGGCGCTGGCCGGGCGGCTCGCCGCGCTCGAAGCGGATCTGCTGACAGCGGCGGCGGCGCCGGGTTCGGCGCAGCACCGCCTTGCGATGCTGTTCGCGACGCCCCACGCCGAGGGCCGAACGGTGCAGCCGCAAGAAAAAATCTGCCGGTTCTGGAACATCGGCTTCGAGCCGACCGCATCGGTCCGGCTCACTGTGCGCCCGAATGGAATCGAAGTTCCGGCCCCCGACAGCTATGGCAGCAGCATCGAGGTCATCCTGTCGGGCCAGACCCGCTGGCTCACTTTCGGGACGACGCTGGCGTGGGACGAAATCGTCGACGCCGAGGATTTCGATGCCGCCGCCGCCGGCGAACCCGACCGCTCCCTGGACATCTATCTTTGCCTGCGCCTGTGGCAGTCGGACGGCGGGTTTGTGCAGCATTTTTTCGGCGGCTTGAAGCTGGACCCGCAATCACGCCAGGCCGGCACGTCCGGACCGCTGAACCTACCCGATCCGGCGATGTTCGACGGCGCACGCGCCCCGGTTTTGCTGCTGTTCCTGTCGCCGCCGCAAGACGGGCTGCAGGTGCGGCTCGACCACATCAGCCTGTCGTTTCGCTGAGCCGGCAGGCCGCTTGCGCTATTTGCCGCCGCCCGGCTGGTGCGCCCGGACAAACGCCCAGAAGCTGTCGTCCATCGCGCCCGACCGGCTCGTCAGATAGGGGAAATGGCCATAGGCGAGCGACAGCTGGTCGTCCGCCTCCGCGGCGCTCTCGCCGGCAATCGCATACTCGTAGAGCGCCGAAACGAGGCCGGCGCGGTCGGCCCCCGACATGCAGTGCACCAATAGCGGCTTCGGCGCGCGGCGGACGATGTCGAGGATTTGGGCGACCTGTTTCGCGGTAACGAAGCGTTTGGCCGAGATCGGGTAGTCGTAATGCGCCATACCGGCCTCATGCGCGGCGGCGATCTCGTCGTCGTACCATTTTTCGCCGGGATGGGCGCCGCGCAGGTTCAGGACCGACTTGATGCCGTGTTGCCGCGCGGCCTCCTCGAACCCGGCCTTGCTGAGTTCGGCCGAGCGGTAGAACACGCCCGGCGCAACCGCGTGGAAATTGCCCTCGTAGATGATGATGCCGCAATAGGCCCCGAGCGAGGCGGCTCCCAGCCCGATCGCCACCGCCGCGACCTTCAGCGTGCGCAAAGCCCAGCCGAGCGGCCCCGCCCGTTTGGCCCGTGCCGCGGATTTCGGTTCGGCCCAGCCACCCTGTCGCGCAATCATTCCGCCTGCACCCCCCCATGCCGCGTGCGGCCGACCACCTTGCCCGCGCAACGCCGCCGCGCGCAAGCCGCAAATCGGCACGCCGCCAGCGGCCGTTCATATCGATGGATGAACCTCAATACCGCAGGGTCGGGGGGCGCGGCGAAGCGAATGGTCGATCATAGCAACACCAGCCCTCTGAGCTTCAGCCGGCGCGAGATCATCCAGATCCTGTTCGGGCTGATCCTGGCGATGTTTCTCGCCAGCCTCGACCAGACGATCGTCGCGACCTCGCTGTCGACGATGGCGGAGGACCTCAACGGCTGGGGGCTGATGTCGTGGGTCGTCACCGCCTACCTCGTCGCCTCGACCGTGACGACCCCGATCTACGGCCGCCTCAGTGACATCTACGGACGCCGGCCGATGCTGCTGATCTCGGTCGGCATCTTCGCCGGCGCCTCGGTGCTGAGCGCGCTGTCGCAGACGATGCCGCAGCTGATCGGCGCCCGCGTGTTGCAGGGGATCGGCGGCGGCGGGCTGCGCTCGGTGTCGCAGGCGGCGGTCGCCGACATTATCCCGCCGCGCGAGCGCGGCAAGTACCAGGGCTATTTTTCGAGCGTGATGGCGGTGTCGAACGTGCTGGGGCCGGTGCTCGGCGGCTTCTTCGCCGATTATCTGAGCTGGCACTGGATTTTCTGGATCAACCTGCCGATCGGCGCGCTCGCCTTTGTGCTGTGCGACCGCAACCTGCGGCGGCTGCCACGGCCGCGGCGGCGCGCGGTCATCGACTGGGCCGGCGCGGCGCTGATCATCGCGGCCACGACCCCGATCCTGTTTGGGCTGTCGCGGGTCGAGACGAGCGGCGGCTGGGTGCAGCCCGGGGTGCTGATCCCGCTCGGCATCGGCGTCCTGTTCGTTGCGGCCCTGCTCGCGTGGGAGCGTGAGGCGCGGTCGCCGATGATCCCGCTGCGCCTGTTCAGCAACCGCATCTTCTCGGTCGCCACCTTCATGATGTTCATGATGGCGATGGTGATGATCGCGCTCATCATCCTGGTGCCGCTCGATTTCGAGCTGGCCGGCGGCCTCAGCCCCGATGTCGCCGGGGCGCGGCTCATCCCGATGACTGGCGGTACCGTGCTCGGCTCCTATATTGCCGGCCAGTTCGTGACGTGGACCGGGCGCTACAAGCTTTATCCGATCCTCGGCTCGGCCGGCATGACGGCGTGCTGCCTCTTGATCGCCTGGTTCGGTCTCGGGGAGGCGGTCGTTTCCGACACGCTGCTGACCGCCGGGCTCGGACTGTCGTTCGGGTTTCAGCTGTCGCCGGTCATTGTGCCGGTACAGAACGCGCTGGCGCTCGAGGATACCGGGATCGGGCTTGCCACGGTCACCTTCTTCCGGCTGATCGGCGGCGCCTTCGGGGTCGCGCTGCTGAGCGCCCAGTTGATGGGCGAGTTGACGAGCGCCGCCCTGGCGATCCCCGGCCACGAGGCGCTCGGGCCGCATCCGGGGCTGGCGCTGTTCCACATGGAACTGGCGGGCAAGGCAAGTCCCGCGCTGCTGGCTGCCCTCGCCGTCGCGGTCCGCAGCGCCTTTACGCATGTCTTCTTGTACGCGGCCGCGATCTCGTTTCTGTCGTTTCTCGGCGCGCTGGCTCTGAAGGAAATTCCGCTGCGCAGCGGCGCGCCGGCGGTGCCGCACCGCGAATGAGCCGCCGCCTCACACGGATCGGCCCTCGTGTGATAGGCTGGCGCCCGGCAAACGCGGAGGAGCGGGATGAAAGTCGTTATCCAGTGGTGCAAGCCCTGAAACTATGAACCGCGGGCCCTCCGTGCGAGGGCAAGGCTTGAAGAACGTTACGGCGCCGACGTCGAGTTGGTGGCGGGGGTCGGCGGGGTGTTCGAAATCACCGTCGACGGAAGACTTGCCTTCTCGAAAAAACAGACCGGCCGGTTTCCGACCGACGAGGAGATCGACGCTCTCGGGGCCGGGTAGGCCCGATCGCGGCGGCGGCCACTATAGCGTTGAATATCTCTTCCATCGTCAAGCCCGGCCATGACGAAAAGAAGGTGACCCAACGTGATGGAAACCCGCCCTCGTGTAGTGATTCCGAGGTCCGCAGCATCTCAACGCTGTCGTCCCGGCGAAAGCCGGGACCCATCTGTCCGCCGGGTTGACGGTTGAGGCGTGGATACCGGCCTTCGCCGGTATGACGAAGATGACCGCTCTGGTCCATCGAACTTCTGGTTCAGGACACTAGCGGGCGGCCCGGGTCGGCGGATCGTGCGCCGCGGGGGCGGGGAACACGACCCGCTCCTCGATGCCGGCCGGATCTCCGTGAATGATGATCTCGGCATGCGGGAAGGCATCCTGCAGCCGTGCCTCCACCTCGTCCGAGATCTCGTGCGCGCGTAGGAGGCTGATGCCGCCGTCCATCTCGATATGCAGCTGGATGAAGGCGGTGGGGCCGGCCACCCGGGTGCGGATATCGTGGACCGCGCGGATTTCGGGATGGCTTTCGGCGATGGCGCGCACCCGCACCCGCTCCTCGTCGGGCAGCTCGCGGTCCATCAGCTGGGTCAGGGACAGCCGCGCGATCTTGACCGCGCTGTAGATGATCCACAGCCCGACCGCGGCACCGAATGCCGGGTCGAGCAGCGGCACCGTAAACACACGATCGACAATTAGGGTGGCGATGACGCTGAGGTTGAGGATCACGTCGCCGCGATAGTGGAGTTCGTCGGCGCCGACCGCCAGCGAGCCCGTCCGGCGGACGACGTGCCGCTGATAAGCGATCAGCCCCGCCGTCAGCGCGATCGCGAAGACCATCACCGCGATGCCGGCCGGCGCGTGCTGCACCGGGACTGGCGCAATCAGCCGCCGGATCGCCTCGAACATCAGCAAAACCGCGCTGCCAACGAGAAATGCCGACTGGCCGAGCGCCGCCAGCGGTTCGGCCTTGCCGTGGCCAAAGCGGTGCTCGCGGTCGGCCGGGACGATGGCCTGGCGGATCGCGAAGAACGTCACCAGCGAGGCGGCGGCATCGACCAGCGAATCGACGAGGCTCGACAGCAGCGCGACCGACCCGGTGCCGATCCAGGCGGAGAGCTTGGCCGCGATCAGCACCGCCGCGACCGCCAGCGAAGCGTAGGTCGCGCGCAGCCGCAGCTTCTGCTGGGCCGCGGTTACGGAAAGAGCCGCTGCTTGCGCCATCCTTCGCCGTCGCGCGTGAAGACGATCCGGTCATGCAGCCGGTGCGGCCGCTCCTGCCAGAACTCGACAAGCTGCGGGACGATGCGGAACCCCGACCAGTCGGCCGGGCGCGGCACCTCGCGCCCGTCGTAGCGGCGCTCGGCCTCGGCGAAGCGGCGCTCCAGGGTGGCGCGGCTGTCGAGCGGGCGCGACTGGTCGGAGGCCCAGGCGCCGATCCGGCTCTCGCGCGGCCTTGTCGCGAAATAGGCGTCCGCCTCCTGATCGGTGACCGGCGCCGCGTCGCCCTCGACCCGTACCTGCCGGGCCAGCGACTTCCAGTGAAAGGCCAGCGCGACATGCGGGTTGGCCGCCAGCTCCCCGGCTTTGCGGCTCTCGAGGTTGGTGTAGAAGACGAAGCCCCTCGCGTCGGCGCCCTTGAGCAGCACGGCGCGGACCGATGGCCGCCCGCCCGGCCCGACGGTGGCAAGCATCATCGTTTCGGCGAGCGCCTCCCGCTCCGCCGCCAGCGCGAACCATCGTGCAAACGGCAGGAACGGCTCGTTTTCGGTGATGTCGTCGGTCATGTCGAAGCCGCTCTCCGCAACCTTCATCTCGCCCGCTCTGCCGTGTCATTGCGAGGAGCGGAGCGACGAAGCAATCCCGGACCGCATTGGCCGATCGAGATTGCTTCGCTTCGCTCGCAATGACAATCGGGACAGTCAAATACCGTACCCGTGTGCTCCTACTCCGAGCTATCGCGCTCGGCAACCGCCCTGACCGGCTGCTTGCCTCCCGGTTCGATCTCGCTGAGGAGCGAAGCGAGCGGCACCCGCATCGCCTGCGCCTCGGCGCGCACGACTCGATCCATCACCGGCGCGATCCGGCGTTGCCAGGGCGCCAGCGGCCGCGCCGACCAGCTGCCGGCGAATGGCAGCCCAAGCGCGCTGTAGAGGTCGAGCAGGGTCGCGGTCTGCAAATCCCAGGACAAGACCCAGGCGCCGTCTTGCGTCGGCGCGGTGAAGCCGGCCTCGGCGAGCATCTGCAAATGCTCGTCGACGACCGAGGTAGGGACGCCGATCTCGTCCGCCAAAGCCGCGGTGCGGCAGCGCCCGCCATGCCGCTGGGCGCGCGCCAGAACGGCGATCAACCCCAGCGCAAAACCGAGCCGGACCCCGCCGCTGCTGAGGTGCGACAACCGCTCATCGACCCGCCAGGTCGGCAGGTTGGCGCCCACGACGGCGCCGAGCAGCACCGCGTTCCACGACACGTACATCCACAACAGAAATATGGGGATGCCGGCGAGCGCGCCGTAGATCGTCTGATAGGACGACATCGCGCCGATATAGATCGAGAAGCCGATCTTCAGGATTTCGAGCGCCACCGCCGCGACCGTGGCGCCGAGGAGGCCGTCGCGCCAGCGCACCGCGCAGTTGGGAATGAGGCAATAGAGCAAGGTGCAGGCGATCAGCTCGAGCAGGAACGGGATCACCCGCGCCAGCACGTGCGGCCAGCCGGCCGCGAATTGGCTCAGCGCCTCCGGGTTGATGCCGGCGCGGCGCGCCGCCGTATCGAGAAAGGTCGAGGTCGTGATGCTGACGCCGATCAGGAGCGGCCCCAGGGTGATCAGGGTCCAGTAGGCGAGCACCCGCTGCGTCCACGGGCGCGAGGTCGTCACCCGCCACAGCGCGTTGAGCTGATCCTCGACGGTGACGAGCAGCAGGACGCCGGTGCCGGCGATGCCGATGATGCCGATCGCGGTCGCCTGCGCCGCCGAGCCGGCGAGATACTGGAACCACCAGGCGGCCTCCTTGCTGATCGCCGGCACGAAATTGGCGAACAGCAAGGCGAGTATCTGGTCGCGGGCCGATGCGAAGTTCGGAAAGGCCGACAGGATGCCGAGGCCGACGACCCCGAGCGGGATCAGCGACACCAGCGTCGTGTAGCTCAGCGCACCCGAGGCGGCGAAGCAGCCGTCCTTGTTGAAGCGGTGCAGGACATAGCGCGAAAAGGTCAGCGCCGCCGCCAGCCTGCGCCGCGGCTCGCCGCGCCACCATCGGAACGCCGGACGGCGGCCCCGATCTTCAGCTTCCTGCATCAAATCGTCCCTACACCGCTCCTGCCAAATCAACAAGCGCCGCCGCCAATGCCCTCATCCCGGCGCCCCGCGGCATCTCTTTCGGTGAGCATTCGCGGCGCCGACGTTGACTTAGATGGCGACGGCCGCTACCTACCGCGTAAGCTCCCCGGAGGAAGTGCTGCTTTGCCCCTGCTAGAAGTCGTCAATCTGCATACCGAATTTCGTACCGGCGCGGGCCCTGTGCGAGCCGTCGACGGCATTTCCTATACGGTCGAGCCCGGCGAGACCGTCGCGATCGTCGGCGAGAGCGGGTCGGGCAAGTCGGTCGGCGCGCTGTCGATCCTGCGCCTCATCCCAAACCCGCCCGGCCGGATCACCGAGGGCAAGGTCATCTTTGGCGGGCGCGACCTCATGGCCGCCACCGAGGAGGAGATGCGGCATATCCGCGGCGGCGATATCGGCATGGTGTTCCAGGAGCCGATGACCTCGCTCAACCCGGTGCTAACGATCGGCCGCCAGATCACCGAGTCGATCGAGCAGCATCGCGGCGTCGATCCGGCCGCGGCGCATCGCCGCGCGGCCGAGCTCCTGGGCCTCGTCGGCATCGGCGATCCCGAGCGGCGCCTCAGGCAATACCCGCACCAGCTGTCGGGCGGCATGCGGCAGCGGGTGATGATCGCGATCGCGCTTGCCTGCGACCCGAAGCTGATCATCGCCGACGAGCCGACCACCGCGCTCGACGTGACGATCCAGGCGCAAATTCTCGAATTGATGCAGCAGTTGAGCCGCCGCCTCGGGGTCGCGCTGATCATCATCACCCATAATCTGGGGGTGGTGGCGCGCTATGCCCACCGGGTCAACGTCATGTATGCGGGTCGCATCGTCGAGACCGGCAGCGCCGCTTCGATCTATCATGACCCGCGGCACCCCTACACGATGGCGCTGTTGCGCTCGGTGCCGCGGCTCGACCGGCCGCGCCAGGCCCGGCTCGACCCGATCGAGGGGCAGCCGCCCGACCTGACCCGCCTCGATCGTGGCTGCTCGTTCCGGCCGCGCTGCCGTTTCGCCGCGCCGCGCTGCGCCGAGGCGAAGCCGCCTTTGGCCGCCTCCGGGGCGCCCGGCCAGATGGCTGCCTGTTACCGCAGCGACGAATTGGCCGCGCTGTCGGGCGAAGCGGCATGAGCGTTGCGATGGAGGCGGCCGGGCCGCTGCTCCAGGTGCGCGGCCTGCGCATGCACTTCCCGGTGACCGAGGGGGTGGTGACACGCCGCCACGTCGGCGACGTCAAGGCGGTGGACGGGGTCGATCTGACGATCGGGCGCGGCGAGACGATGGGCCTCGTCGGCGAGAGCGGCTGCGGCAAGACGACGATGGGCCGCTGCATCCTGCGGCTCGAAAAGCCGACCTCCGGTGAGATCATTTATGACGGGCAGGACATCGCCGGGCTCGATAGGAAAGCGCTGGTCGCCCTGCGTCGCCGCATCCAGGTGATCTTTCAGGACCCGTACAGTTCGCTCAACCCGCGCATGAAGGTCGGCCAGATCATCGCCGAGCCGATGAAGGTGCACGGGGTCGAGCCGGAGCCGAAGCGCCGCACCGAGCGGGTCCGCGAACTGCTGATCCTGTGCGGCCTCAATGCCAATTTCGCCGACCGCTATCCGCACGAGATGTCCGGCGGCCAGCGCCAGAGGGTCGGCATCGCACGCGCCTTGGCGCTCAACCCGGAATTCATTGTCTGCGACGAGGCCGTCTCGGCGCTCGATGTGTCGATCCAGGCGCAGATCATCAACCTGCTCGAGGATTTGCGCGACAAGTTCAACCTGACCTACCTGTTTATCGCGCATGATCTGTCGGTGGTGCGGCATCTCTGCCAGCGGGTCGCGGTCATGTATCTGGGGCGCGTTGTCGAGCTCGCCGATTGCGACGAGTTGTTCGACAACCCGCTGCATCCCTACACCCGCGCGCTGTTGTCGGCGGTGCCGGTGCCGGACCCGAGCGTCGAGGCGAGCCGTTCGTTTCAGCCGGTAGCGGGCGAGGTTCCGAGCCCGATCAACCCGCCGCCGGGCTGCGTCTTCCACCCGCGCTGCCCGATCGCCATTGCCGAATGCCGGCAGGCGCGGCCGGAATTGCGCGAATTGCGCCCCGGCCACTGGGTCGCGTGCAGCGTCGTGCAGTAGTTTGCGAACGAATGATCGTAGGGTGGGCTGAGCGCAGCGAAGCCCACCAAGCCAGCACGGTGCGAGCCGATTGATGGGCTTCACTAGCGCTCGGCCCATCCTACCGGGTTATCCGATCACCCCCGTTCGCGGCGGTTGAGGAAGGCGAGGCGCTCGAACAGGTGCACGTCCTGCTCGTTTTTGAGAAGGGCGCCGTGCAGGGGTGGGATCAGCTTTTTCGGGTCGCGGGTGCGCAGCACCTCGGCCGGCAATTCCTCGACCAGCAATAATTTGATCCAGTCGAGCAGTTCCGAGGTTGACGGCTTCTTCTTGAGGCCGGGCACGTCGCGCACATCGTAAAAGATCGTCAATGCCTCGTGCACGAGGTCGTGCTGCAAGCCCGGGAAATGCACGTCGATGATGCGCTGCATCGTCTCGCGGTCGGGAAACCGGATGTAATGGAAAAAGCAGCGGCGCAGGAAGGCGTCGGGCAGTTCCTTCTCATTATTCGAGGTGATCATCACGATCGGCCGCTGGCGGGCGATGACCGTTTTGTTCAGCTCGTAAACAAAGAATTCCATGCGGTCGAGTTCGAGCAAAAGGTCGTTGGGAAACTCGATATCCGCCTTGTCGATCTCGTCGATCAGCAGGACCGGGGCGCGGGCGGCCTCGAACGCCTCCCACAATTTGCCCGGCTTGATGTAGTTGGCGATGTCGCGCACCCGTTCGTCGCCAAGTTGGCCGTCGCGCAGCCGCGCCACCGCGTCGTATTCATAGAGGCCCTGCTGCGCCTTGGTGGTCGATTTGATGTGCCAGGTGATGAGATCGCGGCCGAGCGCACGGGCGACTTCGTGCGCCAGGATGGTCTTGCCGGTGCCGGGTTCGCCCTTGATCAGCAGCGGCCGTTCGAGCGCGATCGCGGCATTAACCGCGACCCGCAAATCCTCGGTCGCGACATAGGTTTCGGTGCCCTCGAAGCGTTGCATGCCGCAATGTCCGTTATTGGTGAGGCGGGCTTGTTTATGACCGCGGGG
>DASUKH010000119.1:0-21802 GCA_036278835.1 Allostellaceae bacterium
CCGAGCATGTAGAACGACCCATGCGCGAAATTGATGATGCGCATGATCCCGAACACGAGCGACAATCCCGAGGCGATCAGGAACAGAAACATGGCGGTTGTCAGGCCGCCCATGAACTGATTGAACACAAATGAGGCCGCCACGCCGGTCAAACTCCTAAAGAAGCCTCCGTACGCCGGCCGGCGTCTTCCTCGTTTGTGGCCTCTACCGTCGCGTCCCCGATTTCACGGGAACGGCGGGCGGGCGCGGGAAGAGCCGTGGCTCGGCGTTTACAATGTGCGCGATGTCGCCTTTGCCGCCGTCACTCGGCCGGGAACGATTTCGGCAGCAGCTCCGGATCCTTCATGACGGCAAACGGATAGGCCGCTTCCTTGATCATGACGCCCCAGTATTCCGGCGCGAACGTCTCGTGCGAATTGACGCTGAAGCTGCGCTTGCCGACCGGCGTGTCGAAGGTGAGGCCGGGCAGGGCCTTCGCCACCGCATCCGATTTGGTGCTGCCCGCCTTCTTAATGCCGGCCGCCAGGGCATAGATCGACTGATAGCCGACGATCGACCAGCCCGAGGCGTATTTGTCCTTCGTGAATGCCTTCAGGTCCTCGATGAACTTCTTATGCGCCGGCGGCTCGTCGCCGGTCCAGATCACCGGGTCATAGGCATCGCCGATGATGCCGTACGGGTAGTCCTTGCCGAGCGCCTGCGCCTCATCGGTGGTGCCGACCTCGGCGCCGTCGATCAGCCGGTTGTCGATCGCCTTGAAATAACCGCGCGGCGTCGCCTGTTTCGTAAAGGTCACGAAATCGCCGGCGAACAGCGAGCAATAGACGGCATCGGGCTTTTTCGCCATCTGCGCCGTGATGAACGGCGTGAAGTCGGGCTGACCGAGTTTCGGCCATTCCCGATCGACGATCTTGATATCGGGGCGGAGTTTCTTCAGCGCCTTCTCGAAGGCGGCGATCGAATCGCGGCCATACGCGTAATCGGGCGCGATTGTCGCGACCGTTTTGACGTTCTTCCACCGCGCCATCAGGATCGCTCCGGCCAGCCCCTCGACATCGGTGTTCGAGGAGACGCGGAAGATGTACGGGTTGATGTGTTTCGCATCGGTCAGGATCGTGCTTTTCGAGGTCGGCGCGATAAAGACGATCTTGTTTTCTTTGGCAACCGTGGAGACCGCCGGCGCCTCGGCCGAGGTCAAGGTGCCGACCAGGAAATCGACATTGTCCTTGATGATCAGCTCCCGAGAGAGGCGCACCGCTTCGTCGGCGCTGGCTTTGCTGTCGCGCGGCAGAAGGTCGATCTTGCGCCCGAGCAGGCCCCCTTTCTCGTTGATCTCGGAGACCGCCAGCTGCGCCCCCTGCAGAACCGGCTTGCCATAGACGGCGGTGGGGCCGGAGAGCGGGATCGGAAAGCCGATCTTGATCGGCTCGGCCGCCATGGTCGCGAGCGGCCATAGCGCCAGCGCAGCGCACGCAATCCCCAAGTGGTAGCTAAATCGCATCAAATCCTCCCCATCGCAAACACTGCTCTTAATGACAGGCTGAGGACGTTATCGTCGGCGCCGCCGCCCCCGTCAAGCGAAGCCGCCGTCTTTTTGTCGCCAGGCAGGCCGAGGGTCCGGTCAGACGGTGAAAATCAGGGTCGTGTTGCAGGCCGCCGCCGCCGGCACGATCACCCGGCCCGGTTCGGTCGAAATCCCCGGCACCGTCCGCAACGCTTCGGCGGTGTGCGCAATCGCAGCCACTTGCAGCTCGAGAGCCGCAAGGTACGTGGCGCGCCCGGAAGCTGCCGCCGCAGCCTCGCCGAATTCGGCCCGCAGCCGGTCCGGCGGGGTCAGCTCGACCCGCGCCGGACCGGCCTGAAGGGTGCATATGCCATCGGCCTCGTGCAGCGCGCCGGCCCCGAACAGCGCGGCGAATAGTGCGGCGGTGCGCCGCGGGTCAGGGGTCGCGATCGCCACCCGGCTTATCTGGCGCGCGCCGTTGGGATGGGCCTGCCATGGCGCCCGCCACACCAGCTCCGGGGTCAGGTGCTCGCAAAAATACACCCGGCCGATCGCAATCCGGTCCTGGTCGAGCCGGGCGGTGCGAAAACGGGCATCATAATGGCACCCATCGATCTCGACCGGGCGCGAGAACGACTGTACCGGCTGGATCGGAAGGCCAGCGGCGCTGGCGTGCCGGTACACCGCATCGGCGTCCGCGGTCTTGAACACGAGGCCGTTCAGCCCAATCGGGAACGATTGTAGTTCCGGGCGGATCGCGCCGTCGCCGCCGGACCCCAGGAGTTCGAGATAATCGGTCGCAAATACCGCCAGGTGGTTTGCCGAACCCAGGGTGTGGCGGCCGCGCGGCGTCAGCCGGAAGCCCAGCGATGCGAATATCTCCGCCGCGGCATCGAGACGGTCGCGGACATCGATCACGACGTGGTCGAGCACGGGCGGCGGCAACGGCATTGGCAGCGTCCAAGCGGTCTGCTATGGCCTCGCACGCTAAGGAACCGCGGCCGTCACGGCAACCGGCGAGGAGCCGGAAGGGCGTGCATGAGAATGCAGAAGGGCCGATCGACGCGATGAGCGACAAGCCCCCTGAGGAGTCGGCCGTCGGGCCGAAACTGGTCGTCAATCTGGGAAGCGGCCCGCGCGGCCAAATGCGCCTGCCGGGCCTCTTCGCCGATTGGCGCGAGTTGCGGGTTGACGCCGATCCGCAGGTCGCCCCCGACCTGGTCGCCGACATGGTCGATCTGTCGGCGATCGAGACCGGCTCGGTCGATGCCGCCTGGGCCTCGCACTGCATAGAACACCTTTACCTGCACCAAGCCGGTCAGGCGGTGCGCGAGATCCACCGCATCCTGCGCGATGACGGCTTCTTCTGCGCGATCGTCCCCGACCTGCAGGCGATCGCCAGATACATTGCCGAGGACCGGCTGCACGAGGTCATCTACCGATCGCCGGCCGGGCCGGTCACCGCCCACGACATGCTCTACGGCTTCGGCGCGTTCATCGCCTCGGGCCGCCCGATGATGGGACACCGATGCGGCTTCACGCCGACCCTGTTGCTGAACACGTTACGCGAGGCGCCCTTTGCCGAAATCGTGATGCGGCGCCGAACCAACCACGAAATCGCGGCGGTCGCCTGCAAGAGCCCGACCGGCGGGGAGGCGCAGCGCGAATCGCTGCTCACCGCATTGGGATTTTGATCCGGACCTCTCGGCCACGATGGCGGGCTTCGCTGCGCTCAGCCCACCCTATAGTGTCGCCTCGTAGCCACCGTAGGATGGGCTGAGCGCAGCGAAGCCCATCATTACTTGCCGGCGGTCGCGATGATGAAAAGCCGGCGGAACGGGAACAGCGTGCGGCCGTCGGGGCGCGGCGGATAGGCGACGGCGACGCGGGCGGCGTAATCGGCCTCGAAACGGCTGCGCTCGGGTTCCTCGAGCGCCGCCAGCAGCGGGCTCAACCAGGTTCCCTTGGTCCACTCCCTGACCGGGTTTTCACCATCCAGGACCTGCAGATACTCGGTCTCCCAGATATCGAGCGTCGCCACAAGGGGCTTCAACAAGTCGTAATAGAATTCGGGCGGCTCGACCGGCGACGGCCGCAACAGCGGTTCGAGAACCGCCCGCCACGGCCCGGCGCGCGCCGCGTCGCTGATCGAAGTATGCGACGGCGCGCCGAAATTGCGCGGCAGCTGCACCGCCAAGGTCCCGCCCGGCGCCAGCGATTGGAGGATGCCCGGTACCAGCCGGTCGTGTCCGTCGAGCCAGTGCAGGGCAGCATTCGAATAGATGATGTCGGCCGGACGGTCGGCTCGCCAGGTCGCCAGGTCTGACTGTTGCCAGCGCAGCGAAGGATTGTCGGCGGCGGCCTTCGCCAGCATCTCGGCTGACGAATCGACGCCGACGATCTCCGCCACCGGCCAGCGGGCAGCGATCAGCCGGGTCACGTTGCCGGCGCCCGCGCCGAGATCGTAGACGATCTTTGGCGCCTCGGCTTCGATGTGCTGCAACAGATCAATTGCCGGGCGCAGGCGCGGCCCGGCAAATTTAAGGTACTGCGTTGGATCCCACGGCATTCCCGATACACCCCATTGCCGATTTGCGCATCGCGCCTAAGCCGGATCGAACGCCGAGATGCCGACCCGCGCACGCCATGGCTGCCGTTTCAGCCCGGCCCGGGCATAGAGGTCGCCCAAGCGCCAGCCGATCAGGCTGCGGCGGGCCAACGCGGCGCCGCTCCAAAAATCGCCGGCGGTCCACGGGACAAACGGACTGCGCCGCCCGTAGGCCCAGATTTCGACCCGCAACGAGCGCCCGACGCTCGGGCCGCGGGCATGAAAGCCGAACGTATCGGCGACCACCAGCGTGTTGGCCGGCACGTCGAAAACCCGCGGCGCCGGCAGGCCGAGCGCCGGCAGTTCCCCGGCCGCGATCCGGAACGACCCCTGCCTTGTATCGCGGTCGGGCGAGTGCCGGGCGGCGAGGCTCACGCGCCGCTCCCAGGCAAGCCGCTCGGGGGTCAGGCGGTGCGATCCCGGTACATAGGTGAAGGGGCCGGCATCGGCCGCGACATCGGTCAGGAACAGCCACGCCTTGACGGCCGGGTGAAAGGTGTCGGCGTGCAATGCCGCCTGCGGATCGGGCGGGCCGTCACAAGCATGCCGCACGAGGCTTTGGATCCAGACGACCGGCTCGGCATCGCGACTGCCGATATAGCGTATGAGGCCGCGCCAGCGCGGCGACCGCAAGACCGCGGCGAGCTTTGGCACTGCCTGCAAGACGGAAGGGCCGAGCGCCACCTTGCGCATGATCGTGTCGCCCTCGGCAATCTCGCGCAATCCGCCGCGGTAAGCCCGCACCTGCTCGACCAGCGCGGCAAAATCGGCGGCCGGCAGAAAGTCATGGCAGACGACGAACCCGTCGCGCGCGAAATCGGTGCGCTCGGCATCGCCGACGAGCCCGGCCAGCCGCCGCCGTCGAGCCGCCGCGATGCGGTGCGCGAGGGTCACGCGGGCGGCGTGGAGGCCCCATTTGTTGAGCCGGCGGCTGCCGATCATCCGGTTGCGCTCGAACGACTTGGCGCCAGTCAGGAGCTGCGCCGCCCAGAGCGGGGCCATCGCCGCACTGCCGATCCGCGCCAGCATCGCCTCGCCCCGTGTCTGCGACGGGGCTACCCTGTCATTGCGAGCGAAGCGAAGCAATCCCGATCAGCCAGAGCATGCCAGCAAATGGACCGCCGGCGTCCCGCCGGCCCCCGGCTTTCTCCGGGGCAGGCGCCGGCCGGCGATCCAAAATCACGCCGGCTCCTTGTCGCCGCGGCGCAGGACCTCGGTGATCTGCCCGAGGATCGAGACGGCGATCTCGGCCGGCGACACCGCGCCGATCGACAGCCCGATCGGCCCGTGGATGCGGGCGAGGTCGGCGTCGGTAAAGCCCATCTCCTTCAACCGGCCGCAGCGCGCCGCATGGGTGCGCTTCGAGCCGAGCGCGCCGATATAAAAGCAGTCCGAGCGCAAGGCGACCGCCAGAGCCGGATCGTCGAGCTTCGGGTCGTGGGTCAGGGTGACGACCGCCGAGCGGTGGTCGGGCTTCAGGCGCTCCAGGGCCTCGTCGGGCCATTCGGTCGACAGTTCGAGGCCGGGGAAGCGCGCCTCGGTGGCGAACGATTCGCGCGGATCGACGACGATCGCCTGATAATCGGCGAGGCCCAGCATCTGCACCAAAGGCTGCGCGATATGCACTGCGCCGATCACGAAGCAGCGTCGCGACGGGCTGAACACCTGAATGAAAACCCGCCCGTCCGGCCCCTCGATCATGCGGTTGCGGTCGGCCCGCAAGGCCGCGCGCATCGCGCCGAGCGCCGCCTCATCGAGCGCGAGATCGCCCTCGGCGCGGCCGCCGTCGAGCAGCAGCTGCCGCCCGCTCTTCAATTCGGTCGCCAGCACCAACGAGCGGGCTTCCCGCCCGGCGGCGAGCACCGCATCGAGAAGACGGCCCTTCATTCGACGCGCTCGACAAAGACTTCGATCTTGCCGCCGCAGGCGAGGCCGACTTCCCAGGCCTGCTCGTTGCTGACCCCGAAATCGAGGAGGCGCGGCTTGCCGTCGCGGATCGTCTCGAGCGCCTCGCCGACGACCGCGCCCTCGACGCAGCCGCCCGATACCGAGCCGACAAACGCGCCCTCCTCGCTGACCGCGAGTTTGGCGCCGGCCGGGCGCGGCGACGAACCCCAGGTGTTGACGACCGTCGCCAGCGCCACGCCCTTACCCGCTTCGCGCCAGCGCGCCGCCTGTTCCATGATTTCCGCGGTATCGCTCATCGTTCCTCAGTCCTCTTCCCTCAGGCCGTAGCTCTCGCGCGCCATGGCGGCGGCGCTGTGCCGGTGGGCCGCGGCGCTGATTACGGCGATCAGCGTTTCGAGGCTCTCCAGGTTGTGCACCGGGCGGAACTCGTCCACGTGGGGGAGCATCGCCCGCATCCCCAATGATTTTGGCTCGAACCCCTCGTAGCGCAACAGCGGGTTGAGCCATATGAGGCGACGGCAGGAGCGGTGCAGCCGGTCCATCTCGTGCGCAAGGCCGGCGCCGGCGTCGCGGTCGAGGCCGTCGGTGATCAGCAGCACCACCGCGCCCTGCCCCAGGACCCGGCGGGACCACAGCCGGTTGAACTCGCCGATCGCGTGGCCGATGCGGGTGCCGCCCGACCAGTCGAGCACCGCCTCCGCCACCTTGTCGAGCGCGATATCGACATCGCGGAAGCGCAGATAGCGGGTGATGTTGGTGAGGCGCGTGCCGAACACGAAGGTGTGGACCCGATCGCGATCGTTGGTGACCGAGTGCATGAAATGCAGAAAGACCCGGCTGTAGCGGCTCATCGAACCGGAAATGTCGCACAACACGACGAGCGGCGGCGGCCGCCGCCGGGGGCTGCGACGCTTTATCTCGATGAGGCCGCCGGAGCGCAGCGCAGCCCGCAATGTGGCGCGCATGTCGGCACGGGCGCCGCGCGGGTCACGGGCGTGGCGGCGGGTCGGCAGGTCGGCGATCGGCAGGCGCATGCGGGCAATCGCCGCCTTGGCGCGCGCCAGTTCCTCCAACGACATTTTCTCGAAATCCATGCCGCGCAATTGCTCGCGGTCGGAGAAGGTCATCGCCGCGTCGAGTTCGAGTTCGGTCTCGCCGCTATCCCGCGCCTCGCGGTCGGGGTGCAACGCCTCGGCGAGCCGGCGCAGCATCTCGGTGCCCTCGTCCGGCGGCAGGTCGAGGTTGAGCTGCGGCAGGACGAGGCCCATCATCTTTTTGAGGAGCTCGGGGTTGCGCCAGAAGATGTGGAATGCCTGATCGAACAGCTGGCGTTGGTCCGGCCGGTTGACGAAGACGGCGTGCAGGGTCCAATAGAAATCGCTGCGGTCGGCGACCCCGACCGCTTCGACCGCCGACACCGCATCGAGCACCTTGCCCGGCCCGACCGGCAGACCGGCCGCACGAAGGGTACGGCCGAACTGCATCAAATTGGCAATCAGCCGCCCGTCTGGCGCCGGCGCATTAATGCCTTCGCCGCCGATCTGGCCTGAACCTTGAATGCGCTGATATGTCGGCATCTCGTGCAAAATTGACCCGCCCCGCATCGGGGCGCAAGGGGCGCGAACCATTGGAAGCGGTCGGCCGGAACACTTCGTGGCCTCTGAAATCCCGCATTCCCGGCGCAAGCCGGGACCCATGGCGGCAACATCGCGACTGTGGACCGGTGGGTCCCGGCTTTCGCCGGGAATGCGAATACGGGTGTCCCGGGCTTATATTTTTTTCTGGTTCCCGCTTTCGCGGGAACGCCTCTAACTCCGGCAACGTAGGAGAGGCAGTTCAGATGTGCGGGCGCGTTGTTCAGAAGACACCGCTGCAGGAAATCCGGGCTCTGTTCGAGACGGAGAACCCGGTCCCCAACACCGCGCCGACCTATAATGGCGCGCCAACCGACACTCTGCCCGTCGTGCGCCTCGACCGGGAGGGAAGCCGCTCGCTCGACCTGTTGCGTTGGGGGCTGATCCCCTACTGGGCGAAGGATGCCTCGATCGGACCGCGCTGCATCAACGCGATGGCCGAGACGATCGCGGCCAAACCGGCGTTCCGCGAGACCTTCCGCCGCCGCCGCTGTATCGTGCCAGTGGATTATTTCTACGAATGGCAAAAGCTTCCAACCGGCAGACAGCCTTATGCTATCGGCCTCGCCGACGGCTCGCCAATGGCCTTCGCGGGGCTCTGGGAGCGCTGGCGCAACCCGGCCGACGCCGGGGTTGTCCAGAGCTTCGCAATCGTCACCGGCCCGCCCAACGAGCTGTGCGCGCCGATCCATGGCCGCATGCCCGTCATCCTGCCGCGGGAGGCGTGGCGCCCATGGCTCGGCGAGGACGATGCCGGGGCCGACGCGCTCCTTGCCCTGCTGCGGCCGTTCCCGGCGCAGTTGATGCGCGCCTATCCCGTCGCGTCGCGGGTCGGCAACGTGCGCAACAACGATCCCGACCTGCTGGCGCCCCTCGCCGCCTGATCCGGCCGGGTCAGGCCGGGGCGGCGCCGATCAGGCGCCACTGGCGGCGGGTCGCGACCATTGCCGCCAGCCCGAGGCTGCCGGTCAGGGCGATCGCAAATGGCGCGCCGATCGCGTCGGCCAGGGTGCCGATTGCGAGAAACCCGGCCGGCCCGACGCCAATACAGACCGACAGCACGCCGTACATGCGGCTGCGCATCTCGGGCGGCGCCGCGAGATAGATGAGGGTCGCCTGCATGACGCTGAACCCGGCGCTCGACAGCCCGGTGAACAGCAACGCTGCGCCAGCCAGCGGCACGCTCGGCACCAGCGCGAAGGCGATCAGCATGACAAGATAGATCGAGACCCCGCCGACATAGAGCATCCGGTAATGCGCCGGCCGCGCGAACAACGCGATCGCGACGGCGCCGACAAACGCGCCGATCCCGTCCATGCTGGCCAGCATCCCGATGCCGCCGGCGCCCAGGTGCAGGCTGTCCTGACCGATCACCGGGATCATCGCGGTGAACGGCCAGCCGAACAGGTTGTAGATGATCGTGATGCTCAAGGTGGCGATCAGCCGCCGGTCATGCCGAACCAGGATCAAGCCATCGAGCATGCGGCGCAGCACCGAGGCGGAACCGGCCGGCATCGGGGCGTCGCGGTGGCCGATCCGCAACGCCGCACCGACCGCGACCGTGTAGCAGACGACGCTGGCGGTGAACGCGCCGGCGATGCCGAAATGCGCGAGGAGCAGCCCGCCGACGGTCGGCCCCAGCATGCGGCTGGCGTTGTTGGCGCCGACATCGACCGACATCGCCGCCCCCAGCCGCTCATGCCCGACGACATCGCCGATCATGACTCGCCGCACCGGGTTGTCGGCAGCCCAGGCAATGCCGTTGAAGAAGCTCGCCACCCCGATATGCCAGACTTCGAGCCGGCCGGCATAGGCGAGCACCGCGAGGGTCAGCGAGGTGCACAGCATCGACAGCACGACGACGACGAGCGCGGCCCGCCGCTCGATGCGCTCGGCGAGGGCGCCGATCACCGCCCCGAACAACGCCATCGGCAGCATGCGCAGCATCGTCATCAGCGCTACGTCGAACGGCGACCCGGTGCGCTGATAGACAAAGACGCCGACCACGATCATCTCGAGCCAGCGCACCGCGAAGACGACGAGGCCGACCGTCCACAGCCGACGAAAATCGGCGACGGCGAAAAGTCCGGCGCGGCTGCGGCGCGCCGCGTCAGCCGGCAGCGCTGCCGCCAGCCCGCCTCCCGAACCGCCGCTGCGGCCGCGGAACGGCAGTCGATCGAAACGCATTTCGTCTACGGTCCTCGGCGGGCCGGCGCGCTATGGGAAATCTGTTCGTTCGCGGCGGGGTGTCGTACTCTACACGACGGGCGGCGGTCGGGGGCGGCTCTTTCCGGGGGCCAGTCTCCGGATTTTCGCGGACCGGCGCCGGCCTGCAATGGCAATGCGCAACGGGGGACTGCGGCTCCATGGACTTCGGACTTCGCGGCAAAAAGGCGATCGTCACCGGCGGCACCCGTGGCATAGGCCGGGCGGTGGCGATGCAACTCGCGGCCGAAGGCTGCGATGTGGCGATCTGCGCGCGCAACCGCGCGGCCGTCGAGGAGACGGTGGCCGCCCTGGAGCGCGAAGGCGTGAAAGCAAGCGGCGGCGCACTCGACGTGTCCGATCTCGCCGCCTTGCGCTCCTGGGTCGGCGAGGCGCACCGGGCGCTCGGCGGCCTCGACATTTTCGTCGCCAATGTCAGTGCCCTATCCCAGGGCATGGACGAGGAATCCTGGCGCCGGGGGTTCGAGATCGACGTCATGAGCACTGTGTTCGGGATCGAAGCAGCGCTGCCGATTCTCGAAAAATCCGATGCCGCCGCAGTCGTCGTGGTCGGCAGCACGGCGCTCGCCGAAATCTACGGCCCGACCCGCTCCTATGCGGCGGTCAAGGCGGCCCTGGTGCCTTATGTCAAAGGCCTCGCCCGCAATCTCGCGGCCAAGGGGGTGCGGGCCAACATGGTATCCCCCGGCAATGTCTTCTTCGAGGGCGGCGTGTGGGACATCACCCGCCAGCGCAACCCCGAGATGTTCGCCCAAATGCTGGCGCGCAACCCGACCGGCCGCATGGGCACGCCGCAAGAGGTGGCGAACGCGGTCGTCTTCCTCGCCAGCCCACGCGCCGGCTTCATCAGCGGCACCAATTTGATCGTCGATGGCGCGCTGACCCAGCGCGTGCAGTTCTGACCGGCTGTCAGCGAGCGACGCGAAGCAATCTCGATCTGCCACGGACCCCCGGCGTCTCGCCGGCAGAATGCCGGCGATCCGCTTCCGGCAAGCTTTCATGAACCAATCGCGCGCAGTATCCTCGGCCGCTGAACGGGGATAGCGCGATGACGGACGGGCGGCATAGCGAGGAACCGGCCGGAGCGGCAGTGCCAGCGGCACTGCCGCTGACGGACGGCGCGCCCGATCTGGTCGTCGTGATCCCGGTGCTGAACGAAGCGGAGAACGTTCCGCTTGTCGTCGCCCGGCTCAACCGGGCGCTCGCCGGCATCGCCTGGGAGGCGATCTTTGTCGATGACGATTCGGCTGACGGCACGGCTGACCTTGTGCGAGCGATGGCCCGACGGCAGCCCAATATTCGGGTGGTGCAGCGGCTCGGCCGGCGCGGTCTCGCCTCGGCCGCGATCGAGGGGATTCTCGCCAGCGCCGCGCCTTATGCCGCGGTGATGGACGGCGACCTGCAGCACGATGAGGCATTGCTGCCGGTCATGCTTGCGCGCATTCGTGCCGAGCGGCTCGACCTCGTCGTCGCCAGCCGCCATATCGGCGATGGCGGCGTCGGCGACTGGCAGCGCTCGCGGGTCGCGATCAGCGGCCTCGCCGCGCGGCTCGGCCGGCTCGTCGTCAAGGCCGAACTGAGCGACCCGATGAGCGGGTTTTTTATGATCCGGCGGGAGGCTTTCGCCGAAGCGATGCGCGCGCTGTCGGGTCAGGGCTTCAAAATAATGTTGGACCTGTTCGCCTCGGCGCCGCGCCCGCTCGCCTTTGCCGAGGTGCCGCTGCGCTTCCGCCAGCGCCTGCACGGCGAAAGCAAGCTCGATGCGATGGTCGCCTGGGAATATCTGATGCTGCTGTTGCAGAAGCTGGTCGGGCCGGCGGTGCCGATACGATTCCTGCTGTTCGCGACGATCGGCGCGCTCGGGATCGGCACCCACCTGCTGACCCTATGGTTCGCGACGCACGTGCTCAGGGCGGCGTTCCCGGTTGCCCAGGCGGCCGCGACGATCGTCGCGATGACCGGCAATTTCCTGCTCAATAACCTGTTCACCTATCGCGACCGGCGGCTGCAGGGCCGTCGGCTCGTTACCGGGCTGCTGTCGTTCTACGCGGTGTGCGGGATCGGCGCCGCCGCCAATGTCGGGGTCGCCTCGATGCTGTTCAGTCGCCATGCCTGGTGGCTGGCCGGGCTGGCCGGGGCCGCGGTGTCGGCGGTGTGGAATTACGCAATGTCGTCGATCTTTACGTGGTCGGCGCGATCGTCCCGCACCCGGCCGGCGCCGCTCGCACCGCCACGTCCGCGCAAGCTGCCGCCCGCGGAAGCGGCCTGATCGGCCCGGTAGCTGGATTGACGACCGGCGGAATTTACCGGCTATTCCGGCGGGCCGCAGGCGCGCCTAGAATATGCACGCAATGATTCCGCGCCGCCTCTACCTGGTGCTGCAGCCCGCGAACCGCGGCGAAGCGGCGCGGGCGTTTCGGGCTGTGCACCACACGCTGGCGGGCGTCGGGATAGCGATCATGATGGCCCGGACCGTGCCGAGGATCGAGGCGCTTTACTCGACCCCGCTGGCGGTCGGCTTCTATGCGGTCGCGGCCTTTTTCCTGGCGGAGTACGGGCTGCGGCTGGCCGCCGCGCCGGCGGCGCCGGGCGGCGAGCACCGCGGCGCCATGCGCGCCCGGCTTGCCTGGGCCGTATCGCTCGCCGGCATGTTCGACCTGGCCTGTGGACTGCCGGGGGTCGCGGCTTTGCTGTACGGCCCGCGCGCCAGCCTTGCGGGCTTTATCTGGGCCTTCAAATACGTCCGCTATTCGCCGGGACTGGCGAGTCTCGGCCGGGTCATCCGCACGGCGCGCCAGCCGCTCCTGTCGGTGCTGCTCGGCTTCGCCATCGCGCTGCTGACGGCGGCGAGCATCGCGTATCTGCTCGAACACAATGCCCATCCCGGACATCCCGAGGCATTCGGGTCGATCCCGGCGGCACTGTGGTGGGCGATCGTCACGATGACGACGACCGGCTACGGCGATGTCGTGCCGGCAACCGCCGCCGGCCGGCTGCTGTCGGGCATGGTGATGATCGGCGGCATCCTGATTATCGCCCTGTGGACCGGCATCCTGGTCAACGGCTATGCTCAGGAACTGCGCCGCCGCGATTTCCTGCGCACCTGGGACCTCGTTGCCGGGGTGCCGTTTTTCGCCAAATGCGGCGCACCGCTGATCGCCGAAGTGGCGCGGCTGCTGCGGCCGCGCGACTACCCGCCCGGCGCGGTCATCATGCGGCAAGGCGAACCGGGCGACTGCATGTATTTCGTCGTCGACGGCGAGGTCGAGATCCGGCTGCCGGGCGAAGCGGTCTATCTCGGATCGAGCCAGTTTTTCGGCGAATTGGCATTGTTGACCGGCGAACCGCGCACCGCCACCGTGGTCGCCGCGCGCGCCTCGACCCTGTTGGCGCTCGACATCGTCGACTTCCATGAATTGATGGCCCGCCAGCCCGAAATGGCGCGGGTGATCCGGGCGGAGGCACAGAAGCGGCTCGGCCCCGACACCGCGGTACACCGCGTCCATCCGGCGATTGCGGCGGAAGGCCCAGGCTGATACCGCGATCTTTGCCCTGCATCGGAGAGAATACATGACGCCGAAACCACAAATCATCGCGCTCGAAGAGCATTACCTCGATCCGCAAATAAAGCCGCATATGACCGGGGTCGACTCGCCCGGCCGGCCGCAGATCATCGCCCGGCTCGACGATGTCGGGCAGGGCCGCATCGCCGAGATGGATGCCGCCGGCATCGACGTTCAGGTGCTGTCGCACGGCGCGCCGTCCTTGCAGAAGCTCGCCGATGCCGATCTCGCGGTGCGGCTGGCGCGCGGCGCCAACGACCGGTTGGCCGAGATCGTCAGCGGCCGGCCCGATCGCTTCGCAGCGTTCGCGACCCTGCCGACCGCCGACCCGAAAGCGGCGGCCGACGAATTGGAACGGACGGTCACCCGGCTCGGCTTCAAGGGCGCGATGCTGCACGGCCTCGCCGGCGGCCTGTTCCTCGACGACCGCCGCTTCTGGCCAATCTTCGAGCGGGCAGAGGCGCTCGACGTGCCGCTCTACCTGCACCCCTCGGTGCCGCATCCGGCGGTGATCGACGCTTACTACAAGGATTATGTGGAGAAATTCCCGACGATCCTGCGCGCGGCCTGGGGCTTCACGGTGGAGACCGCGACTCAGGGCATCCGCCTCATCCTGAGCGGCATTTTCGATGCTCATCCGCGCCTCAAAATCATCATCGGCCATTTCGGCGAGGGTCTGCCGTTCATGCTGTGGCGGATCAACATGGGGTTCGCCCGCGACGGGGTGCCGCCGAACTGGTTCCGCGACGCGTTCTGCGAGCATTTCTGGGTGACGACGAGCGGCTTTTTCTCCGACCCCGCATTGCTACACGGCATCCAGGAACTGGGTATCGACCGCATCCTGTTCTCGGTCGATTACCCGTTCGTCGAGAACAAGCCCGGCACCGAATGGATCGAACGGGTGCCGTTATCCGCCGAGGACCGCGCCAAAATCCTGAGCGGCAACGCGAAGCGGCTGCTGAAGATGTAGCGGCCATCCTCGGACTGCCGGCATGCCGGCGGGACCGCCGACGGTCCCTGATATCGCGCAAACCTGGCGGATGGGGGAACAATCCTCCAACCGGCGCGATCACTTTACGAGGAGGTGGCCTGCATGAAAATTCTCGGCGTCCATCCGGGCCCGCTGATGTACACGAAGATTTTTCTGCGGCTCGAACCGCTGGGGCTGGAACTGGTCGCCGCGGCGGCGCGCGCCGTCGGGCATTCGGTGCGGCTGATCGATCTGCAGGTCGAGAGCCACCGCGCCTTCCTGCGTCTCGTCTCCGGCTGGCGCCCGGACCTGATCGCGTTTTCGTGCAACTATCTCGCCAACGTTCCGGAGATCGTCGATCTCGCCAAGGCAGCAAAGCGCGTATTGCCGTCGGCGACGGTCTGCGTCGGCGGCCATAGCGGCTCGTTCATCGCGCCGGCGCTCCTCGAACACGGCGAGGGCGCGATCGACTGCGTGTTGCGCGGCGAAGGAGAGCCGGGGCTGCCGGCGCTCGCCGCCGCGCTCGAAAGCGGCGCCGACCTTGCCAGCGTGCCCGGAATCGTTACCGCCGACGGCGAGGGGCCGCCGCCGGGATTTGTCGATTCCCTCGATGCACTGCTGCCGGCGCGCGATCTGTTGCGCCACCGCCGCAAATACTTCCTCGGCGTGCTCGACCCGTGCGCATCGATCGAGTTCTCGCGCGGCTGCCCGTGGGACTGCTCGTTCTGCAGCGCCTGGACTTTCTATGGCCGCAGCTACCGGCTCGTCAGCCCCGAGCGGGTTGTCGAGGATTTGCGCCAGATCCGCGAGCCCGGCGTCTTTATTGTCGATGACGTGGCATTCATCCACGAGCGGCACGGCATGGAACTGGGCGAGAAGCTGGCAAGCGCCGGCATCCGCAAGCGCTATTATCTGGAAACCCGCGGCGACGTACTGTTGCGCAATAAGGAGGTGTTCCGCTTCTGGAAGAAGCTCGGGGTCGCCTACATGTTTCTGGGGCTCGAGGCGCTCGACGATGAGGGGCTCCGCAAATACCGGAAGCGCGTGCCGCTCGGGCGCAATTTCGAGGCGCTCGAATTCGCCCGCTCGCTCGGCCTGCAACTCGCGATCAACCTGATCGTCGATCCCGATTGGGACCGCGAGCGCTTCCGGGTGTTGCGCGAATGGTGCCTCGAACAGGACGAAATCATCAATATCAGCGTCAATACCCCCTACCCCGGCACCGAAAGCTGGCTGACCGACGGCCGCCGCCTGACGACCCGCGACTACCGCCTGTTCGACATCCAGCACGCGGTGTTGCCGACCCGCCTGCCTTTGGCCGAGTTTTATGAGGAGCTGGTGACGACGCAGCAGGCGATCTACAAGAAGCACCTCGATTGGCACCACATCGGCGGCGCCCTTGGCATCGTCAGCCGCCTGGCGTTGCGCGGTCAGACCAATTTCCTGAAAAGCCTGTTCAAGCTGAACAGCGTCTATCGCCCCGACCTGCTGCTCACCGATCACCGCCAGCCGATCTCCTATGAGATTCCGCCGCCGCCGGTTGCCGCGGCGGCGGCGCGCGCCGGCCGCTCGCTCTATGTCCACGCGCCGCGCGGTCGGGCCGGCCGGGCAATCGACGCCGCGACCGAGCGCTTTGTCGACGAGACCCGCACAGGGGCGGCGCCATAAGGCGGGAGCGGTGCCGATTTCGAAGGCGGAACAGCATCACTACCCCCAGCAGACAAACCGCATTCCCGGCGCAAGCCGGGACCCACGGTTGCAAAATCCCGGCTGCCGGATAGGTGGGTCCCGGCTTTCGCCGGGAATGCGGAAATTCGAGAAATTTCTCTGCTCAGGCAGCGCCTATGCCTTTCGCGGGAATGGGCGTTGCCGAAACTCCAGGGGCATAGTTGCCGATGCCGCCGCCCTCTCTGCTATGCTGCGGCCGCAACGGAGCGGAGCATCGCCATGTCCGAACCCATCAGCCCCGAGCGCTTTGCGTTGCTCGCCGAACGCGCCGGCCTTGACCCCGTAAAAATCGGCGCCGAGCGCTTCGAGGAGTTGCGCCAGGGCACCCGCTTTCTCGCCCGCTTTCAGGCCAGCGTGCGGCGCACCGGCACCGGCAGCCCGCGCGAGCGCGCGGTCGAGCCGGCGCACATCTTCGTCCATCCCCGCCAGACCGGAGAGGGCTGAGCGATGGACCCGACCCAACTCTCCGCCGCCGCTTCCAGCCGAGCGATCGCCGCCGGCACCCTATCGCCGGTCGCGCTCGCCGAGGCCTACCTCGACCGCATCGCAGCGCTCGACAATCAGTTGCACAGCTTCGTGCTGGTACTGCGCGACGAGGCAATCGCCGCTGCGCGCGAAGCCGAGTGCGACATCCGCGCCGGCCGCTCGAAAGGGCCGCTCCACGGCGTCCCGATCGGCCTCAAGGACATCTACCAGACCAAGGGCATCCGCACCACCGCCGGCTCGCGCCGCTATCTCGACCATGTGCCGGACGCGGATGCCGAGACCTGGGTCCGATTGCGCAATGCCGGTATGATCCTCCTCGGCAAGAACGAGACCCACGAATTCGCGATCGGCGGGCCGGATTTCACGCTGCCCTTCCCGCCGGCGCGCAACCCGTGGAACCCGGCGCATTACCCGGCCGGCTCGTCGAGCGGCACCGCCGCCGCGGTCGGCGGGCATTTGTGCGCCGGCGGCATGGGGTCCGACACCGGCGGCTCGATCCGCGGCCCGGCCGCCTATTGCGGCATCGTCGGGCTGAAGCCGACCTACGGGCGAGTCAGCCGGCGCGGCGTTTTCCCGCTGTCCTACACGCTCGACCATTGCGGCCCCTTGACCCGCACGGTCGAGGATTGCGCGCTGATGATGCAGGCCCTCGCCGGGCACGACCCGCTCGACCCGGCCTCTGCAGATGTGCCGGTGCCGAATTACGCGGCGGCGCTCGACAGGCGGCTCGACGGCATTCGGATCGGCGCCATCCGCCATTGGCACGAGCGCGATGCGGTCGCCGGGTTCGGCGCCGGCAACGAGCCGAGCGCGGCCTATGTCGCGGCGTTCGATGCGGGCTGCCGCACCCTAGAACGGCTCGGCGCCCGGCTGGTCGACCTCCGGGTGCCGCCGCTGCTCGATTATGCCGACGCCAACCGGGTGATTCTGTTGGCTGAGGCCTACGCGCTGCACGAGACCGATTTCCAGAAGCGGCCGGAATTGTTCGGGCGGCACTGTTTCGCGCGTCTCGCGCTCGGCGCCTTCCTCAGCGCCGCCGACTACGTCGAGGCGGTACGGCGACGCCGCGAATTGTGCGAGGCGACCGCGTCGGCGCTCGCCGGGGTCGATCTGATCGTCTCGGCCAATGCCACCGGCCCGGCGCCGCGCATCGACCAGGTCGGCACTTATGCGACCTTCGAGCGCCCGTCCTACACCGCGCCCTACAATCTGACCGGGCTGCCGGCCCTATCAGTGCCGATCGGGTTCGAGAACGACCTGCCGCTCGCCTTCCAGATCGCCGGCACGCCGTTTGGCGAGGCGGCCGTCCTGCATGCCGGATTTGCTTTCGAGCAGGCGAGCGGCATCTTCGAGCGCCAGCCGCCGATCGCCGCTTCATTGCCGGGCCGGTGATGGCGGAAACCGGAAACACACCCGACAGCACGCTCGATGCGACCGGGCTACTTTGCCCGCTGCCGGTCTTGAAGGCGCGCCGGGCACTCCGGGCGGTGCCGCCCGGCGGCCTCCTCGAAGTGCTGGCGACCGACCCCGGAGCCACCAAGGATTTCGAGCATTTCTGCCACACCACCGGCTGCACGCTGGTCGAGTCGAACGAACAGCCCGGCGGTCTGCTACGCTTTCTGCTGCGCAAACCGGCGGCATAAGACGAAAGGAACAATGATGCCCGACATTCCCCGCCTCAATCCCGCGATCCGCGCGCTCGCCGCGGGCGAGCCGGCCTTCGTGACGTTCTCGCCGGCCGAGATCGGCGCCGCGCAGGCGGTTGGGGCCGCGCCCTACGACGCCGTCGTCTTCGAGATGGAGCACAACCCTTACGATATCCGAAGCCTGCGCGACTGCATGCAATACATGCTCGACCGCGCCCAGATCGTCCGCTCCGGCAGCCTCGCTCCGGCGGTCGCACCGATGGTGCGCATCCCGCCGAACGGCGGTGAGCTCAACCAGTTCATCGCCAAGCAGGTGCTCGACATCGGCGTTTACGGGATCGTCTGGCCGCACGTCTCGACCGTCGAGGAGGCGAGAAACGCGGTGCAGGCCTGCCGCTATCCGCGGCCGCGCACGGCACCCTATTACGAGCCGGCCGGCCAGCGCGGCGACGCGCCGCGCAACGCTGCCCGCTACTGGGGCATCGACCAGCAGACCTATTACAAGCGCGCCGACACCTGGCCGCTCAACCCGGACGGCGAGGTTCTCGTCGTCATCATGTGCGAGGAGAAGCGGGCGATCCGCAACCTGCCGCAAATCCTGAAGGAGGTGCCGGGGATCGGGGTCGTGCTGATTGGCGAGGGCGACCTGTCGCAGGACATGGGCTATCCCCGGCAATACGATCACCCCGAGGTCGCCGCCGCGATCGACGAGGCGCTGGCGATCTGCAAGGAGGCGGGGGTACCGTGCGGCCATCCGCATGTCGACGCCAACAACGTCGAAGAGCTCTTGGAAAAGGGCTTCCGCTGGCTGATGCCGGCACCGGCGCAATCCTTCGCCGCCCTCGGCAAGGGCCGCAAGGCCGCCGGCCGCAAATAGTCCCCGGCCGTTTCAAAAATGTGGCGGATGGGGTGTCCATTGAAAGGGGGTCCACCGCCCTTCGCCATCCTGCTATCACCCGCGGCGATCCTGATGTTTCCAAACCTTGACCCTTCGTCAACCTTCGCCTATATTCGGTTTTTGAGTATGGGTAGGAATTTGGGCTGATACTGTTCGGCGGACGGTTCGGGTCGACCCGGATGGGTAGATCGATGAGCCGGGCATGGAAGCCCCTGATTCCGCCCCTCTTCGAATATCGGGGTTCGACGGACGGAAACCCATCATGGCACGTGCGGGCAAGCTAACTTCAATGAAAGTCGCATCGATCGTTCGCGAAGCCAAGCCGGGTTACACCGGCGACGGCGGCGGCCTTTATCTGCAAATCAGCCGGTATGGTACGCCGAGTTGGGTGTTCCGCTACCGTGTCGGCGGCCGGCTGCGTGAGGCCGGGCTTGGCTCCCTCGACACCTGGTCTCTGGCCGAGGCGCGGACCCGGGCTCGCCAGATGCGTCAGATGCGGGCCGAAGATATCGACCCTATCGACAATCGGCGGGCAAAGCGCCAACAGGCGAGGCTCGATGCGGCGAAGGCGCTCACCTTCAAAGACTGCGCCGAGCGCTACATCGCGGCGCACGAGGCGACCTGGAAAAACGAAGTTCACCGTGCGCAATGGCGCTCGACCCTTGAAAACTACGTTTTCCCGGTGTTCGGCAGTCTGCCGGTTCAAGCTGTCGATACTGCGCTCGTCATGAAGGTGATCGAGCCGATATGGACGACGAAGGCCGAAACGGCGAGCCGGGTGCGCGGCCGAATCGAAAGCGTGTTGGACTGGGCCAAGGCCCGGGAATGGCGCCAGGGCGAGAACCCGGCCCGCTGGCGCGGCCATCTCGACAAGCTGCTCCCGAAGCCGACGAAGGCGAAGCGGGCCGCTCGGCAAGCGACCGGGCGCGGCGAACATCATGCGGCCCTCCCCTATCCCGAAATTGGCGCTTTCATGGCCGAGCTGCGCGGTGTCGACGGCATCGCCGCGCGGGCGCTCGAATTTGCGATTTTGACCGCGGCGCGCACCGGCGAGGTGATCGGCGCCCGCTGGGAGGAGATCAATATCACCGAGCGCGCATGGACGATCCCGGCCGAGCGTATGAAGGCCGACAAGGAACACCGCGTGCCGCTATCCAATCGTGCGGTCGAGATTGTGGAGTCGATGGCGGCGATCCGGTCCGGCGAATTCGTATTCCCCGGCATCAGAGCCGGCCGGCCGCTCAGCAATATGGCGCTGCTAATGACGTTGCGCCGGATGAGCCGCGACAATCTGACGGCGCACGGCTTCCGCTCGACCTTCCGCGACTGGGCAGCCGAGCGCACCGGCTTTCCGGCCGAAGTCGCCGAAATGGCGCTGGCGCATGCCGTCGGCGACAAGGTGGAAGCGGCCTACCGGCGCGGGGATCTCTTCCAGAAGCGACGCCAGCTTGCCGAGGCTTGGACGAAGTTCTGCGCCGCCCCAGCACCAGCCGGCAAGGTGGTGCCGATGCGGCGCGCAGCGGAATAAAGGCGAAATCGGCGGGGATAGGGGGCACCCGAAAAGCGCGGACACCGCACCGCGCTTCCCCGCCGACCTTTTTGCGGGCGCTTACGGGAGCGCAAACCAAGATGACCGACCCTGTATTCACGGCCGATATGCTACGGCCGATCATCAAAAAGAGCTTCAAAACGGAAAACAGAACAACGCCGTCAACCGCCGACCTCAATAAGCTTGCCCAGAGACTTGAAGCGCTCCGGTGGTTTACGTCGAATGCCAAAAATTTGCAGTCCGCGCGCGAGGCAAAGAAAAAAGCTCGCGCCGCCGCTCACAAATATGAGGAAGCGCTTCGCGAGGTTCAGGGATACGAGGAAGAATTCCTTGCGCTCGCCGAGCAGGATATGACCCTGAGCGGGGACGACGGCCCTTTAGGATATAGGGCGACAAGCGTTCGTCTTCTGAAGCGTCAAATTTCGGACCTCGAACAGATGCGCGTTGCGATCAACGAGCACCTGGATTCCGAAGCGTTGAGGTTGATCGAATTAAGGTTCGAGCGGTGGCATTCTATTGCGCTCGGCATCGTCGACGCATATCGCGAAGCGGTCACGCCAAATAATCCAGGCTTTGCACGGGGTCTAAGCGAGAACGGCCCCGTGGCGCGGTTTGTCGCGGATATCCTGCCTTCCTTCGGCTCGCCGGTGAAAAGCATTTCGAGCATCGGCCGGCAACTGATCCAACTCGAAAACCAGCGGACGGCGGAAAACCGGGAAAAACCGGCCGAGCAAGCAATTCCTGGAATTTAATTCGCGTCGCAATTTTCCACGATGAAACAGGAGAACAAGTCGCATAAATGTCTTGCCGTCCTTCGATGGAGGGTGGCGAATGCCCCAAAATACCGATTACATAACGGCGCCCGTCAAGCAATTCTGCGAGGAAATTGCCGGAATTGGCCTGACGAAAGCCTACGAACTCATAAACCAGGGCGAATTGCAGAGTATCACGGTCGGCAAGCGCCGTCTCGTGTTGCTCAAAAGCTGGTACGATTTCGTCGAGCGGAGTTTATCGACGCCCGCTGATGCTCCAGCCGCGTCGCCACCCCGGCCGAAGCGCCGGGCAACTCGTAGCGGCCAGCA
>DASUKH010000120.1:0-2053 GCA_036278835.1 Allostellaceae bacterium
GCGGGCGGCGGCCGGGGTGACGCAATTGACCCGTATCCCCGTCTCCGCCAGTTCCTTGCCGAGGGATTTGGTCAGCGCGATGACCCCGGCCTTGGCGGCCGAATAGGCCGAGGCGTTGGGGTTGCCCTCCTTGCCGGCGATCGAGGCGATGTTGACGATGCGCCCGCGGCCCAGCCGCCGCATCGCCGGCACCACTGCGCGGCAGCAGTTGAAGACGCCGATCAGATCGATCTCGACAACCCGCCGCCACTCGCCGGGCGGATACTCGTCGAGCGGGAAATTCGGCCCGGCGATGCCGGCGTTGTTGACGAGGATATCGGGGGCGCCGAGCCGCGCCTCGGTCTCGGCGAGCGCGCGCTCGATCGTCGCCGGGTCGGTCACGTCGCAGGCAATGGCGAGCGCGCCGGCGATCTCCCCGGCGGCGGCCCGGGCGGCGGCGGCATCGACGTCCCAGATCGCGACCCGCGCGCCTGATTCCGACAATCGAGCCGCGATCGCCCGGCCTATGCCGCGCGCCGCACCGGTCACGATCGCCACGCGCCCGTCGAGATCGATTCGGTTCATCGCCATTCTCTTTCGTTCCCCTTCCAAGCTCGCCAGGTATTGTGACAAGCCAAACTCCCTCGGTACATCAATTTCCCGAAGACGGAGCAAATGCACTGTGCCGCGCATTGCGAAATCGGGAACGCCGGTGGATTGCCGGAGCCGCCCGACCGTTTACCGCCGAGTGTCCACTATTTGGAGGCGGAACGAATGACGCGATTTCTGACAGGCGGCGCCTGCGCGGCGATTGCCGGCGCGGCCCTCGTGTTCTCGCTGGGAACGACCCCGGCGCAAGCGCAACAGCGCGGCTCCTATCTGCGGAGCTGCACCCATGTGCGCGCCCACGGCGACCGGATCATCGCCGACTGCCGGCGAGCCGGCGGCGGCTGGAACCGCACCGTGCTGCGCGACGCCGATGCCTGCGTCGGCGACATTTCCAACCAGAACGGCTACCTCACCTGCTCGTATGGCTCGCGGCACCGCTATGATCGCTACGGGCGTTACGACCGCTATCGCCGTGACGACCGCCGGTATGGTTACGGCTCCAGCTATGGTCCTGGATGGGATCAGCACCGGTACAGGGACTATTACGGGCGCTGACGCGAGTAGCGGGCGGCCGGGACAGGCTCGCCCGCTCTTCCCCACCGACGTCGAGATTCATCGCGGCGGCGGGCGGAAGGCGCGCAGAAAGGTGGCGACGGCGGAAGCGGCGGCGGTCTGAAGGGCCGGGGAATCGCCCGGCTCCGCGAGGCGCAGCAGACTGCGCCAGTGAATTTCGCCGCGCACCAGCGAGATGAACTGCTCGGCGGCGAGGCGCGGGTCGGGCACGGCAAGCGCCCCGGCGGCGGTGGCGCGGCGCAGGAACCCTTCGATCTGCACGCGCGTGCGCTCCGGCCCCGCCGCCCAGAACACTTCGCCCAGCACCGGAAACCGGCTGACCTCGCCGATGATGATGCGGTTGAGGGCAATCGCCTCCGGCGACAAGACCAGATCGAGAAAGCGCGCCGCAATCGTCGTGAGCGAGGTGGCGGCATCCGCCGGGTCGAGCGCCTCGACGGAAAAGCCGCGAAAACGCCGTGCACTGAGATTGGCGACGACCGCCCCGAACAATTCCTCCTTGCCGCTGAAATGGGCGTAGATCGTCGTTTTCGAGACGCCGGCCTCGCGGGCGATCGCATCCATGCTGACTGCGCCGAAACCGGCGGCGAGAAAGGCACGCTCGGCGGCGGCGAGGATCGCTTCGCCCTTGCCGCGCGGCTCGGCGCGGCCGGCCGGCGGCGGCAAGGCCATGGCGCGCATTCCTGTTCCGCGTACTGCCCCGCCCGAATGCCTCTGGCGGCGGTCGATCGTGGAGACTAAACTGAACTGAACGGTTCAGTCTAGTCGGGCGATAGCTCCGGTTCCGATGCGCAAAGCCGCCATCCTCGCGATCGTCGTCATCGTTATTGGGGTCGGCGTCGCCGCCGGCTGGCGCTGGTGGCATGTCTGGCGCTTCCAGCAATCGACCGAC
>DASUKH010000121.1:0-25984 GCA_036278835.1 Allostellaceae bacterium
CGAGCAGCTCGTTCTGCCACAGGCCGGAGACCACCAGCACGTCCGCCTCGCCGATCCGGCGGCGCAGCTCCTTGGCCGTGCGCACCTCAAAATGCGCGACCCCCGACCGGCGCAGCGCGAACCGCGCGGCCAGTTGATAGGTGACATGCGCGAAACAGATCGTCAGGTCCTCCGACTGCGGAATCACGTTCACCTGTTCTGCCTGCATGCGGTCACCATCCCGTCATCCCGGCGAAGGCCGGGACCCATTTGTCAGGCGTCCGTTCGGTGGAACCATGGATACCGGCATTCGCCGGTATGACGATAGACGAAGAAATCCCGAGGCACATCGAGATTGTTTCGCTGCGCTCGCAATGACAAGGACCACGAGGCGCTATGACAAGGCGCCCGGGAGAGGGCCCTGGCTCGGCCGGCATGCGTGAGGTCGTGATCAGCCGCGCGGCGGAGATTGGGCCTTGCACGGGCAGGGGGCCGGAGGCACCGTAACGACAGCAATTAAATGCGGAGGAAGCCATGACGGATATCGGCGTTGATCTCGACTGCCTTGCCGGCGTCAAGGTCGTCGACTTCACCCAGTTCGAGGCGGGGCCGTCCTGCACCGAGGCGTTGGCATGGCTCGGCGCCGAGGTGGTCAAGGTCGAGAACCCGAAGACCGGCGATCCCGGCCGCCGGCTGCGCCCCGGCAAGCCCGATGACGACCCCTGGTATTTCCACCAGTTCAACGCCAACAAGAAATCGCTGACCCTCAACCTCAAGGCGCCGCGCGGCCTTGAGATCGTCAAGTCGCTGCTGAAAAAAGCCGACGTGACGATCGAGAACATGGCGCCGGGCACGATCGAGCGCCTCGGCCTTGGCTACGACGTCGTGAAGGCGATCAATCCGGGCATCATCTATTGCCGGGTCAAGGGGTTCGGTGCCGGCAGCCCGTATGAGAACAGTCTCGCCTTCGACATGATCGCGCAGGCCGCCGGCGGTCCGACCAGCGTTACCGGCGAGGCAAACCAGCCGCCGGTCAAGCCCGGCCCGTCCTTCGGCGACACCGGCACCGGCATGCTGATGGCGATCAGCATCCTGGGCGCCCTCTACAAGCGCCAGAAAACGGGGCAGGGGCGCCGCCTCGAAGTGGCGATGCAGGACGCCATGATCCACTACATGCGGGTGCCGTTCTCGCGCACGCAGCAGAGCGGCAAGGCGCCGGCGCGTGGCGGCAGCGCCCATTCGCAGCCCGGCGGCCTCGTGCCGTCGGCGCTCTATCCGTGCAAGCCCGGCGGTCCGAACGATTATGTCTATGTGTTCTGCAGCCGCGCCAACCCGGAGCACTGGCAGCGCCTTTTGAAGGTGATTGGCCGCGAAGATTTGAGCGGCGACGCGCGGTACGATACGCAGGACGCGCGCAGCCAGCGCGCCGCCGAGGTCGATGACTTGATCGCGGCCTGGACGCGCACGCAGACCAAGGAAGACGCGATGAAGACCATCGGCGCCGCGGGGGTGCCGGCCGGCGCGGTGTTCGACACGGTCGAATTGATGAACGAGCCGTCGCTCGCCGCGCGCGGCATCATGCAGACGATCCAGCACCCGACCACCGGCGCGATCAAGATGCCGGCCTGGCCGGTGCGTTTCGACGGCACACCGCCGCGGGTCAAGCCGTCGCCGACCCTGGGGCAGCATTCCGAACAGGTGCTCGCCGACTGGCTCGGCATCGCCGCCGGCGAGGTCGCCGCGCTGCGCAAGGAAGGCATCGTCTGAGAGAGCGGCCGCGGCCCGTCGGTTGGCGGGCCGCCTCCGCCGTGCTATCTAACCGGTGACGGCCCTCTGGCGGAATTGGTAGACGCACGCGACTCAAAATCGCGCGCCGAAAGGCATCCCGGTTCGAGTCCGGGGAGGGCCACCATCGCCCGAAGGCGGTCAGGCCGTCAGGCGGACAGCGCCGGGTCCGGCATTTCGGGGGGCTCGGGCAGGCCCTGGGCGTAATGGCGCAGCCGCTCCATGTCCTGGATGACGACGACCTGCCGGTCGACCATCGCGATGCGTTCCTCGCGCAACCGGCGCAACGTGCGGTTGACGTGCACCAGGGTCAGGCCGAGATGGTCGGCGAGCTGTTCCTGGGTCAACGGCAGGTTGTAGCTCGGCCGGCTGATCAGGTCGCAGCGGCGCAGCCGATCGTGCAGGTCGAGCAGCAGCACGCATAACCGCCCTTGCGCATCGAGCCGGCCTATCGCCGCCGCGAGCCGCAGCGCGCGCCAGCGGGTCTCGGCGATCGCCGCCATGATATACGTGGCGACACTGGGTTCCGCCATCAGGCTGCGCAATGTTGCCGCCGCCAGCGCGCGGTATCCGGTTCGGCCGATCAGGCTGAATTCCTCGCCCGGACAATTCAGCACCAACCGATCGAGGCCGGCGATGTCGCCCGGCACCAGAATGTCAAGGATGGCCCGGTGTCCGTTCGGGAGCACGCAGGACGAGAACCCGAACCCGCCGACGAGCTGCATCGCGATCGTGTCGTTGTCGGCGACCGCGAGCGCCGCAATCTCGCGGCCGCCATAGCGCACCGGCGACCTCGCAAACTCCCGGCGCAACAGCCGCGCGCCGGTCAACAGAATTTCATTGGTCGTGACGGCAGATTGCGGCGGCTCGGACTTGTCGAAGCTGTGCACCACGAATTCGCGCGCACCGCCGCGCTTCGGGTGCCGAGTGCGGTCCGGCGTCGGGCCGAGATGTTGGCGGCCATGTGCGCCCGGCGGGGCGGCGGTCATCACACGGCCCCAGGCAGCCGCAAAAAGCCGGGAAGACCGGTCAACCGGGCCTCGAACAACCGGCTGATCTGTTGAACCTCGGACAACATGAGTAACCCTCGGTTGTTTTTTGCTTATCGGGAAGGCAGCGGCAACGAGGCGCGGGGGCGGATCGTCGTTACTACGCTACGCCAAGTTTCGTTGATGGCTAACGTTGTCGGGGCCGGTGGTTCCGTGCGCCGCCTTCCCCATGCAATTTTTTGGAGGATCCGGCTGCCGCTCAGCCGATGCTCATGGCCGCGATATTCGGCTGCGCAATCATCAGCCAGAAGATCGCCAGCACCGCCGCGAAGGCCGGAAAGCCGAACGCGAACCAGGTCCGAAACAGAAGGTGATAGAGGCGCGGCAGCGGCAGATCAGCGCGCGCCGCCTCGGCGGCGAGATCGCGCATGCGCATCTGCATCCATACGACCGGCAGCCAGAACAGACCGGCGACCGCATAAAGCACGATCGCCAGCACAAGCCAGCCGGCGCCGAGCGGATAGCCGGTGAGGCGCGCCATCGCCACCCCGGTCACCGGCTGCGCCACCACCGCCGTCGCGGTGAACAGGAAATCGGCCACGACGACAATTCTCGCGACCGCCGCGACAACCTCCGGCCGGCCGGTGCGATGCGCCATCAGCATGAAAAATGCGATGCCGGCGCCGGTGCCGAGCAGCACCGCCGCGCCGATCACGTGCAGAAACTTCAGCACGAAGAACAGGCTCACCGATCCTCCAGGATGGCGAGCGCCGCCAGATGCGCCAGCACGATCGGCAGCACCTTGACGAGCGGACCGAGCGGGTCCCTCCACAAATACGGCAAAACGGCACTGCCGGCGGCGACATAGAACAGCGACAAAGCGATCCCTGCCAACAGGCCGCGCCGCGCGGTCGGCCGCCGGGCGATGGCCAGCCCGACCGCAATGTCGGCGGCCGCGCCGGCGATGACCGCGGCGCCGCTTAGCCGGCCGGCACCGGTCTCGCGCATCAGCCCGACCCCGGCGCGGAAGCCCGGCCCGAGCGAGATTGCGCCCGTCGCAACCCAGAACAACGGCAGGCCGACGAAGAGAGCCGGCTTCAGTGCGTAGAGGCCGGCAAACCAGCGCTCCTGCACCGAGGCCGGCCGCGCCGCGAGCGCCGCCGCCAGCGATTGCGGCACGATGCCGGTGACCTCTGTCCACGGTCCGGGATCGCCGATCGCGCCGCGCGCGATCTCGTGGCGCGCCGTTGAGCGGAACGGCGACCGCCAACCAAGCCGGCCGGCGAGGTCGCCGAGCCGGTATAGCGCCGCCGCGACCGGCCGCGGCACTGGCAGGGTGCGTGCCTTGCCCCAGCCGAGCCAGCGTCGGTACTCACCGACGATCTGTGCAAAATCGAGCGCCTCCGGCCCGGCGAGGTCGAGCGTCATCCGCGCCGGCGCTGCGGGCGACAGGAAGAACAGGATTGTCGCGACGACGTCATGGAGTTGGATGACCTGGAGCTGCCCGGTATCCGGCACCAGTGGCAATAGGGGCAACGCCGCGAGACCGCGGACCAGGGCACTGCCGCCATAGGCGGCCGGACCGAGCACGACCGACGGGCGCAGGATCACCCAGTCGAATGCCCTTCCGGTCAAGGCCGCCTCGCCGGCCCGCTTGGTCTGCGAGAATGCGGTCGGGGTCGCACGATCGAGGCCGATCGCAGAGATCTGCACAACGCGCTGCACCGATGCCGCCTCGCAGGCGGCGAACAGCGCGCCCGCTCCCGCGACATGCACGCCGCGCGTCGAGTCTTGTGGGCTGTCCTGCAACACCCCGGCGCAGTTGACGACCGCGTCGATGCCGGCGAGGTGCGGGCGCCAGTCGGCCGCGTCGCTCATTCGGGCCATGTCGAGGGCCCGCCACTCGGCACCGGGCACGCTGCGCCGCGCCCGCTCGGTGCGGCGGGCGACCGCGCGCACCTGGTGCGCGTCCGCCACGAGGCGGGCAACCACGGCGGCGCCGATCAACCCGGTAGCTCCGATCACCAGGACGCGCATGCGGCGGAAATGCCTATACCGAAAACCCGGCGTGGCGCGGCGACAGGCGCACCCCGCAACGCGCCGCCTCCAGCATGTAGTAGCGGGTCATCTGCACGATATCATTGCGCCAATAAAGCTGCGCCGGCCCGTTTTCGAGAAAGTCGGGGACGGCAAAGGCATAACAATAGGTCTCGACCCAACGCCGCCCGCCTTCGCCCGGGTCGAGCGCGTCGCGCCAGCCGAATTTCCACCCGGCATGCTCGGCGCCGAGCCGCCAGCGTTCGAGATGCACCGACAGGCTCCTCGCGTCGAGTGCGGCGATCGCCGGCACCCGATAGACGACGACGAGACGGTGCACATTGAGCTGCAACTGCATCAAGAGTTCGTCGCCGAACGCCGCGACAAGATAGGTCGCGTCCGGCGCGCCGCGCACGTGGCGAATTTCGACCCGGCTGCGCGCGGCGCAGGCGAGCGCGACATCCTCCGGCTCGGTCTCGAAGCTCGGCAGTGCGTACTCGACGGTGCGCAGCGCGTCGAGCATCTGCCCGGTCAGGAATTCCTCAATCCGGCGCTGTGCCTCGGCAATCGTCAGCATGGCGACGGAGAAACGGGCGCCCCCGCAATGCCGTTCCGTGCCGTCGGTTCAGCGCACCGGCGCCGTGCCGCAGCGGTTGTGCAGCCGGCCGCCATCGGCGATCGCGATGACAATGGCGATCTCGTCGGGGCGCGGCGCGTCGGGGACGAACACGGTGACCGTATCGAAATGCGGAAACGACCACGGGTCGTCCTTGTGACCAAGCGGCACGTCGAGCGGGGTGCCGGGCGCCGCCACCTTGACGTTCGAGGAAATGCACGCCGCACCGCCGCCGAGCGCCGCGCGCATCGGCCGGCCGAGCATCGGGTGGACGCAGGCGCCGCCATGCTCCATCTCGCCGGCCACGCCGACCAGCGCGCCCTTGCCGTAGCTGACCGCCGGCCCGTCGAGCAGCCGCAGCAGCTCCGGCATCAGCTTTTCGCCGAGCGCCGCGCCGGCCTCGGAGAGCGGCCGCAAATCCTCGGCAAAGCGGCCGGCGAACGGGTTGCGTATAACGCCGATGCCGACCGCGCGCACGGTCGGCCGCGCCGCCGTGCGCCCCATCTCGGAAAAGACGATTTCGCGCAACGTGACGATCTTGCGAAATTCGGTCATCGGCGCTCCCTCCCGGTTGAAGTGTTCTGGCGGCGCAGCGGGGCGGCGCCGGCGAAGCGGGCGGCGGGGCCGAGCGCCTCCTCGATGCGTATCGCCTCGTTCCATTTCGCCATGCGCTCGGAGCGGGCGAATGAGCCGACCTTGAGTTGCGGGACGCCCCAGCCGATTGCGAGATGGACGATCGACAAATCCTCGGTCTCGCCGGAGCGCGCCGACACGATGGCGCCCCAGCCGGCCGCCCGCGCCGCTCCCCACGCCGCCTTCGCCTCGCTGACGGTGCCGGCCTGGTTGGGCTTCACGAGCACGGCGTTGCAGATGCCGGCAGCCGCCGCCTGCTTCACCCGGCCAGCATTGGTGACGAGGAAGTCATCGCCGACGATCTGCACCCGGTCTCCGACCGCCTGGGTAAATCGGCGCAGCCCTTCGGGATCGTCCTCGGCAAGCGGGTCCTCAATCGACGAGATGGGATAGCGGTCGAGCCAGCCGACGAGCATTTCCGCCATGCCGTCGCTGTCGAGTTCGCGGCCGTCGCGCGCGAGGCGGTAATGCCCGCCAACGTGAAATTCGGAGGCGGCGATATCGAGCGAGATCGCGATCTCCTGCCCTGGCATGAACCCGGTTCGCTCGATCGCCCGCATCAGCGCGTCGAGCGCCGCCTCGTTGGTCGGGAAGGCCGGCCAGAACCCGCCCTCGTCGGCCACTCCCTGCAACAGCCCCGCTTCGGCCATCATGTCGCCGGCGGCGCGGTAGATTTCGGCGGTCCATTCGAGCGCCTCGTCGAACGAGCGGGCGCCGGGCGCCATGACCATGAAATCCTGGATATCGACCCGCCTTCCGGCATGCGCGCCGCCGCCGAAAATCTGGATCTCCGGCAGCGGCAATACCGCCTCGGCCTCGCCGCCGAGCAGGTATCGCCAAAGCGGCCGGCGGGCTGCCGCGGCGGCTGCGTGTAGCGTCGCCAGCGACACCGCGACCAGCGCGTTGCCGCCGAGCCGGCTTTTCTGCGGCGTGCCGTCGAGGTCGATCAGCCTCCGGTCGAGCGCCGCCTGATCGGCGGCGTCGCAGTCGGAGAGCGCCCGTGCGATCTCGCCGTTGACCGCGGCGACCGCGCCCGTCACGTCGCGCCCGCCGAGCCGCGCGCCGCCGTCGCGCAACTCGATCGCCTCGCCCGACCCGGTCGAGGCGCCGGCCGGCGCGATCGCCCGCCCAATCGCGCCGCCCGCCAGATGGACTTCCGCCTCGACGGTCGGCCGGCCGCGCGAATCCCAGACGCGGCGACCGCGAATTGCGGCGATGCGGGTGTCGCTGGCGGCGGTCACCAGGGCACCTCGCGGCCGCAATAATCGACAAAGCCGTGCCGCCCCGTGCCGGCGCGCGCCTCCAGGACGTCGGCGATGCCGCGCACGCTTTCCTCGACCGACAGCGGCGCGCCGGCGCCCCCCATGTCGGTGCGTACCCAGCCCGGACTGATCGCCAGCACGGTGATCCGCCTGTCGCCGAGCGCGGCGGCGAAGCTGCGCGACAGCAGGTTCAGCGCCGCCTTGCTGGCACTATAGAGATCGCTGTAGCTGTCGGTTTTGCCGGAGACGCTGCCGAGGCCCGAGCTCATGAAGGCGACGATCCCCTTCCCCTCACGCACTTGGTCTACAAACGCCCGCGCCGCGCGGACCGGCGACACCGCGTTGGTCATGAAGATCGCCGCCGCCTCGTCCCGGGCCATGCTGGCGACGTCGCCGCCGCGCGGCGCAATCCCGGCATTGACGAAGACGAGGTCGAAGACCTGCCCGTCGAGGCGCCGGCGCAGCGCCGCGATCCCGGAATCATCGTTGATGTCGAGCCGCTCGGCCTGCACCGCGCCGCCCGGTTCGATCGCGAGTTCCCGGATCCGCCGCCCACCGGCCTCGTCGCGCGCCGTGCCGACGACATTCCAGCCGCGGCGCCGCAATTCCGCTGCGAGACCCAACCCCAGCCCGCGCGATGCCCCGATGACGAGCGCCCGGCGAGGATCAGCCATTCGGTTTGCCTCTTATCCGTCTGTATGCAATCTGCGGTGGAGAGGTTCGCACCGCCTTGGCTGTTAATACAGGAGAAAAACAGCCAGACTCCCGCAAAAGCTGTCCTCCCGTCGCCATTCGCCGGGAATGGCGTCCCGCGCCGGCGGCCGAACTATATCTTCCGCCGGACGATAGCACGCGAATGCGGCGAATTTGCTGCCGGGTTCGCGGGGGTTCGCCCGCGCCCCGGAATGACGCCGTCCAGTTGAGATTGAGACACGAGCATATCCACCGGCGTTGCGGGCCGGGTAAAATACCGCATCGCGGACAAGAGGGCGCGGACACGATGGGATCACGGCAACTCCGTCTTGGCGCCTTTATGCGCCCGGTCGGCATCCATACCGGCTGGTGGCGTTATCCCGGCGCCTATGCCGACGCCAATTTCAACCTGAAGCATCTTGTACGGTTCGCGCAAAAGCTGGAGCAGGGGCGTTTTGACGCCTGGTTCATGGCCGACCATCTCGCCGTCCTCAACATGCCGATGGCGGCGCTGAAGCGCAGCGCCACGGTGACTTCGTTCGATCCGCTGACCCTGCTGCCGGCGCTGGCGATGGTCACGGAGCATTTGGGCCTGATCGCCACCGCATCGACCACCTTCGAGCCGGCTTACATGGTCGCGCGCCGTTTCGCCTCGCTCGACCATATCAGCGGCGGGCGGGCCGGCTGGAACCTCGTCACCACGTCAAACCCGGACGCCGCGCTCAATTTCGGGCTGACCGAGCACATGGAACACGGCGAGCGCTATCGCCGCGCCCGCGAGTTTTTCGATGTCGTGACCGGGCTGTGGGACAGCTGGGCCGACGACGCCTTTGTCCGCGACGTCGAGAACGGCGTCTATTTCGATCCCGGACGGCTGCACGTGCTCGATCACCAGGGCGAATTCCTGTCGGTGCGCGGCCCGCTCAACATCGCGCGGCCGATCCAGGGGTGGCCGGTCATCGTCCAGGCCGGGGCCTCCGATGCCGGCCGCCAGCTGGCCGCCGAGACCGCGGAAATGGTGTTCGCGAGCGGCAGCAGCTTCCCCGACGCGCAACGCCTCTACGCCGACATCAAGGGCCGGGCCAAGGCCGCCGGGCGCGATCCCGACCACATCAAAATCCTGCCCGGCTGCCTCGTCGTGGTCGGCGACACGGACGAGGAGGCGCAGGCCAAGCGGGCGCTGCTCGACAGCCTTGTGCATCCCGATAGCGGCATCGCCTCGCTGTCAATCGCGCTCGGCCACGACGCCTCGCAATTCGACCTCGACGCGCCGCTCCCCGACATTCCCGAGAGCAATGCCTCGAAAAGCGGCCGGCAGCGGATCATCGAGCGGGCGCGGCGCGACAAGTTGACGGTGCGGCAGCTGGCCCGGATTGCCGGCACCTATGGCGGCCTCGCGATGGTCGGCACCCCGCGGACGATCGCCGACCGGATGGAGGAGTGGTTTTTCGGGACGGCCTGCGACGGGTTCAACATCATGTTCCCGTGGGTGCCGGGCGGGCTCGACGAGTTCGTCGACCGGGTGGTGCCCGAATTGCAGCGGCGCGGCCTCTTCCGGCGGGAATACGAGGGCCGGACGCTGCGCGACAATCTCGGCCTGCCGCGGCCGGAAAACCGGTTTTTCCCCGGGCAGCGGCGCGCCGCGATCGCGGCTGAGGGTTGACCGGAGGCGGCAGGACCGTTTGCGTCAGGTCAGTCCCGCGCGGCCGTTTCCGCTTCGCGCTGCGCGAGGTCGTGCTCCTCGGCCTCGTTCAACAGGCGGGCTTTCAATCTCGGCGTGGTCGCGTTTCCGGCCAGAGCGCGCAGGTGCGACGCCTGTCGCGCATGGTAATCAGGCATATCGGACGGCAGGGCTTTCGGTGATCTTGTCTGCATCGCATCTCCCGTTGGGGTTTTCGGCTTCACCTGCTTAACGCGCCTCCGATAATTCGGTTCTCTGCGAGCGGCGTTGGTCAAGACCGCCGGTTCGGGTTCGCAGCCCGGTTGAGCGCCGCTGCCGAGCTGTATGGAAAGCCGAGACGAATGGCGGATTGCATAGAGCCGCGGGCGAAAAAAGCGGGCAGGTGCGGGGATACGCAACGGTACGGGTGCGTAGCATTACCGTCAGGCAACTCACGGAGGACATCATGCGTACCATCGCGGCAGTCATCGGCGCCCTCGGCATCGCCGCCGCCGTTGCGGCTGCCGTGCCGGCCCAGGCGGACTCGTATTTCCACGGAACCCGCCATGTGCGCGAGCCGGCGCCCCGCACCCAATTGTGGCATGGGTATCACCGCTGGACACCGGTCCATTACGCCTACCGGCACCACAACTACCACCGCCACGACATGCGGCCGTACCGCCCCTACCGTTAAGCACCGGCATCCCCCGCCCGGCGCCGCCGGGCGGGGGCGCCGATACCCCTCCTTCCCAGGAACCGACGCCATAACCGGACCTATCAGTTCAAGTTGAAAAACGGACCGCCGTGGGTGGATTTCACCGGCAAGAACCCGGAGCCGACCCCGGCCGGCAAGGCGCCGATCGACTGCAGCGGGAACACGCCGGATATCAACCGGACGTGGTGCAGCAACCTGTACGCATACCAGACGGTGGACCCGCACGATCCGGCGGCGCGATTTGTGTATGTGGTCCCGGTAGCGGCGCCGGCGCCGATCCCGCCGAGCCCCGGCGACGGTAACGGGAGAGGTGGGCATTAGAGAGGGAGCCGGTCAGTCCGGGTTGGAGGACCGCCCCGCATCACGGCCGGCCCGCGGTCTCGCGCTTTGCGGGGCTCGCGGACGGTTGTTTGTGCCGGGCATCGATGCAAAACGTTGACGGATCCGACAGCGGCAATTCGCCGGCTGCGGAATCCAGGCGGAGCGGGGCTGTTTCCCGTGCCCGCGCTGTGGCCGCGCCGGCTGCCGGGCCGATGCAGGTGGGCGTGAGATGAGGCGACGATTGGCACTGCTGGCGCTGGTTGCGGGAACCGCGTTGCTGGCATCTCACGCCGACGCGCAATTCAGCGGGATAAGCGGATTTCCCGCTTCATTGGCGGATTCGACGGCGTTTGCCCGCCGGCCGGCGCCGCCCGGTCGATTGGATTACCTCCAGGCGATCCGGTTTATCGATGACGGCATGAAGTATGCGGACCCGCGCAGCGCGTTCTTTGTCTCGCCGGCCGGCGAGATGTGCTTCGTTGTCCGGCCGAGCCACCCGTTGAGCATTTACGCGGACCAATACCGCACCTGGTGCCTCTATCCGCGGGCGGTCGGCCGGGTCGAGGCGCTGCCGAGCGGCGGCGACGGGATCAGCATGGTTCGCCTGTGGTGCCGCTATGCCTACCCGCAATGCGCCCGCCGCCTGTTTTCCCCGGCGATTGCCGGCGGGCGCGGTTGGGCTGCCAATGACATCGTCGTGCCGACCGTGGCCTATCGGGCGCAACGGGCGAGGCTCGAATACCTGATCTTTATCATGGGCGGCGGGGTCGCGCCGGCGGCCCCGGTTCGGCTGATCCCGCCCGCGGGCTGATCCTCAGCCCGGCCATGGGATCGGCCCGAACAGCCAGATGGCCCAGCTTGCCGCCGCGATGAACGGCCCGAACGGCAATGCCGAGGAAGCGCGCAGCCGCACGCCGGCGAGGCGCAGCAAGCCGGCCGCGAAGAGGCCGGCCAGCGCCGCGGCGAGGACCACCTGCGGCAAGGCGCCGATGCCGACCCAGGCGCCCGACGCGGCCAGCAATTTCGCATCCCCGCCGCCCAGCCCGTCGCGCCCCCGCAGCCGGCGATAGAGGGCCGCAAGGGCGCGCAACACGAGATAGCCGAAAGCCGCGCCGAGCGCGCGGTCGAGCAGGCTGTCGGGCGCCAATGCCATGGCGGCGGCAAGCCCGGCGACGATCAGCGGCAACGTCAGCAGGTCCGGCAGAATCCAGAACCGCAGATCGGTCCAGCCGAGCGCCAGCAGCCACCACCCGAACAGGCAGTCGAGCGCGGCGTCCGGCATCCCGTCAACCGCCAGCGCGAGGGAAGCGACCGCCAGGGCGGCGGCCTCGATCCCCGGGTAGAACCAATCGAGCGGCGCCGCGCAGCGGCGGCAGCGGCCGAGCGACAAGGCCCAGCTGACGAACGGCACCAGATCGCGCACTCCGAGCACCGCGGCGCACGATTCGCAGCGCGAGCGCGACCAGAGGACGTCGCGGCCGTGCGGCAGGCGAAGAACGAGGGTTCCGAGAAAGCTGCCGATAAAGGGCGCGGCCGCGAGAAGAGCGGCGCCCTGGATGCCCGATTCCGCAAGCTGCACGTTTGCCCCCGCCCCCCAGCGCGGGCAGCTTTTTTGCGGCCGCCGCCGGCCCGCGTCAAGCCGCGACCGGGCACGGGAGTGCCTCAATTTGGCTTGCATGAGCGCCTCGGGTCCTTCGAGACGCGCCCTTCCGGGCGCTCCTCAGGATGAGGTAACCTAGGATGGAATTAAGAAAAAGCCTCATCCTGAGGAGGCCGCGAAGCGGGCGTCTCGAAAGACCCGAGGCGCCGATCCAACCAACCTGAGGCACTACCCGGAGCCGGCATAATCGACATCCGGTTTTGGTGTCGTATACTGTGGCTCCCTTCTGCAAGTCTTCACCGACTGAAATGAACGACGCACCAGCCAGCCCGGCCGGAGCCGCCGCCGACCATCCGGGAAAGGAGAGCGGCTTCACGCTGTTGGAGCTGCTCGTTGTCCTGGCGATTCTCGGGCTGCTGATCGGGCTGGTGGCACCGGCCGCGTTGCGCCAACTCGGTTCCGCCAAGGAGAAGATCGCGCATCAATCGATCGAGCGCCTCGCGACGGTGCTCGACATGTACAAGCTCGATGTCGGCAGCTACCCGACGACCGATCAGGGCCTGCAAAGCCTGATCACCCGGCCGGCAGAGGTCAGCCGCTGGGACGGGCCGTACCTGAAGGGCAACAAGGTGCCTGAAGACCCCTGGGGCCGGCCCTTTATCTACCATTATCCGAGTCAGCGGCCCGGGCACGATTACGATCTGTACACGCTTGGGCCTGAGGGCCAACCCGGCGGTACCGGGGCCGACGCGCCGATCTATAATCAATGACGGCATTTACCGCGGCAAACGCTCCCGACCGGGTTCGGCGCCTTATCGTCAAGGTTGTTTCCTTCCCTGCTTGTGGCTATCAAGCAGGGGGGATGGCGGGGTGATGATCAGCACCTTCTTCGCGTGGTGGATGGAACAGCTGACGCAGCTGCTCCCGCCGTTTCTGCGCCCTTCCCCCCACATCCCCGACGCGCTCGTCGTCTCCCTGGCCGGCCGGTTGAGCGATAGCGGCACCGTGATCCTGGCGCGGCGCCGCCGCGGCAGGGAGGTCCCGCTCGGCGAATTTGCGGCAGCCGCCGCCGAGCTCCGCGACCTGCTCCGTTCCGGCGGCAACGCCTCGACGGTCCTGCGCCTGGAAAAGCGCGAGTTTCTCGAGAAAACGCTGGCCCTGCCGCTGGCGGCGCAGCCCGACCTCGATCAGGTGCTGGAATTCGAGATGGACCGGGAGACGCCGTTCAAGGCCGAGGAGCTGTATTGGAGCCGTCAGATCGTCGCGATCGACCGGCAACGCCGCCAGCTCACGGTGCGGCTGCTCCTGCTGCCGAAAATCAGGCTCGCGCCATTATTGGCTTTGCTTGGATCGGCCGGCGTTGCGCCCGCCTGGGCGGAGGTCGCCGACCGCGGCGACAACCGGCGCCTGCCTCTCCGCAGAGATGCCAAATATGGGGCCGAGCGGTCGTCTCGCCTGTTGTGGGCGGCCGCCCTCTGCTGCCTGATTCTCGCCGTCAGCGCGGTGGCGATGCCATTTGTCCGGCAGGCGCTGGTGCTCGGCGCCCTCGACCGCGAGGTTCGCGCCGGTCGGGAGGTCGCCGCCCGCGCCGCCGTGCTGCGCGCCCAGGTCGAGCGCGCCTCGCGCAGCGCCGATGCGGTCGAACGAGAGCTGAACAAGGCCGGGCGTCCGCTTGAGGTATTGGCAAAGCTGACGCGCATCCTGCCGGACGATACCTATCTGACCGAGCTCAGCCTGCGCCAAGGCAAACTCACGATCGGCGGCCGCTCCGGCCGTGCGGCTCATCTGATCGGGGCGCTCGCCGCGGATGGCGGTTTCCGCAACCCGGCCTTTGCCGCGCCGGTCACCCGGCTCGAAGCGCTGCACACCGAAGTATTTGCGATCGCAACCGACGCGGGCGGGCCGCAATGAGCGGGACCCTGCCGACCGGCTGGCGGGGCCGATTGCTTGCAGCGCTGGTGCTGCTGCTCGTGCTGGCGGCAGCTTATGTCGCGGTGGTCGCGCCGTTGCGCGGCTTTTACGCCGAGCGCGAGCTGCGGATCGCGAACCGCCGGGCCCTGCTCGAGAGGCTCGATTCGGTCGCCGCCGAGCTGCCGGGCCTGCATGCGCGGGTGGTGAAGCTGCGCCGCACGGGTGACAAGCAGCGCCTCACCCTCGACGGGGCAAGCGATGCGATCGCCTCGGCTGCGCTGCAGGGTCATGTGGAGCAGTATGCGGCGCACGCCGGGGTCACTGTCGGCAGCACCGAAATCCTGCCCGCCGAGGCCGCCGGCGCGTATCGCCGGATCGGACTGCGCCTGGTGGTCAGCGGGCCGTACGAGAGCCTGATAAAGCTCCTTTCCGAACTCGAGACGGCGACGCCGCCGATGATTGTCGGCGACCTGCGGATCGGCAGCACCCGATGGCGGCAGGATACCCACAAGGAAGCGGGTCTCGCCTCACGCCTGGAAATTTACGGGTTCCGGGCGGCCGACAAGCCCGATTCCGCCAAGCCGTGATCGCCGCGCCATGTTCGATCGCCGGCTTCTCCTGCTGCTGACCGCCTGCATCGGCCTCGCCGCCGTCAATGCGGTCGAGCTGCGCGGCGATGCGGCCGGCAGCACGATCGTCGCCCGGCCGCCCGCCCGCGTCGCTCCCGAGCCGGTCGCGCCGAAACCGCCGCCGATAGCGGTCGGAAAGCTGATGGCGACGGCGCTCGACCGGCCGTTGTTCAGCCCGACGCGGCGGCCGCCCGCGAAGGGCGGGCCGGTCGAGGAAGCGTTCACCGGCGACCGGCTCACCGGCATCATCGTCTCACCCGAACGCCGCCTCGCCATCTTTGCCGTCCCCGCCGGCAAGCCGATCGTCGTGACGGAGGGTGACAGCGTCGGCGGTTGGCAGGTCGAGACGATCACGCCGACCGCGGTGTCGCTCAGGGGCCCCTCCGGCTCGCGGATTTTTCAACCAAAGGCGGATGCGGCGCTTGACGCCAGGCGGCGCGCCCTGCCGGCCGCCAATGCCGTACCCCCAGGCCCGCCGTCGGGGCGGCCCGCGGCGCGCACAGCACGGGCAGGGCACCACGGGTGATGTTGCGTATGAACCGATGCTGCGGCACGATTCTGCTGATGGCCCTCCTGGCCGTGCTCCCGGCCTGCCATTCCGCACCGCCGGAAAGTCTTGTTCCGCTTCCCGAACCGACCCGGTTGCAGGCAGCGCCGCCGCGCGTCGATGCGGCGATCGCGGGCGAGCGGCAACGCATGACAGCCTTCGAGGCGCGCGGCGTTGACCGTGTGCCCTCGACCCCCCGTCCGCTACCGCCCTTGCCGCCGCGCGCCGAGCAAGGCGGCGCCGTAACGCTGAATTTCGTGGATACCGATATCCGCGAGGTGGCGCGCGCGGTGCTCGGCGGCACCTTGAAGCTCGACTACACGATCGACCCGCGGGTGCACGGCACCGCGACGCTCGCCACGGCGACGCCGCTGCCGCGCGACCAGGTTCTGCCGGCTCTGGAGACCGTGCTGAACCAGAACGGCGCCACCCTGGTTCGGAAGAACGGGCTGTACCAGGTGATCCCGATCGGCGCCGCGGAGGCGACCAACACCGCGTCCGCCGCATCGGCGGGCGGGGCGGGGACGCAGGTGGTCGGGCTGCGTTATGCCGGGGCGGCGAACCTTGCCAAGGTGCTGCAACCCTATGTCGGGGAAGGCGGCAAGCTGACTGCCGATCCCGCACACAACGCCCTGGTCGTCAGCGGCAGCTCGACCGCCCGTCAGGCGATCGTCGCGCTGATCCGCGCTTTCGACATCGACGCGCTGGCGGGGCGATCTTTTGGGCTGTTCCCGGTGGAGGACGGTTCCGCGCCGACAACGGCGGCAGCGCTCGAAAAGGCGATGCGGGCCGAGAATGGCGGCGCCAATGGCGGGCTCGTCACCGTCGTGCCGCTGCCGCGGGTCAATGCCGTCCTGGTCGCCTCCAGCCAGCCGCGCTATCTCGATGTGGCGCGCCGTTTCTTTAGTCTGACCGGTCGCATGCAGGATGCGACGGCGCGGACTTGGCATGTCTATTACGTCCAGAACGGGCAGAGCGCGGATCTGGCGAACCTGCTGCAACGCGCGTTCACGCCCGGCCATGTCACCGCGCCGGCGGTACCGGCGGCGCCGCCCGGGCGGACCGCGCCCTCTCTGCAGCCGGCAATGCTGAACGGCGGCGCCGCGGGTCTCGCCGGAGCCGCGCCGGGAATTGGCGAACGCGGCGGACTGTCGGGGCTCGGCGCGACCGCCCTGCCTGGGGCCGCGGCGGGCGGCGTAGCGGCACCGCCGGCCGCGGCGGTCGCGGCACTCCCGGCAACGGAGCCACTATCCGCATCCACGGAAGCCGGCGAGGAGGCGATGAACCGGATGCGCATCATCGCCAATCCGCGCAACAATGCGCTGCTGATCTATGCGACGCAGCGCGAGTATTCGGTTGTCGAAGGCATGCTGCGCAAGATCGACATCGTACCGTTGCAGGTGCTGATCGACGCGACCATCGCCGAGGTCACCCTCAACGATGCGCTACAGTACGGGACGCAGTTCTTTTTTAAGCTCGATCATGTCTCCGAGACGCTGGGTGCAGCGCCGATATCATTTCCCCCGACGCCGTTGGCGCCGACCGGGCTGATCGGCTTTGCAATCAGCAAGGCGCCGAAATTTATTCTTCAGGCGCTGGCCGACGTGACGAAGGTCAAAGTGCTGTCGGCGCCGCAGGTCCTGGTAATGGACAACGAGCCGGCGCGGCTGCAGGTCGGGCAGCAGGTGCCGATCCTGACCGCCACTGCCGTCAGCACCCTGAATACCGGCGCCCCGGTGGTGAACAGCGTCGATTATCATTCCACCGGGGTCATTATGCAGGTGACGCCGCGGATCAATTCAGGTGGCCTCGTTACCCTCGATGTTGCGCAGGAGGTCAGCGCGGTGGCGCCAGCGGCGGCAAATACGGTGATCGGCTCGCCGACCTTCGACGACCGCTTCGTCAACACGAGGATCGCGGTGCAGGACGGCCAGACGGTCGCGCTGGCCGGCCTCATCCGCGACAACTCCACCGACGACAATAACGGCATCCCGTTTATCAAGGACATTCCGGTTTTGAGCACGCTGTTCTCCTCGCAATCGAGCACGCGGCAGCGCACCGAATTGCTGGTCCTGATCACGCCGCACGTGATCAACGACCAGCGCAGCGCGCGCGCCCTGACCGAGGATCTGCGCAACCAGTTGCAGAACGCCGCCCTGGTCAGGCCGGAGCTGGAGCACAGGCCGATCCCGGGATCGGCCAACCCGAACCGGCTTTAAGCGGTGACTGGCGCGCCGGAAGCGGAGCCGGCCCGCCACCGCAGCCCCGGCTTCGCACTGATCATCGTATTATGGACGCTGGTGCTGCTCGCGTTCATCACTGCGCATCTGGCCGGCAGCGGCCGGGTCGAACTCCGCATTGCCGGCAATCTTGCTTCGAATTCGGTCGCCGGCGCGGCGGCGGATGGCGCCGTTTGGCGGGCGGTGTTCGAACTGCTGGAGAGCGATCCCAACAAACGCTGGCCGCCCGACGGCAGCCTGCATCGGTTCATGGTCGGCGACAGCCGGGTCGTCGTGCGGGTCTATGATGAAGACGCGCGCATCAACCCCAATTTCGCGTCCCCGGGCCTCCTCGCGGCCTTGCTCGCGGTCACCGGCAGCGCTCCCGAAACTGCCAGCCGTCTGGCCGCCGCGATCGGGGTTTGGGTCGGCAAGGCCGGAACGGCGTCGAAGCCGCAGGCATTGACCGCCGCATACGACGGGCGCGGCTATGCGCCGCCCGGCGAGCCGCTGGAAACGCTCGGCGAATTGCGCCGCATCAACGGCATGTCGCCGCGGATTTTTGCGGCGATCCGGCCGCATCTGTCGCTGTTTGCGCCGGCCGTGCCCGATGCCGCCTATGCCGATCCGGTCGTGAAGGCGGCGATCGCGGCCATTGCCGGGCCGCAAGCGGCGAGGGCCGCGCCGGCGAGCCGGCGATCGGACATGCTGACGGCGCGCATCGTGGCGAATGCCGAGGGTCCGGGCAATGCCCGCGCGACCCGCACCGCGATCGTGCGGGTCATCCCGAAATCGGGTTTCTACGCCGTCCTCGCGTGGAACAGCGAAGGCGACGGTTAAAGCCGCGCGGCGGCGATCAGATCGGGCCAGCGGCGCGGATCGCCTTTTTCAAACCTGATGCGAATGCGGATCAGCTGCGGTGCCTGGACCCCTTGCCAGCGCGGTCGCCATGTCGGATCGCCGTTACCGGCGGGCGATCCCCAATAGGCCAGTTGCAGCTGCTTGACGTGGTCGAGGAGGATTGTGCGGGTGAGGGGCGGCGGCGGGCCGAGCAGGCGCGCATGGCGATGCGAGCGCCAGCTGAGGACGAGGCGGCCGCCTTCGACGGAGAGCGTCATCTCGGCCCGGCCGGTCGTGCCGACCCCGTTCGGCAGGTCGCCGACAAAGCTCACCCGATCGGCCCCGCCTTTGAAGGCCGTTCCGTCCGGTGCCGCGAGCAGCCGATGGGTGCTGGGATTGACCGGCAGCCGGGTGAACACGCGCCGCAGCAGCCGCATCGCGGAATCGAGGTCCGCCGTCTTTGCGAGGCGATGTCTCTGGGCATGGTGCAGCGCCACCCCACTGCGCACCGCCTGGGTCAGCCCAACCATCAGAAAACCGAGCACGACCAGCGCGACCAGCACCTCAAGGAGGGTGAAGCCGCCTTGCGCCGGCCGCCGGTCCGCTCCCGGCATTGTCGCGCTCATCGAACGCCACTCGCGGTGTCGACGCGTTCGGTCTTCAGAACCACCGAATGGCTGCGCCCGCGTCCGCGCCAGGTGATCGCGACCTCGACATCATAGAGGGTCGTGACGGCCGGCGGCGAGCCGGCTGTCGCCGGCACGCGCCGCTGCGCCGCCGGCTCGATGCGCAGCCGCCACCGATAGCCGCCGCCGTCATCGCCCTCGGTAGCGCCTTGCAGCAGCGCGACATCTTGCCCGATCGCGGCAAGGTGCGATTGTGCGCGCTGCACGGCTTCTTCGGCCCGCCCGGCGCTGGCGACCGCGAACAGCCCATCCCCCCCGGCCCGGAACATGACGACAACCGCCAGCGCGGCGATCGCCAGCGCGATGATGACTTCGAGCAGCGTGAACCCGGCCGGCCGGCTATCGGACATCGGCGATGCTGACCCGGCCGGTGAGCCAATCGACGCCGACCGCGACCTTGCGTTTGCCGTTTCCCAGGACGATGCGGCCGCCGGTCGAGCTGCCGTCGGGGTTGAAGCGGATGCCGCCGACGGTGCTGCCGCGGTGCTCGCCGGCGACGGTCAGTAATGCGATTTTCAGGGCCGCCGGCAGCGGGTGCGCCGCCGCCGCGCCGGCCCGATAGCGGTGGGCCGCGAGGTCGATCTGCAACGCGACGGCGCGGTTTTCGACAATCGCCTCCGAGCGCACCAGCCGCAGCTGCCCGGCCAGCTCTTCCGCCACCTGCTCGATTGCGAAGCCGCGGCTCCAGAGTGGCTTGTAGCCGACGATCAGCACGAGGGCGAAGGCCATCACCGCGACGACGACCAGGATTTCAATCAGCGTGAAGCCGCCGGCAGTGTTCGCCGCCCCCGGGCCGGCCGGTTCAGACGGCAAGGTCATTGAGGCTCAGCATCGCGGTCAGCAGCGAGCCGATGATGCCGGCGACCACGAGGCCCATCACGATCGTCACGGCCGGCACCGCAAGCGCGACCAGCCGCTGCATCATCAGGCGCGCCTGCTCGTCATGAATGTCGGCGGCCTTCAAGGCCATGGCCGACAGCTGCGCCGCCTCCTCGCCGAGCTGTAAAAGATGGATCATCCGGCTCGGAAACAGGCCGGATTCCGAGAGCGGCCGGGCCAAGCCGCCACCGCCCTTGGTCGCCAGCGCGGCCGCATCGACAGCTGCCGCCGCCGCCCAATTGCCGAGCGCGTCGCGGGCGATGCCGAGCGCGGCGATCAGCGGCACGCCGTTCTGCAACAGGCTGCCGAGGGTGCGCGTCAGCCGCGCCGCCAAGGTCTCGCGCAACAGCCGGCCGGCCACCGGTAGATGCAAGAGCCAGCGATCGGCCCGGATTCGATAGGCCGGCTGCGCCAGCAGCCGCCGTGCGACCAGCGCCGAGATGGCCAATATCATCAGCGCCCACGGGCCGCCGGCGGCGACTGCGGCGCCGATCGCCATCAAGAGGCGTGTCGAGGCCGGCAGTTTCGCCCCGGCCTGCTCGAACATCGGGGCGAATTGCGGGAGGACGTAAGTCAGCAGCAGCACGACCGAGGCGATCGCCGCCGCCGCCAGCAGGGCGGGATAGACCATCGCCGCCCGCAAGCCCGCGGCAAGGCTGCGCTCGCGCTCGATCAGGATCGCCAGTCGCTCCAGCGTCGCCGGCAGCGATCCGCCGGCCTCGCCGGCGCGCACGAGGCCGACATAAAGCCGCGAAAAGCTGCGGGGCTCGGCTGCCAGCGCGGTCGCGAGCGGGCTGCCGGCCCGCACCTTGTCGCGCACCACAGAGAGGACGGCACGGGCGCGGGCGCTACGGGTATTCTCGACGACAAAGCGCAGGGCGCGGTCGAGGTCCTGGCCGGCCGCCAGCATGATCGCCAGCTCGCGGGTGACCTCGCTCAGCGCCGCCTTGTCGAGGCCGCGGGCGCCGCCCAGCTCCAGGTGCAGCAGGTCGCCGAGGCCGCGGCGCCGGTCCGCCGGGTCGGCGCGCAAGACGATCTGCCCCTGGTGCTGCAGCCGATCGACAACGGCGGCGCGATCGGGCGCCTCCATGACGCCGCTCAGGACCTCGCCGGCATTGCTGACCGCCGACCAGCGGAACTGCCCCATCCTTGTCCCCCGACTTCTGTGCTCACGCTTCGCTGCGGGTGCAGCGCACAACCTCCTCTATCGTCGTCTCGCCCTCGAGCACCGCGCGAAGCCCGTTGTCGAACATCGTGCGCATGCCGGCGCCGATCGCCGCCCGTTCGATCGCCGCATCGTCGGCCCGCTCGAAGATCAGGCGATCGATCGCGGGGTTCGGCACCAGCAATTCGCCGATCGCGCGCCGTCCGCGATACCCGGTGCCGCGGCAGTCCGGGCAGCCGACCGCCTGATGCAGGGCGATCGGGCTGCCCGCCCTGCCGGGATCGACCAGCCGGTCGAGGCCAAAGCGCTCGACCAGCGAAGCGGGGGCCGGGTGCGGCGCCTTGCAGGCCGGACAGAGCCGCCGCACCAGACGCTGCGCCAGGACGCCTTTGAGGGTGGCGGTCAGCAAATAATCCTCAAGGCCCATGTCGCGCAGCCGGGTCACCGTCGCCGCGGCCGAGTTGGTGTGCACCGTCGAGAGCACGAGATGCCCGGTCAGCGCGGCCTGCACCGCGATCTGCGCGGTTTCGAGGTCGCGTATCTCGCCGATCATGATGACGTCCGGGTCCTGCCGCAGGATCGAGCGCAGCAGGCTGGCGAAACTGAGCCCGATCTGCGGCTTGACCTGGATCTGGTTGATCCCGGCGAGCTGATATTCGATCGGGTCCTCGACGGTCACGATCTTCCGGGCGACGGTGTTGAGCTGCAACAGGCCGGTATAGAGGGTCGTCGTCTTGCCGCTGCCGGTCGGGCCGGTCACCAGCACCATGCCGTTCGGCAGGTCGAGACAGGCCTCGACGCCGCGCCGGATATCAGCGGGAAAGCCGAGCCGGTCGTAATCGAATTCGACGGCGGTGCGGTCGAGCACGCGCAGCACGACGGTCTCGCCGTGCAGCGAGGGGATCGTCGATACCCGGAAATCGATATCGTGGCCGCGCACCGTCAACTTGATGCGCCCGTCCTGCGGCAGGCGGCGCTCGGCGATGTCGAGCCGCGCCATGATCTTGACGCGCGAGACGATCGCCGCCTGCAGCCGCGCCGGCGGCGGCTCGATCTCCTGCAAGACGCCGTCATAACGGTAGCGCACCCGCAGCCGGTCGGGGAAGGGTTCGAGATGAATGTCGGAGGCGTGCGTCTCGACGGCCCGCGCGATCAGCTGGTTGACGAGGCGGATGACCGGCGCCTCGCTCGCGAGATCCTTCAGCCGCTCGGCATCCTCTTCGACCGGCTCGCCGCCGGCGCCGGGATTGTCGAGAACCGCCGCCTCCTCCACTGCGGCTTCGGCCCCGGCGTAAAGCCGCTCGAACACCGCCTCCAGCTCGACCGGCACGGCGACCGCCACCGCGACGCGGCGGTCGAGCGCGGCGGCGACGGCATCGCGGGTGAAATCGTCGAGTGGGTCGGCCATCGCCAGCGTGACGCAATTCGCGTCCGCGGCGATCGGCATCGCACGCGCCTTGCGCAGGAACTTCGCTTTGAGCCGTTCCTCGAACAGCGGCACATCCGGATAGTCCGCCGCCGCGACCAGCGGAACCGACAATATTTGGGCCAGCGCCTCGGCAAGGCCCCGTTCGCTGACCAGGCCGAGCTGGGTCAGGATACGGTCGAGGCGGCCGCCCGCTTCGCCGGCGACGCGCCGCGCCCGTTCAAGGGTTCGCTGATCGATAAGGCCGGCCCCGACCAGCCTGACGCCGAGGTCCTGCGCCGGGCCCGGGTCGTCGGTCAACCGAAGGGCAGCCTCAACCGGCATGGTGCATGGGTCCGGGATCAATTCGACGGCGGCCAGATTAACCCAGGGGCAAGGCGCAGCCAGCCTGGCACGCCGCCGCTCGTTGCGTAACCCCGCGCCGGCGGCGGTGTGCGAAGCCGGGGCTTTACTCGGCGGCCATCGGGTGTTGCGCGATCCCGGTGCGGGCGAGCAGCGCCGCCGCGTTGCCGTGCAGAATCCGTTCGCGCGCGTCATTGCCGATCGCGGCATCGGCAAGCGCCTTGCGTGTCCAGTCGACGCCGAACGCGGTGCCGTCGGTGCCGCACACGATGCGCTCGGCGCCGTAGAGATGCACCGCCGCCTCGATCGCTCGCGGCCCGAACGAGTTGCAATCGACATAGACCTTGGCCCGGCGGAAGCGCGCCGACGGCAATTCCTCGTCCGGTGTATCGAGCAGGCAGCGATGGTCCATCCGCTCGACCTCGTAGGGGATGTTGCCGCCCAGATTGTGGACGACGACCGAGAGATCGGGATAGGGCGCCAGAATGTCGGTCAGGCAGAGCGTCACCATCACCGAGGACAGGCTCGCCTGCATGTTGAGCGTGCCGTTCCGACGGCGCGCATTGTCGGTATCGGCACCGATTTTCGGGAAGGCGTCGCCCGGCCGCGGGCCGTGATGGATAAAGAGCATGGCGCGGCGGCGGTTCGCGATTTCGAGCAGCGGCCGGGCCGCCTCCGCATCGTTGCGGCTGAGGAAGTAGTTGCCCGGCACCTGCGCGCCGATCACTCCCGGGAGGTCGAGCGCCCGACCGAGCTCGGCCGCGGCGGCTTCCATGTCGGTCAGCGGCAGTGCGGCAAGCGCGGCGAAGCGGCCGGGGTGTTTCCGGCAAATCCCGGAGAGGCCGTCGTTGACGCGCCGGCACAGCGGGCCGGACACCTCCAACGGCTGCGACTCGATCCAGCAGAAGGAGCCGAGCAGCGACAGCACGCTCGTCTCGACCCCCTGGCGGTCCATCCGCGCGAGGTGGAAATCGATATCGTCGAACGCGTCGGCGATCGGGGTCTCGCCCATCCGCGGGGCTTTCAGCACCTCGGCCCCGTCCTGGTCGCGCACGATGCGCGGCTCGCGGGTGCGGGCGCGCAGCGCATCGGCGGCTTCCGCCGGCCGCCAATGGGCATGCATGTCGATCATCGTCATCGCTGGATTCCTCCGGTTATGCCGCCTTTTGCGCCGCAATCGGGCCGTCGCCGGCTGCGGCGCATCGTCTATTGTTTCGTCGGGTGGCGCCGTCCCGCCAGATAGCGGGCGCCCTCGGGTCCGGCCCGCTCGGCATGGCGGCATCCCGCCGCCATCGCGAACGTGTCGCCGGCGCGATAGGTGCGCTCGCTTCCTTCCGAGGCGATCGTCATCGCGCCTTCGAGGACCAGCAGGCGTGCGTCGAATTCATGGGCGTGCTCGGGATTGACGACGGCCGCCTCCATCCGGCGGTCGACAACCTCGCCATAACCCTGCGCCCGCAATTCGGTCTCGAACGTGGCTCGGTCCATCGCCGATCTCCTGGTTTCGTCCGGCACCCAGTCTAATCCTGTTTTCGGCCTCCGGTTGCGGCAATTCGATATTCGCGACCGGCGGACACGCGACGCTGGAGGCCGGGCGAACGGCTCGTCTTCGAACGCCCGCAGTCCCGGCGGGGGCCGGGACCCATGGAGCGACATCGCGACCGTGGACGGGTGGGTCCCGGCGTTCGCCGGGAATGCGAAGAGGGGAGTGTTCGCTTATGGGCTTCCCGCCGCGAACCCGTATTCAGCCGGCGCCGCGCATGTCTTGCGCCAGCACGTCGCGGACCGTGTCCAGGTCGAGACCGTAGGCGGCGATCAGGTCGGCGCTGTCGGCGATGATCGTATCGATGTCGCCGATCAGTCTTAGCCGCTTGTAAAGGTCGGGGATGCGGATCCCCATGCTCTCGCCGATCAGTTCCATGAAGTTGATCAGCTCGAACGAAACCTGCGGCTGATACTTGATCAGATCGCGGTGGCAGGCGTGGAAAATCGAAGCGAAGGTCGTGACGCCCGCCTCGGCGGCGGCGCGCAACTCGCGCTCGCGCAATTCGGCCTTGAACTCGGGCACGACCGACAGGTGACTGGCCTGCGTGCTGAGGATCGGCACGTCGAGCTCGACCAACTCCAGCCCGGGTATCGCGCCGAGCACCCGCTTGATCGCCGCCATGACGTTCGGCAGCGCCGAGCGCTCTTGCAGCGCCACCCGCTTGTTGACCGGGTGCACGAACAGGCGCCTTAAATCCTCCAGCCGCTCGGCGAAAAACTCGGCGATCGGGTTCATGTCGAACGGCACCGTGCCGAACGACTCGCGGTAGGCCGGCAATGCCACTTCGGCGATCTGGATCTGGCAGCTCGGGCACCACGCGATGACGCGCGACGCGCCGGGCCGGCTCAGCCGGTCGATCGTATTGTAGGAGACGCGCCCGGCGGTCCCGGCATCGCCGCGCTTGAACTGCTGGATGCCGCAACAGGCGGCGGTGCCGCCCATCACCTCGTAGCTGACCCCGAGCGCGTCGAGGACCTCCAGGACCAAGAGCGCGATGTGCGGCGTCTTGATGACGTTGCACCCGGTGTAGAAGACGATTTCGGGATGGCTTGTGTATTCGTCGGCGGCGCGCAATTTCGGGCTGACCCGCGCCAGCACCTCGGGCGGCAGCTGCAGCCGGGCGATCGTCCGCGTGCTGCGCCCCATCGAGACAAAATATTCGTTGGCGGCGCGCCGGACCTTGTCGGCGCCGAGCTTAGCTTTCGCCGCGATCCGGGCCATGTTCACCATGAAGCGCGGGTTGATCCCGTGCTCGCAAGCGGGGATGCACTTGCCGCTGTTGGTGCAGACCTGAGCCCAACGCTCTGCGTCCTTGCTGCCCTCGCCGCCGGCGAGCAGGTCGATGATACCCTCGGCGATCGCGACGGCATTGCCGGGGTCGAGCCCCGCCGGCTCGACCATCGGACACGCCGCCACGCATTTGCCGCAGCGAGTGCAGGCGTCAACGATGTCGTCGACCCGGCCATGAAGGGAATCGACAAACGATATGCCGCCAGTGTCCGCC
>DASUKH010000122.1:0-3905 GCA_036278835.1 Allostellaceae bacterium
CCGATAAACCCATCGAGGTACGGCAGCCCCTTGCGGAAATAATCCGGGTTGCGAACCCCCTTGATCGACTGCCCGGTCTCGTAAGAGACGAACTTGAACGGGCCGGACCCCATCACATGCTTCTCGTACCAATGCGGGTCCTTGTCGATAATCTTCTTTTCATAGATGAACGCGAACGGGTCGGCGAGCGCCGGCAGAAAGGCTGTTGTGGCGAATTTCAGATGGAAGACAACGGTGCTCGGGTCGGGCGCCTCGATCTTGTCGACCATCAGGAAATAATCCTGGCGCGGGCTGATGATGCCCTTCGGCGGAAAGACGATCTCGTTCCAGCTCGCAGCGACATCGGCGGCCGTCAGCTTCGTGCCGTCGTGGAATTTGATGCCGGCCCTGATCTTGAATGTGTAGGTCTTGCCGTTATCCGTCGGGGTCGGCATCGCGGTGCAGACATCGCACACGAATTTGCCCGATCCGGGGTCTTGCGGATCGACCCGGATCAGCGTGCTGTAGAACGGCGCCACCGAGTGGATCGTCGCGAAGGTGCTCTCGCGGTGCCCGTCGAAGCTTGGCGGCGCATCGGCCGGGATCACGTAGGTCAACGTGCCGCCGTGCTTCGGCGTCTCGGCGGCCCCTGCCGCCGTAACACTCGCCATAAGTGTGACAGCTATGCCCGCGAACAGCAGCAGCGAAATGTTCCTCATGCGATCCTCGCTCCCCTTGCCCGAATTGCGCCCGCAAGCCCAGCCTAGCCGCGACCCACCGTTTCGGACAACCGCGACCGGTGCAAAAATCGTGGCCGGGCCGTCATCGGCCGGCCTTAGGATCGCAATCCGGGTCCGGCTACAAGGTGCAGTCGATGAACTACGAGACGATTACGGTACGTCCGCTGGCGGGCGCGCTCGGCGCCGAGATCGCCGGCGTCGATCTGCGCCAGCCGCTCAGCAACCGGGCGCGATCCGAGATCCATCACGCCTTCCTCGCCCATTGCGCGATCTATCTGCGCGATCAGGAGCTGGGCGGCGCCGATCTCTTGCGCTTTGCCCGTTACTTCGCCGAGCCGGCCTACTACCCGTTTGTCGAGGGCATGCCCGATTTCCCGCAGATTTTCGAGCTGCGCAAGGAGCCGGACCAGAAGGAGAATGTCGGCGGCGCCTGGCACTCCGACACGACCTATATCGAGCGCCCGCCGATCGGCACGATGCTCTATGCCCGCGAGGTGCCGGAGTATGGCGGCGACACGATGGTCGCCAACCAGTATCTCGCCTACGACGCGCTGTCGCCGGGGATGCAGGAGATGCTCGGCGGCCTGACCGGTATCTACAGCGCCCGGATGAACGGCGGCCGCGGCGGTCGCGAAGAAAACAAGCACATGAAGATGCGCAATACCGATCAGGCCGAGCAGATCGAGGCCGAACACCCGGTCGTGCGCACCCACCCGGAGACCGGCCGCAAGGCGCTTTATGTCAGCAATCGTCACACGATCCGCTTCAAGGGCTGGACCGAGGCCGAAAGCAAACCGCTAATCGACTTCCTGCAGGCGCATTGCACCCGTCCCGAACTCACCGCCCGCATCCGCTGGCGAAAGGGCACGGTGACGATCTGGGACAATCGCTGCGTCCAGCACTTCGCGATCAACGACTACCACGGCCAACGCCGGGTCATGTGGCGGCTGCCGGTCGGCGCCGAGCTCCCCGTCTGATGCCGATGCGCCTCAGAGCGGACCCCGGCCGCGTGAGATTGCTTCGCTTCGCTCGCAATGACACCAAAACGATGTCATTGCGAGGAGCGGAGCGACGAAGCAATCCCGGTGCCGGCGGAATTCGATTTCACGCGCTCGGCGGTATAATTTCAGGCGCTTTGCGACAGGCGTCCGGGGCGGTCCCGCCGGGACCGCCCTGACCGCCGGCCCCGCCTCGGGCCACGCGCTACCAGCGCTGCCACCAGTACCAGTCGGGGTGATCGCGCCGCCACTCGGCGCGGCGGCCCTGGTTTTCCCCGAGCAGGTAGCCGAAGCGGATGCAGGCCGGCCGGTAACCCTGGCTGCACAACCGGTGCGCCCGCTGGATCTGCTGCTGCCGGCGGTTGTGCTGCGCCTGGGCTGGCGCCGGCAGCGCCATCATGCCGGCGAGCAGCAGCCCGACGGCGCCGATGAATACTTTATGAGGCATCTGTTCCCCTTTCGAATGCCTGAACAACGATCGCGGCGATCCGAGAACGCGCGAACCCCCATCTTATTCGCCGGCGGATCGCCCATCCCCGGCGGCGCCGGCATTCTTGGCGTAGTGCGCCACGTAAGCAATCCGCGATTGACCCGAGCCGGCGAACGGTATCCCATCCCGGCTGACCGATCAGGAGCTTGCGGAGGACCGGGGCGGATGAGCATCAAGGGCAAGGCCTACATCGTCGGGATCTACGAGCACCCGACCCGGCTGGCCAAGGACAAGACGGTGCCGCAGCTGCATGCCGAGGTCACGGCCGGGGCGCTCGCCGATGCCGGACTCTCGAAAAACGATATCGACGGTTATTTCTGCGCCGCCGGCGATACGCCGGGCCTCGGCGCGCTGTCGATGGTCGATTACATGGGCTTGAAGCTGCGCCACGTCGATTCGACCGACACCGGCGGCTCGTCCTACCTGTTGCAGGTCGGCCACGTCGCCGAGGCGATCGCCGCCGGCAAATGCGACATCGGGCTGATCACCCTGGCTGGCCGGCCGCGCGCCGAGGGCATGGCGACCGGCACGGCGCCGCGCGCGCCGGGGGTGCCGATGCCCGAATCCGGGTTCGAGCTGCCTTACGCGCCCGCCACCGCCAACATGTACGCGATGTGCGCGATGCGCCACATGCACCAATACGGCACCACCAGCGAGCAGATGGCCTGGGTCAAGGTCGCCGCCTCGCACCATGCGCAATACAACCCGCATGCGATGCTGAAGGACGTGGTGACGGTCGAGGATGTCGTCAGTTCGCCGATGATCGCCGACCCGCTGCACCGCCTCGATTGCTGCGTCATCAGCGACGGCGGCGGCGCCATCATCATGGCGCGGCCGGAGATCGCGAGGCGCCTGAAGCGGCCGCTCGTCAAGGTGATCGGGGCGGGAGAAGCGCCCAAGCACCAAATGGGCGGCAAGGTCGATCTGACCTATTCGGGGGCAGTGTGGTCGGGCCCGCCCGCCTTCGCCGAGGCCGGGGTGACCCCGAAGGACATCAAATACGCCTCGATATACGACAGCTTCACGATCACCGTGATCATGCAGCTGGAAGACCTCGGCTTCTGCGAAAAGGGCCAGGGCGGCCGGTTCGTCGCCGACGGCAATTTGATCGCCGGCACCGGCAAATTGCCGTTCAACACCGACGGCGGCGGCCTCTGCAATAATCACCCGTCGAACCGCGGCGGCCTCACCAAGGTGCTCGAAGCGGTGCGGCAATTGCGCGGCGAGGCGCACCCCAAGGTGCAGGTCGCGAATTGCGATATCGCGCTGGCGCACGGCACCGGCGGCTCGCTCGGCACCCGCCACAACGCTGCCACCGTCATCATGGAAAGGGAGTGAGAACGATGGCGCAAGCACAGGACCGCAAGATCGCCGCACCGCCGATCAACCCCGAAACCCAGCATTTCTGGGATGCGGCGTCCGAGAGCAAATTCCTCTACAAGAAATGCGCCGCCTGCGGCGAGCCGCATTTCTACCCGCGCAGCCATTGCCCGTTCTGCTTCAGTGATCGTGTCGAGTGGCGAGAGGCCTCCGGCGACGGCACGATCTATACGTACAGCGTGATGCGCCGCGCCCCGGTCCCCTATGCGATCGCTTATGTCGAACTCGCCGAGGGGCCGCGGATCATGTCGAACATCGTCGATTGCGACCTCGACCAGATCAAGATCGGCCAGAAAGTCCGCCTCGTCTTCCAGGCCA
>DASUKH010000123.1:0-13563 GCA_036278835.1 Allostellaceae bacterium
TGGACGATCTCCATCGCCCGGCCGCCCAGCACGTAGGAGGGGCGGATCACGACGGGATAGCCGATCTCGGCGGCGACCGCCTCGGCCGCTTCGGCCGAGGTCGCGGTGCCGTTCGCCGGCTGCTTGAGGCCGAGGCGCCCGAGCAGCTGCTGGAAGCGGGCGCGGTCCTCGGCGAGGTCGATGGCGTCGGGCGAGGTGCCGAGGATCGGGATCGCCGCCGCTTCGAGCGCCGCCGCGAGCTTCAAGGGCGTCTGCCCGCCGAGCTGGACGATGACGCCGAGGACGCGGCCCCGGCTCTGCTCGACCCCCACCAGCTCGATCACGTCCTCGGCGGTCAGCGGCTCGAAATAGAGCCGGTCCGAGGTGTCGTAATCGGTCGAGACGGTCTCCGGGTTGCAGTTGACCATGATCGTCTCGACCCCGGCCTCGCGCAGGCTGTAGGCGGCATGGACGCAGCAATAGTCGAATTCGATGCCCTGGCCGATGCGGTTGGGGCCGCCGCCGAGGATGATGATCTTGTCGCGCTCGCTCGGATCGGCCTCGCAGTCCGGCGGCGACAGGCCGTCGCCCTCGTAGCAGGAATACATGTACGGGGTCAGCGACGGGAACTCGGCGGCGCAGGTGTCGATCCGCTTATAGGCCGGATGCAGTCCAAGCCCGCGGCGCCGTCGGGCCACCTCCGCCTCGCCGCTGCCGGTGAGCGCCGCGAGGCGCGCGTCCGAAAATCCCATCTGCTTCAGCCGCAGGAAGGCGGTCGGCGTGTCCGGCAGCCCGTCCCGCCGCACCCGCTCCTCGGCCCCGACGATCTCGCGGATGCGTTCGAGAAACCACTTCTCGTAATGACAGGCGGCGTGAATTTCGGCGGTCGAGAGGCCGTGCCGGTACGCCTGCGCGATCAGCAGCAGGCGGTCGGGCGACGGCTTGGCGAGCGCCGCCTTGACCGCCGCCTTGGCGGCGTCCGGCGCGGCGCCGGCGACCCCGTCGATCGCCACCTCGTCGAAGCCGTCGAGCCCCGTTTCCATCGAGCGCAGCGCCTTCTGCACCGATTCGGCGAAGCTGCGGCCGATCGCCATCGCCTCGCCGACCGATTTCATCGAGGTCGATAGAAGCGGCTCCGCCCCCGGGAATTTCTCGAAGGTGAAGCGCGGCATCTTGGTGACGATGTAGTCGATCGTCGGCTCGAACGAGGCCGGGGTGATGCGGGTGATCTCGTTGTCGAGTTCGTCCAAGGTGTAGCCGACCGCGAGCTTGGCGGCGACCTTGGCGATCGGAAAGCCGGTCGCCTTCGACGCCAGCGCCGAGGAGCGCGACACGCGCGGGTTCATCTCGATGATGACGAGCCGCCCATCGACCGGGTTGACGGCGAACTGCACGTTCGAGCCGCCGGTATCGACCCCGATCTCGCGCAGCACCGCGATCGCGGCGTTGCGCATCAGCTGGTATTCCTTGTCGGTCAGGGTCAGGGCCGGCGCAACGGTCACCGAATCGCCGGTGTGCACGCCCATCGGGTCGATATTCTCGATCGAGCACACGACGATGCAGTTGTCATTGCGGTCGCGGACGACTTCGAGCTCGTACTCCTTCCAGCCGAGCACCGATTCCTCGATCAAGACCTCGTGGGTCGGCGACGCCCTGAGGCCGCCGCGGACGATCTCCTCGAACTCCTCGGTATTGTAGGCGATGCCGCCGCCGGTGCCGCCCAGGGTGAAGGACGGCCGGATGATCGTTGGCAGGCCGATCTCGCCGAGCGCTTCGAGGCCCGCCTCCAGCGTAGCGACGAGCCGGCTCTTCGGCGATTCGAGGCCGATCCGGTCCATCGCCTGACGGAACAGCTGGCGGTCCTCGGCCTTGGCGATCGCCTCTTCGTTAGCGCCGATCAACTGCACCTTGTGGCGCGCGAGGGTGCCGTCATGTGACAGCGCCATCGCGGTATTGAGCGCGGTTTGGCCGCCCATCGTCGGCAGCAGTGCGTCGATCGGGTGCCCGCAATCCCGCTCGCGGACGATGATGCGCTCGACCATCGCCGGGGTGATCGGTTCGATATAGGTGGCATCGGCCAGTTCGGGGTCGGTCATGATCGTCGCCGGGTTCGAGTTGACCAGCACGACCCGGTAACCTTCTTCCTTCAGAGCCTTGCAGGCCTGCGCGCCGGAATAGTCGAACTCGCACGCCTGCCCGATCACGATCGGCCCGGCGCCGACGATCAGGATGGAATGCATGTCAGTGCGCTTAGGCACGCGCTGCTCCGCTATACGCTTTCGCTGTCATCCCGGCGAAAGCCGGGACCCATGATTTTGCGGGTTTCCCCGTTGACGGAATGCTCAAGCGTTTGTGCCTGATCGGAAATCCTTCCCAAGCCGACAAATGGGTCCCGGCTTTCGCCGGGATGACAAAAAAGGAAGGATGCCGGCGGGTATTCACTGCGACCGGCTTTCCGCCATTAAATCCACGAACCTCTCGAATAAATAATCGCTGTCCTGCGGGCCGGGGCTGGCTTCCGGGTGGTGCTGCACCGAAAAGGCCGGGCGGCCGTCGATGCGCAGCCCCTCGTTGGACCCGTCGAACAGAGAGATGTGGGTCGCCTCGACTCCCAGCGGCAGGCGCTCGAAATCGACCACGAAGCCGTGGTTCTGGCTGGTGATCTCGACCTTGCCCGTTGCGCGGTCCTGGACCGGGTGGTTGGCGCCGCGGTGCCCCTTGTCCATTTTGCGGGTGCGCCCGCCGAGAGCCAACCCCATCAGCTGATGCCCGAGGCAGATGCCGAACACTGGCTTGCCGCTAGCGATCAGCCGGCGCAATACCGGCAGCGCGTATTCGCCGGTGGCGGCCGGGTCGCCCGGCCCGTTCGACAGGAAGACGCCGTCCGGGTTTTGCCCGAGAATGTCGTCGGCCGAGGCGGTCGCCGGCACCACGGTGACCCGGCAGCCATGCGCCGCGAGCCGCCGCAGGATGTTGCGCTTGGCGCCGTAATCGACCGCCACGACGTGAAACCGCGGTTCCTCGAGGCGGCCGTAGCCGCCCTCGCGCGACCAGCCGGTCTCCCGCCATTCGTAGCTGTCGCCGCAAGTGACCTCGATCGCGAGGTCAGTCCCGTCGATGTCGCGACAGGCCCGCGCCGCCGCGTGCAGCGCGGCAAGGTCAAGGCGGCCGTCCGGGCGGTAGGCGATGGCGGCGTTCTGCGGGCCGCGGTCGCGGATGAGGCGGGTCAACCGCCTGGTATCGACGCCGCACAACCCGACAATCCCGTGCTCTTCGAGCCAGTCGTCGAGCGCCGATTCGGCGCGGTAATTGGCCGCCTCGCTCGGCCGGTTGCGCACGACGAGGCCGCGCGCGAAGGGCCGCGCCGCCTCGCAATCCTCGCCATTGGCGCCGACATTGCCGATATGCGGAAAGGTGAAGGTGATGATCTGGCCGGCGTAGGAGGGATCGGTCAGGACCTCCTGATAGCCGGTCATCGCGGTGTTGAAGCACATCTCGCCGACCGCCTGTCCGGCCGCGCCAATACCTTGCCCCCAAAACACCGTGCCGTCAGCCAGGACCAGCGCCGCGTTGCAGTCGATCGGTCGCCGCGCCGGGGCCACGGTCGGGTAATCCATCGCTTCTCTGTCCTGCGGGCGCGATCTTGCCGTCGCGTGCGGCAGGCAACAATGTGCCGACCGGCGAAGGCCAAACAGCTGGAAGATAAGGAATGCCGGTATTTTGTCAACCCGCCATTCAGATGAAAGTATTTTATTGCAATCACTTAGCCTGTTTCGCCGCGAATTGCCGCAGCCGGTGAAACCGGCTAGGCTGGGCCGATCCGCAACGCCGGGAGGACCAACAATGCTGCGCCAGGCTTTCGCCGAGCGGCTCAAGGAGGCGATGCGGGCAAGGGACACCCGCACGGTATCGACCGTGCGGCTGATCCTGGCAGCGCTCAAGGACCGCGATATCGCCGCGCGCGGCGCCGGCAATCCCGCCGGCATCGCCGACCCCGAAATCCTGCGCCTCTTACAAGGCATGATCAAACAGCGCCGCGAATCGATCGCGCTCTACGAGCAGGGCAACCGGCCGGAGCTGGCCCGGCAGGAGGGCGAGGAAATCGCGGTCATCGAAAGCTTTCTGCCGCAGCAGATGAGCGACGCAGAGATCGAGTCGGCGGCGCGAGCCGCCATCGCCGAATCGGGCGCCGCCGGGCCGAAGGACATGGGCCGGGTCATGGCCGTGCTGCGCGAGCGCCATGCCGGGGTCCTCGACATGGGCAAGGCGGGGGCGGCGGTGAAGCGGCTCTTGGGATGACGCGCCTCCTCCCGCGGACCGCCGGCCTCTGGCCGGCATGCCGGCGGGACGCCGGCGGTCCAAGCTAGCCGCCGCGATGGCCTTCCCGCCCTCGTTCCTCGACGAACTGCGCGCCCGCATCCCGCTCGGCGAGGTGGTCGGGCGGCGGGTGCGGCTGATCCGCAAAGGCCGCGAACTGGGCGGGCTTTGCCCGTTTCATAACGAAAAGACGCCGTCGTTTTATGTCGTCGAGGACAAGGGGTTTTTTCACTGTTTCGGCTGCGGCGCGCACGGCGATGCGATCGGATTTCTCATGCGCGCCGACAATCTCGATTTTATCGAGGCGGTCGAGCGGCTGGCCGGCGAGGCGGGTCTCGCGGTGCCGCAGCAGACGCCGCAGGAGCGCGAGCGGGCGCAGCGCCAGAAGACGCTGCTGGAGGCGCTGGCCGGCGCCGCCTCGTTCTACGAGGCGCAACTATGGGGGCAGGGCGGCAGCCGCGCCCGCGATTATCTGACCCGCCGCGGCCTCGATGACGAGACGATCCGCCGCTTCCGTCTCGGCTGGGCGCCGGATGACCGGCAGGCGCTGCGGCGCGCGCTCTCGGGCGAGTATCCGGAGGCATTGCTGCGCGAAGCGGGGCTGCTGCGCGTCCCCGATGACGGCGGAAGTCCTTACGATTATTTCCGCGGCCGGGTGATCTTTCCGATCGGCGACCGCGCCGGCCGCACGATCGCGTTCGGCGGCCGCACCCTGGGCGACGATCAGCCGAAATACCTCAATTCGCCGGACACCCCGCTGTTCGAGAAGGGCCGCGTTTTATACGGCTGGGCGGCGGCGCGCGCCGCCGTCGCGCGCGAACCCGACAAAGCGCCGGCGATCGTCGTCGAGGGCTACATGGATGTGATTGCCCTCCACCGCGCCGCGTTCGGCACGGCGGTGGCGCCGCTCGGCACTGCGCTGACCGAAGCCCAGCTCCAGGAATTGTGGCGATTGTCGCCGGAGCCGGTGCTGTGTTTCGACGGCGATGCCGCCGGCCAGCGCGCCGCCGGGCGCGCCCTTACCCGGGCGCTGCCGCTGTTGCAGCCGGGGCGCAGCCTGCGGTTCGCCGAACTGCCCCCCGGCGAAGACCCGGATTCGCTGATCCGCAGCCGTGGCGGCGTCGGTTTTGCCGAAGTGCTGAACGCCGCCCGGCCGCTCTCTGACGTATTGTGGCAGCGCGAACTGGCCGTGCGGCCGATCGATACGCCGGAACGCCGCGCCGAACTCGAAGCCCGTCTGATGGCGCAAGCGGCGCTGATCGCCGATCGCAGCGTGCAGAACGAATACCGGCGCTTTCTGCGCGACCGGCTGTTCGCGCTGGCCAGGCCGCTGGGGCGGTCCGGACGCTTCGGCCGCCAGCCGGCGCGCCGCGACGGCCGCCCGTCGGTGCCGCCCGGCACCGCCGCCCCCGCGCCGCCGCCGCCGCGCGACCCGCGCCGGGTCGAGCGCGAGATCCTGCTGGTCTTGCTGCTGAGGCATCCGTTTCTGATCGACGAAAAGCGTGAAGAGGCGATCCAGTTAGACTTCCCGGAACCCGAACTGGACCGTTTGCGGCGGGCGATTTTGCGGGTCGAGGACCTGCCGGAAGGGCTTGACGCCGCAACCCTGCGGCAACACCTAGGCGAGAACGGGTTCACGACACTCGTGGATTCGGTATTTTCGTCGTCTGGTATGCACGCGGCTGTTCTGCTAGGCAGCCCCGACCCGGACTACATTCGGCGCGGATGGGCCCATGTGGTTGGCATGATGCGGCGCGACGAAAATCGGGCCGAACTTGCGAGCGCACGGCAGGCGCTGGCAAGCGAGTACTCACCGGAGAGCCTGGCGCGGCTCCAGGCGCTGCACGCGCAGCCGCGGCCGGAGGAGTTGTCCGAAGACGAAGCGAGCGAAAGGGGCCGGCCCCCGGGCTGACGCCCGGCGGCCGGATTTGGGGCGCCCCGGGCAGGCGGGGATGCGTGTGTCACTAATGCCAAGGGATGGCGGCATGGCGAGCAAAACGGCGGCGGCGACCGTGGAAACGGCGGAGACCCGAGAGGATGCGGCCGAGGCGCCGCTCCTCGATACGGTCGTGATCGCGATCAAGAAGATGGTCGCGCGCGGCAAAGAGCGCGGTTATCTGACCTATGACGAACTGAACGCCGCGTTGCCGCAAGACCAGGTGTCCTCGGAGCAGATCGAGGACACGATGACGATGCTCTCCGAGCTCGGCATCAATGTCGTCGAGAGTGAGGAGAGCGACGAACCCGCCGAGGCCGAGGCCGAGGACGGCGAAGCCGAGGCGCGCGGCAATCTCGACAGCGACGATATCGGCCGCACGGACGACCCCGTACGCATGTACCTGCGCGAGATGGGGTCGGTCGAGCTGCTGTCGCGCGAGGGCGAGATCGCCATTGCCAAACGCATCGAGGCCGGCCGCGACATGATGATCGGCGGCATCTGCGAGAGCCCGCTGACCGTGCGCACGCTCCTGGTGTGGCGCGAGGTGCTCAGCGAAAACAAGATGCTGCTGCGCGACATCATCGATCTCGACGCGACCTATGTCGGCGCCAATCCCGCCGACGTCGAGGCGCCGGCCGCCAAGGACGAGGGCGGCGCCGCGCCGTCGGATGGTGAAGCTTCTGCCGAACTGCCCGAGATCGAAGCCGAGGCCGAAACGGAAGGCGAGGAGGGCGAGGGCGAAGAAAGCTCGATCTCGCTCGCCGCGATGGAAGCGCAGGTGCGCCCTGGGGTGGTCGCGATCTTCGACGCCATCGCCGAGGCTTACAGAAAGATCCACAAGGTGCAGGAGCAGCGCATCGTCGCGCTGATCAAGGGCGCCCCGCTGCCGCGCGCCACCGAACGGCGCTACGAGAAGCTGAAGGACGAGATTATCGAGCTGTTGAAGCGGGTGCGGTTCAACAACACCCGCATCGAGCACCTCGTCGAGAACCTGTACAAGCTGAACAAGCAACTTGTCGCCGAAGAGGGGCGCCTGCTCCGGCTGGCCGAGAACGCCGGGGTCAAGCGCGCCGAATTCCTGCAATACTACAAGGACGATGAACTGGCGGCGGACTGGCTAGAGCGGGTAACCAGCCTGCCCGGCCGCGGGTGGGCCCGGCTTGCCGAACGCCACGCCGAGGACGTCGCCCGACATCGCGCGGTAATCGCCCAGATCGCCGCCGAGGCGAAACTGCCGATCTGCGAGTTCCGCCGCGTCGTGCAGACCGTGCAGCGCGGCGAGCGCGAGGCAGGCCGCGCCAAGAAAGAGATGGTCGAGGCCAATTTGCGGCTCGTCATCTCGATCGCCAAGAAATACACCAATCGCGGGCTGCAATTCCTCGACCTGATCCAGGAAGGCAATATCGGCCTGATGAAGGCGGTCGATAAATTCGAGTACCGCCGCGGCTACAAATTCTCGACCTATGCGACGTGGTGGATTCGCCAGGCGATCACCCGCTCGATCGCCGACCAGGCGCGGACGATCCGCATCCCCGTGCACATGATCGAGACGATCAACAAGCTGGTGCGCACCTCGCGCCAGATGCTGCATGAGATCGGCCGCGAGCCGACCCCCGAGGAGCTCGCCGAGAAGCTGGCGATGCCGCTCGAAAAAGTGCGCAAGGTGCTGAAGATCGCCAAGGAACCGATCAGCCTCGAAACCCCGATCGGCGACGAGGAGGATTCGCATCTCGGCGATTTCATCGAGGACAAGAACGCGGTCTTGCCGCTCGATGCGGCGATCCAGGCCAATCTGCGCGAGACGACCACGCGGGTTTTGGCTTCGCTTACCGCCCGCGAGGAGCGGGTGCTCAGGATGCGCTTCGGCATCGGCATGAATACCGACCACACGCTCGAAGAGGTCGGCCAGCAATTCTCGGTGACCCGCGAGCGCATCCGCCAGATCGAGGCGAAGGCGCTGCGCAAGCTGAAGCATCCGAGCCGCTCCCGCAAGCTGCGCAGCTTCCTCGATACCTGAGAGGTCGTCGGCGGCCTAGGCGACGACCGGCGGCGCGTCGAGCCGCGCCAGCATCGCCGCGACGTATCCCTCCCACGAGCACAGCCGGGTGGCGCGGTCGCGCAATGCCCGGCCTAGCTCGTCGCGGCGCCGCCGGTCGCGCAGCAGGGCGCCGACCTGCCGCGCCATCGCAGCGATGTCTCCGTAGGGAACGACAAGCTCCGGCGCCTCGTCCAGGAGCTCGACAGCGCCGCCGCTGCCGGCGAAGGCGACGAACGGGAGCGCCGCTTCGGCCGCTTCGAGCGCCACCAGCGGAAACGGGTCCTCGCGCGACGGCAAAACGAAAACCGAAGCGGCGCGGTAGAACGGCCCGACATCGGGCACGTCGCCGATAAAGCGCAGGCGGCCGGCGAGGCCGCGGGCGCGCGCATCGTATTCGAGCCAGTACGCGTCGCCTTGCAGCGCGCCGCACCAGACGAATTGCGCATCGCCGACACCCGCTTCGCGGCATGCCAGTTCGGCGAGCGCAGGAAACAGATCGGCTCCTTTACGGGGATGCAGCGCGCCGCAGCCGAGCACCATCGGCCGCCCCGGGTCGATCCCGAGCGCGCTCAGACAGGCGTCGTCGCGCTGCGCGAGGTCGCTCTGTGTCTCCGCGGGTGCGGGCGGCAGCCCGGCGCGTACCACCTCGATCTTGCCGGCAAGGTCGGGAAACGCCCCGACAAGCGCCTCGCGGGCGCTTTCGGAAACCGTGATGATCGAACGCGAGCGCCGCGCGTTTTGCAGAAAACGGCGGGACCCGACATACATCGCAATCGAGGCCGGCATCTCGTGCAGGTATAGGATTGTCGCCAGCCCCGCATCGGCAGCGGCGGCAGCAAAAGATGCGGATACGGCGGTGTTGCACAAGAGCGGCGCTGTCACCCTGCCGGCCAGCCCGGCGATAATCTCTGCCGTCGCGCCCTCGCCATCCGCCGGCACCAGGATCGAGGCGCCGAGCCCGACGAAATCCGCCTCCAGCGGGCCACCCAGGAGGACCACGACGAACAGGTCGATATCGGCCCGGACCTTTATCGCCCGCAACAGCCGCAACAGCAGCAGCTGTGCGCCGCCGCGCGCGGCATCATGGGTGATCGCCACCACCGGCCGCCGGTGCCGGGCCAGCGAGCTGTCGATCCGCCGCAGCCATTGCGCGAGGATAAGCCGCCAAGTGGGATCGCCGGCAGGGGCGCCGCCGGGAAACCGGTCCGGTCCGGTCGGCAGGACGGCCGGGCGATCTCCGCCGTCCGCCCCGTTCCATGCGAGAAAAATCGGCCCGTCCGCCGGCTCCTGCGCCGCAGGATGGGCGATTGCCGCGTCGAACCCGAATGCATGTGGGTCCGCCGGCTCTCGGCACAGCGCGCCGAGGAATAGCCCGGTCAGCCCCGCCTGTTCCGCCACCTCGCGCCACAATTTCGCGGTGTCGCGCGGTTCCACCAGGAGCTGCGGCCGATCGACCAGCAGGATCGGACGGCCCCCGATCCGGCGATAACGCGGGTCCTGCAGGTGCGGCAGGATTTGATAGATGAATTTGTACGCGGTCAGCGGGTCGCCCAGGCTCTCCGGTTTATCGGGTTCAGGCACCCAGCACAGAAAGTAGGACGAAACCGACGCATCCGGCGCGAAATCGGCCGCATCGCCGCGACCGCCGGGCCATCGGTACCGGAAGCAAACGGTCTCGGGAGAGTTTCGGTCGGTTGGCGGTGCGATCGTCGCGTCGCTGTCGAGCAGCGCGAACACCTCTGGCGCATCGTCGGCGGTCATCGGCGGGGTTTTTTGCCTAAACGTCGTAATCGAGGCCGATCGCGGCGTAGCGCTCGGGATCCTCGAGCCAGTTTTCGCGCACCTTGACGAACAGGAACAGGTGGACCCGGCGCTCCAAGAGATGCTCCAGCTCGGCGCGGGCGCGAGCGCCGATCGTCTTGATGCGGCTTCCCTTATCACCGAGCACGATGGCGCGTTGGCCGGCACGCCGGACATAGATCACCTGGTCGATCCGGACGCTGCCGTCGCGCCGCTCCTGCCATGCCTCGGTTTCGACGGAGGCGGCATAGGGCAATTCATCGTGCAATTGCAAAAAAACCTGCTCGCGGGTCACCTCGGCCGCCAGCCACCGCTCCGGCGCGTCGGACAGCTGGTCCTCCGGGAACAGAAACGGTCCAGGCGGCACCGTGCCGGCGAGATGGCGTTTCAGATCCTCAACGCCATCGCCGGTCAGGCCCGAGATCATGAACACCGCCTCGAACACTCCAGTGCGGAACAGCGTGTCGGCGATGCCGAGCAGCCGTTCGCGCCGCACGAGGTCGACCTTGTTCAAGGCGAGGATCGCGCGCCGCCCGGCCCCTGCCAATTGGGCGACAATGCGCTCTGTATCGGGCGCCTGCGGGCGCGTCGCATCGACCAGTAACACAATATGATCGGCATCGGCGGCGCCGGCCCAGGCAGCCGCTACCATCGCGCGGTCGAGCCGGCGCCGCGGCGCGAAAATGCCGGGAGTATCGACAAAGATCAGCTGTGCCGCGTCGGCGATTGCGATGCCGATGAGGCGCGAGCGGGTGGTTTGCACCTTTGGCGTGACGATCGCCAGCTTGCGGCCGACGAGTCGGTTGAGCAGCGTCGATTTCCCGGCATTGGGCGCCCCGATAAGCGCGACAAAGCCGCAGCGGGTCTGCTCGCCCTTCTCCCGCTCTGGCGCATTTCGCCCGGTGCCAGATTGTTTCCCGCCTGGCCCCCACCCTAACGCTCCCCCGCTTATCGGAGAGGGGACGATCTCAGACCCTCCCCCGCAAGCGGGGGAGGGCAGGGTGGGGGCCATTGCCGGAGAGGGCTTATTCGGCTGCGCCCGGGTCTTTTCCGCCATCATTCAACCGTTCGATCAACGCTGCCGCGGCGCCGGTCTCGGCGGCGCGTTTCGAGGAAGCCGTGGCGCTCGCCTCGTCATGCCCCTGGACCCGTACCGACACCGTGAACAGCAGCGCGTGGTCGGGGCCGCTGGTCGCGAGGAGGCCATAGGACGGCAGCGGCAGGCCGCGCGCCTGTGCCCATTCCTGCAATTCGGTTTTGGGATCGCGCGGCGGCGCCGCCATCCCGTCGATCAGTGGCCCCCACAAGCGCTCTATCAAAGCGAAGGCCGCATCGAATCCGCCATCGAGATAAACAGCGGCGATCACCGCCTCCATGACATCGGCGAGGATGCCCGGGTTGCGCGCCGCGCCGGCGGCCGCCTCGGCCGGCGACAGCACGAGGAGCGGGCCGAGCCCGACCCCGGCCGCAACTCGCGCCAAGGCATCGCGCCGCACGAGGTGGGTCAGCCTGCGGGTCAGCGGCCCCTCCGGCTCGTCCGGAAAGCGACGCCACAACAGATCGGCGATGACCAACCCTACCACCCGGTCGCCGAGAAATTCGAGGCGCTCGTAGCCGCCGCGCCCGGCGATGCGGCGGGGCCGCCGGCGGCCCTGGGTTCGGCCCGACGACAGCGCGCTCGGATGGGTCAGCGCGTCGACCAGATATTGTGGGCGGACGAACTGATGCCCGATCAGCCGGGCGGCATCGGCGGCGCCGGCCGCCTGGGCGCGGTCAGTGGATTCCGTTGAACAAACGGCCATAGCGGATCGCCAGCGGCCATTTCCAGATCTCCCACCAATGCGCCGCGCCGTTGGTCGAGAAGAACAGGAACTCGGCCTTGCCTACGAGGTTCTGGGCCGGGATGTAGCCGACCACCGACAACACGCGGCTGTCCTGCGAATTGTCGCGATTGTCGCCCATCCCGAAATAATGGTTGGGCGGCACCTCATAGACCGGCGTGTTGTCGAGCGGCCCGTCATTGCCGATCTTGATGATGCAATGCACCACCGGCGTCTGGCCGGGGCCGCGCGGCAGAGTCTCCAGATAGCCTTGCTGCAACGGGATCGGCACCCCCGCCTCCTCGTTGCGGCAGGCCGGGTCGGGACGGCGCGGCACCAGCTGGTCGTTGATGTAGAGCTGGCCGTGGCGCACCTGGATATGGTCGCCCGGCAGCCCGACGATGCGCTTGATGTAATCGGTCGAAGGGTCGGTCGGCAGCTTGAACACGGCGACATCGCCGCGCTCGGGATAGTGCGAGAACGGCAGGTGCACCCGGCCGGAGAACAGCGGCAGCCCGAACGGCAGCGAATAGCGGCTGTAGCCATAGGAGAATTTCGACACAAACAAATAATCGCCGATCAGCAATGTCGGCACCATCGACCCGGACGGGATGTTGAACGGCTCGTATGCGATTGTGCGGACGGCCAGCGCGATCAGCACGGCATAGACGATCGTCTTGACCGTCTCGACCATGCCGCCCGAGGTTTTCTTGGCAGCGGCCACCCTGGATTTCGATTTCATCATCAATAAGCGCCCTTTGCGGCGCGCGGATCAAGCCAAGCGCGGCCCGGCAAGTCAAGGCGCCTGCGGCAAATTTCTCGGACCCGCCGCTGCGGCGTCGGGGCTCGCGACAGCTGGGATCGCGGTGATGATCAACACCGCCTGGGCGAGCGGCGGTTCGTCGGTCAGGCTCAAATCGAGCCGCGCCCGCATGCCGGGCGGCGTCATCGCCTCGAGCCGGCGCAGGGCGCCGCCGGTGAGCCGCATGCCGGGCTGCCCGGACGGCAGATTGACGACACCCAGGTCGCGCCAGAACACCCCGTCGCGCAGCCCGGTGCCGAGCGCCTTCGCCGCCGCCTCCTTGGCGGCAAAGCGGCGGGCATAGCTGGCGGCACGGGTCGGCCCGCGGCGGTCGCAGCGGCGCCGCTCGGCCTCAGTGAAGATGCGGTCGAGAAAGCGATCGCCGAACCGCTCGATCGCCGCTTCGATGCGGCGAATGTCTATGAGATCGCTGCCGACGCCGAGGATCATCGGCGCCCGCCCTGGTTCCTCCCCCGCACGATTCCTCCCCCGCCTGGCGGGGGAGGGGGACCATGCGAAGCATGGTGGAGGGGGTGCCCCCTCCGACGCGCTGGCGCGCGCCACCTCCCTCGCTATGCGGGGGAGGAACCTGCCGTTTCGGTACATCCGCACCATCTAACCGCGCGCCCGCTCGACCGAGTTGATGACGGGCGTCGCGCGGAGCGCCGCGATGATCGTCGTCAGCTGCTTCACGTCGCCGACCTCGATATCGACCATGATCTCGAAAAAATCGGTCGAGCGGTTGGTGATCTTCAGATTGGTGATGTTGCCGCCCTGCTTCCCGATCGTCGTCGTCAGGCTGCCGAGATTGCCCGGCTCGTTGGCGATCGTGACGTTGATGCGACCGATATGGGCGGCATCGATCTCC
>DASUKH010000124.1:0-6165 GCA_036278835.1 Allostellaceae bacterium
TCGCACGGCAGCACCGCCACCCCCTCGCGGTCGAGCAGCCGCTCCGCAAATCCTGCGGCGTCGAGGCCGCTGCCGCGCACGTCGAGCAGGACGAACATGCCGCCCTCCGGCATCGCCGCCCGGCAGCCCGGCGCTGCGGCAAGGATGCCGGCGAGGAGGCCAGCCCGCGCCCGGTATTCCTCGCGCAATCGGGCGACTTCGGGCAGTTCCTCGCGCAATGCGGCGAGCGCCCCTTCCTGGATGAAGCCGGGGCTGCCATAGGTCATGCACAGCAAGAGATTGTGCAGGTGGCCGCAGAGCTTCGGCGGGCCGACAATCCAGCCGAGCCGGAAGGCCGGGATCGCGTGCGATTTGGAGAGGCTCGACACAACCGCCGTGCGCCCTTCCATCTCCGGCAGCGACCAGGCGCCGATATGCGGCCGGGCGAAGGCGAGGTCCTCGTAAACCTCGTCGGACAGCAGCCACAGATCGTGTTTGCGGCAAAGCTCGGCGATGGCGTGCATCTCGGCGGCGGTGAACACCGCCCCTGTCGGGTTTTGCGGGCTGTTGATCCAGATGACCCGGGTGCGCGGGCCGAGCGCCGCAGCAATTGCCGCGATGTCGGGATGAAACCCGCGCTCGGGCGACAACGGCACGCTGACCATGCTGGCGCCGGTGGCGCCGATCACCGCCTGATAGGTCGCATAGATCGGGTCGAGGACGACGACTTCGTCGCCCGGCCCAGCGAGGCAATGCAGCGTGCAAAAAAGCCCGCCTTGGGCGCCCGGCACGACGACGACGTTATCGGCGGTGCAGGGGCGGAGGCTGCGCCGCGCGACCCGCGCCGCGATCGCCTCGCGCAGCGCCGGATAGCCGGCAATCGAGGCATAGCCGGTCCGGCCCGCCCGCAATGCCGAGACCGTTGCCTCGATGGCTGTTTCCGGCGGGTCCTGGTCGGGATCGCCGACCGTCAGCAGGATCACGTCGGCGCCGGCGTCGCGCCGTTTGACCGCGTCGGCATGCACCGACCATGCGCCGGCGCCCGGCCCGGCAATCCGTTCGACCAACGGCGAATAGCGCATGCATCCTCCTCGGCCCAGCCGTGCCATCCTCTCGGAGCTTTCAATGACGCAGGAAATAGACCCGGCGCAATTGCTCGCGGAAGCTGGCGCTGTTGTCGATCGCGGCATGAAAATCGGATTCGCCGAGAATATAGGTTTCGAGCGGCGCGGTGGCGACCACGGTCGCATTGCGCGGCGCCCCGCTCATCAATGCCGATTCCCCGAAGAACTCACCGACCCCGAGCCGGGCGATCTCGTGGCCGCCGCGTTCGACCTTCACCTTCCCGTCCGAGATCAGGAACAGCTCGTGGCCGGGATCGCCCTCGCGCACGATCGCCTCGCCCGCGAGATAGTGGCGCTTGGCCATGCGTTCGGCGACCTGGCTCAACTCGGTCGGCGTCAGGTTCTTGAATGCCTCGACCCCCTTCAAAAACTCGCAGATGCGCAGCGCGTCATTGAGCATCACGTCGGAGGCGATGCGGCCGTCCACCATGTGCACCAGCCTGTCGGCCAGCTCGATGATGCGGTGGTCGTGCGTCACCATAACAATGGCGGTGCCGGCTTCGAGCGTCAGGTCCTTGAACAGGCGCACGACGTTGCGCGCCGCCGCCTGATCGAGCGCGGCGGTCGGCTCATCAGCGAGCACCAGCTTCGGGTTATTGGCGAGGGCGCGGGCGATCGCCACCCGCTGGCGCTGGCCGCCCGAGAGGGACCGCGGCTTCTGGTCGATGCGGGCGCCGAGGCCGAGCCGCTCCAGCATCCCGACGCCGCGCACCCGCATCTCGCCGGCCGACAACCCGCCGCCAAGCTGCAACGCCATCTTGACGTTCTCGAAGGCGGTCAGCGACTCGAACAGATTGTGCATCTGAAAGATGAAGCCGATATGCCGCCGCACCCGGACCAGCGCGGCCGCCCCGAGCCGCGACAGATCGTGGCCCATGACGAGAATGCGGCCGCGATCGAGCGAGCGCAGGGCGCCGATCAGGGTCAGGAGCGTCGTCTTGCCGGACCCCGACGGCCCGGTCATCACGACGAGCTGGCCGGGGGAGACTTCAAGCCCGATATCGTGCAGCACCGGGTTGCGCGCCGGGCCCTCGCCATAGGCGAAGTTGACCCCTTCGGCGCGCACCACCGGGTTGGGGTCGAGATCGGGTTCGGCGAAGAGCGGCGCGTTCATCAGAAGATTTCCGCCGGATCGGCCGCCACCACCCGGCGGATCGCCAACGCCGCCGACAACAGACACATGGCAAGCGTCAGGCCGAGGCTGATCAGGGTGATCTGCCATGTCATTTGCATCGGCAGCAGCGCCACCCGGCCGATCGCCCAATAGACCAGCAGCCCGACCAGCCATGCCGGCAGCCAGCCGGCGATCGCCGACAGCCCGGCCTGCGTCATCACTATCCGAACCAGATACCCGGTCTCGTAGCCCATGCCCTTCAACATCGCATATTGCGGCAGCTGATCCGACAAGTCGGTATAGACGATCTGATAAGAGATCAGCATCCCCACGACAAAGCCGACCAGGGTGCCGAGCCAGAAAATCGGGCCGGCCGACGACAGGTCGGACTGGAACTTGCGCTCGAACTCGACAAGCTGCGGCTTGGTCATGACCCGCAGGCCCTGCGGCAGCGCCGCCATCAGCGCCTGCTGCACCTGCGCCGGCTTGGCGCCCGGTCGCACCGTGACGACACCGAACTCGACCGGCAGCTCGGAGGCCGGCACCCGCCCGCCGCTCGCCATCGCGGCGAAGGTCGCGGCGCTCATCATCACGGTGCCGTCGCTCAAGAAATCGGGGCCAAGCGCGAAACCTCCGACGATATGGACCGGCCGGCCGTTGATTTTTGCCTCGCCCTGCGCCGCTTCCATGCCAAGGAAACGCCGTGCGTCGCGATCGACGAGAACCGTGTCGGAGGCCGCGACGCGGGCGCTCTCCCCCTCAACGTCCGGCAGCAGAAAGGGCGGCTGCGCCGGGTCGAAACCAAACGCCTGCACGAGATAGGGCTGGTCGCTTCCAGGCGGCTGCCAGAAAAAGTCCTGCCACGCGCCGTAAAGGGGCGTGACCCCCGCCACCCCGGCGACGGCGCGGGCTGCGGCCAGGTCTCGCGGCGGGAACGGATCGCGGCTGCCGAAGCGGTATTTGCTGGCGTTCATGATGAACAGATCGCCTCGGAGCGCGCTGACCGTCGCCAGCGAGGCCTCGAAGAAGCCGCGCTCGAAACCGAGCTGCACCAGCATCAGCAAAACCGCGAAACCGATCCCGGCGCTCGACCGGACGAGGCGGCGCCGGTTGGCGAGCAGGCTGCGCCACGCCAGCGGCACCGATTGGCCGCCGAGCCGCGTCCAGGAGATTGCAAACGCCACGGCTGGATCAGAACACGTCGGCGGGGTCGGCCCGCCGCAGCGCACCGAGCGACAGCACGGAGGCCGCCGCCGCCATCGCCATCGTCAGCACGAACACCACGACGAACTCGGTCGCGGTCAAGGTCAGCGGCAGCAGCGTCTTGCTGCGCACCACCGCGTAAACCCCGAACGCCGCGCCGAGCGCCGGCACGAACGCTGCGATCATCAGCAGCAGAGCCTCGCTGACGACGATCGCGGTCAGGAAACGGTTGCTGTAGCCGATCGCCTTCAGGGTCGCGAATTGGGGCAATTGCCGCGTGATCTGGGTGGCCAGCGTCTGGTAAAGCACCATGATCCCGACGACAAACGACACGATCAGCCCCGAGCCGAAGATCAGCCCGGTGGCGGTGCGGGTCGTCCAGTATTCGACCTCGTGCGAGAATAGTTGCGAGCGGGTGAAGACGCGCATGTCGGCCGGCAATGCGGCGCGCAGGGCGCGCGCGGCGGCATCGGGGCCGGCGCCCGGCCGCAGCCGGACGAGGCCGAGATTGACCGTGTCTTGCGGGCGCTGCGGGAAGAGGCGGAAGAAATCGGCTTCGCTCGCGAGGGCGACGCCGAGGCCGAGAAACCCGGTGCCGAGCTGGTAGGTGCCGCCGATCGTCGTTCGCCGCCCCGCGATATTGACGACCCGCCCCGCCGTCAGCGGCCCGAACAGCGGCCGTGTGGCGCTGTCGACCAGCACCGTCTCGGGCCGCTCCAGCACCGCCTTCTGCCGCTCGATGCCGGGCACATCGAAGACGCCGGCGGCGGGATCGATGCCGATCACCGTCACATCCAGCTTGAGGCCGCCGGACGGATCCTGCCATTTGGCATTGCCGAAATAGACCGGGGTCGCGGCAGCGATGGCCGGCACGGCGCGCGCGGCCGCCAGCCGGGCCTGCGGAAACGACCCGGATTCGCTCTGGAACAGGTACTTGTCGGAGACGATCAGCACGTCGAAGCGCATGTGGCTGTAGATCAACAGGCCGCCCTCGGGCACCGCGACGAAGAACCCGAGCTCGACAAAGATCAGCAGCACCGCAACGAAAATGCCGCCGGCCGCGAGCAGGGTGCGCCCTTTCTGGTCGGTCAGAATGCGCCAGGCGACCTGATGCGGCACGAAGGCTGAACTCCGGCTGGGCGGCGTTCGCTTCGTATAGCGCAACCCGCCGCCTCGCCGAAGAGATCACCGCGGGGCGGCGCGTGCCTGGTGCAATGCGATTACCCGGCGCAAGGCCGCCGCCGAATGGCCCCCGCTACGGCCGGATGTAGCTCCAGCCCTCTTCCTGGAGCTGCGTCAGGCGCACGATTCCGGCCGGCACGACCTGAGCCTCGGGGATGATCCGGATCGGGTGCCCCTCGCGCTTTTCCATATTCATCTGCGTGTTGTGGCAGGCGGAAAAGCGGACATCACCGCCGATGGGCGAAGCCTTGAGCGCCTTGATCCGCTCCTTCACCGGCGATTTGTCCTCGCGCAGCATGTTGAGGCCCGGCCCGTAGGCAACGATCTCAACCGCGATGCTTTCCCCCTTGCCGGTATAATACTTGATCGCGTTGGCCGTATTGGATAGCGCGAGGTTCATCCGCCCGGGATCGTTCTGGCTGACCTGGATCACGATATGGTGGGCGGCCGCCTTGTCGGCCGCATGTGCCGGCGCCGAGAACGTGGCCAGCGCGCAAACAACGAGAAGGCTGCGGAACATGGTTTTCATCTTGAACCTCTTTCTGCTCATTAATTCAGACATATGACACGCGTTCCGTCGTCCCGGCGAAGGCCGGGACCCATTTGTCAGCCGTCGGTACTTGAACTGTGGCTGCCAGCCTGCGCCGGCATGACCGCGATAGCAAGTTCGGAACCCGTCATTTGCCGGACGCGGTTTTTGCATCGTTCGGTCGGTGGAGGCCGGCGGTCTCGGGTGGCTGGTTTTCCGGCGGCACTTCGTAAGTGGCAAAGCAGGCGTTGAGGGCGGCGATCTCCTTTTGCGCGGCGGCCTGCGTCTTGCCGGCGTCGACATACTGGGCGGCGATGGCCGCCTCATCCGCGGCGATATCCGGCTCGCCGGTAATGCCGACCCCGAAGAACAGGCCGAGCGCCACCAGCGCCGCCTTCGGCGACGGCGGTATCCACACGCAATGGCCAAAAATCATGGCAAAGCTGTTCATGACTGGCTGCCTGCTTGCATTGACACGCATCCCGGCAAAGACCGTTAGCAACACTCAATCTGCCAACGTGATCCCGTGCGATGCTTGGGCAATAAGCTACAGCCCAGAGGAACGCCCGGCTTTACCGCGGGCTTTCTTCTTTGTCACGGTATCCGTATGATTTCCGCCGAGAACAGGGTTGGAGGCGTCCGGGGGCAAAATGGCCCTGGCCTTCGGCGATCACCGGCTTGACATCGCGCGCCGCGAATTGCGACGCGGCGCCGAGATTGTTGCTCTCGAGCCCAAAGCCTTCGACCTGCTGGTCTTCCTGGTGCAGAACCGCGATCGGGTGGTCAGCAAGGACGATCTGCTGTGGGCGGTGTGGGACGGGCGCATCGTCTCGGAATCGGCGCTGACGACGCGCATCAACGCGGTGCGCCGGGCGCTTGGTGACGACGGCGCGAGCCAGCGGCTGGTGCGAACGGTCAACCGCAAGGGCTTCCGGTTCGTCGGCGAGGTCGCCGAAATCCCGGACGGGCCGGCGGCCGCCGCGGAGATGCCCGAGGCGCGGGCCGACAAGCCGTCGCTCACGGTATTGCCGTTC
>DASUKH010000125.1:0-2809 GCA_036278835.1 Allostellaceae bacterium
GGCGACTATCTGCGCTGCGGCGCGATGGCGGCGCATTCTCCGATCATGCGCGGGGTGAAGGAAGCGGCCGAGCATGGCACGCCGGTCCTCGGCATCTGCAACGGCTTCCAGGTTTTGACCGAAGCCGGCATGCTGCCGGGCGCGCTGTTGCCGAACCGATCGCTCGCCTTTACCTGCAAGGATGTGCATCTGCGGGTCGAGAACAATCAGACATTGTTTACCTGCGGCTACGCGGCCGGCCAGATGATCCAGGTGCCGGTGGCGCATGGCGAAGGCAACTACACGGCCGACGGCGCGACGCTCGACCGGCTCGAGGGCGAGGGTCGCATCGCCTTCCGCTATTGCGGCGCCGGCGGGGCGCTCGGCGACGAGGACAATTTCAACGGCTCGGCCCGCGCCATTGCCGGCATCTTCAACGAAAGCCGCACCGTGCTGGGCCTGATGCCGCACCCCGAAAACGCCACCGACCCGCTATTGGGCGGCACCGACGGGCAGGGCTTTTTCGACGGGCTGGTCGGGGCATTGCAATAATGGCCGGCGGCGCGTTTCGGACCGCGGGCCTCCGGTCCGCACGCGGGCGGGCCGCCCGTGCTCCCATCCTTCGATGACCGAACGCGGCAGCAACATCACCCCTGAACTGGCCGCCGAGGTGGGGCTGAGCGGCGACGAGTTCGCCCGCGCCTCAGCGATCCTCGGGCGCCCCCCGAACCTGACCGAGCTCGGCATCTTCTCGGCGATGTGGAGCGAGCACTGCTCGTACAAATCGTCGAAGGTCTGGCTCAGAAAATTGCCGACGACCGGGCCGCGCGTCATTTGCGGCCCCGGCGAGAATGCCGGGGTCGTCGATATCGGCGGCGGCGAGGCCGTCGTCTTCAAGATCGAGAGCCACAACCACCCGTCGTTTATCGAGCCCTATCAGGGCGCGGCGACCGGGGTCGGTGGCATTTTGCGCGACGTGTTCACGATGGGCGCGCGGCCGATTGCGCTCCTCAATTCGCTGCGCTTCGGCAGTCCCGATCACCCGAAGACGCGCCATCTCGTCGCCGGGGTCGTCGCCGGCATCGGCGGCTACGGCAATTGCGTCGGCGTGCCGACGGTTGGCGGCGAGTGCCAGTTCCATCCGTCGTACAACGGCAACATCCTGGTCAACGCAATGTGCGTCGGGCTGGCCCGCGCCGACCGCATCTTCTATTCGGCGGCTGCCGGCCCCGGCAACCTCGTCATCTATGTCGGCGCCAAAACCGGGCGCGACGGCATCCATGGCGCGACGATGGCCTCGGCCGAGTTCGACGAGAGCGCCGCCGAGAAGCGCCCGACGGTGCAGGTCGGCGATCCGCTGACCGAGAAATTGTTGATCGAGGCCTGCCTCGAACTGATGCAAGGGCAGGCGATCGTCGCGATCCAGGACATGGGCGCGGCGGGGCTCACCTCCTCGGCGGTCGAGATGGCCGGCAAGGGCGGCCTCGGCATCGACCTCGACCTCGACCTCGTGCCGGTACGCGAGGGAGGGATGACCCCTTACGAAATCATGTTGAGCGAAAGCCAGGAGCGCATGCTGATGATCCTGGCGCCGGGCAGCGAAGCGGAGGCGCGGCGCGTCTTCGACAAATGGGAGCTCGATTTCGCGGTGATCGGCCGGGTAACCGAGACCGGCCGCCTCGTCCTGCGCATGCACGGCGAGAGCGCCGCCGACATCCCGGTCGGGCCGCTGGTAACCGAGGCGCCGGTTTACCAACGCCCGTGGATGCGCCGCCCAGCGCAGCCCGAGATCGACCCGGCGAGCCTGCCGGCGCCCGACCCGCTCGACTGTCTCGTCCGGCTGCTGGCCTGCCCCGACCTCGCCTCGAAGCGCTGGATCTGGGAGCAGTACGACCATCTCGTGCAGGGCAACACGGTCAAACGACCGGGCGGTGACGCCGCCGTGGTGCGGGTCGATGAGCGCGGCAAGGCGTTGGCGCTCTCGACCGACGCGACGCCGCGCTATTGCCATGCCGATCCGGTGCGCGGCGGCATGCAGGCGGTCGCCGAGAGCTGGCGCAACCTGACCGCGGTCGGCGCGCTGCCGCTGGCAGTGACCGACAACATGAATTTCGGCAATCCAGAAAAACCCGAGATCATGGGTGAGTTCGCCGGCGTTGTCGAAGGCATGCGGGCAGCGTGCCTCGTGCTCGACTATCCGGTCGTGTCGGGCAACGTGTCGCTCTACAACGAGACCAGCGGCAGCGCGATCCGCCCCGCGCCGGTGATCGGCGGGGTCGGCCTGATCGACGATGCGCGGGGCGCGGTCGATCTGGCGCTGAAGCGGGACGGGAACGCGCTGATCCTGATCGGCGAGACCGAGGGCCATCTCGGCGCCTCGCTCTACCTGCGCGAGATCGAGGGGCGCGAAGAAGGGGCGCCGCCGCCGGTCGATCTCGCCGCCGAGCGCTGCCACGGCGATTTCGTGCGCGATCTGATCGGCCGCGGCCTCGTCGCCGCCTGCCACGATGTTTCGGACGGCGGCCTCCTTGTCGCAATCGCCGAGATGGCGATGGCCGGCGATCAAGGCGTGCGGCTCGACGCTCTGCCCGGCGTGCTTCCGATTAACGGCCTGCTGTTCGGCGAGGACCAGGCCCGCTATCTGCTGGAAACCTACAAACCCGAGGAAATCCTGCGCACGGCCTCCGAGCGCGGCGTGCCGGCGCGGCGCATCGGCACGGTCGAAGGCGCCGCGTTGACACTCCCCGGCGCTGGTGCCATATCCGTCGCGCAACTCAAAGCCGCGAACGAGGCTTGGCTGCCGGGCTACATGGCGCAGATCTGACCCAGG
>DASUKH010000126.1:0-11765 GCA_036278835.1 Allostellaceae bacterium
GGCGGCGTCCTCGCACTGCGCTCGGTCGGCCTCGAAATCCCGCTCGCCGCGCTATACGAGGGCTTCGTAGCGCCGGACAATGGCGAGGCCTGATCCACGGCCGAAAGCGCCGGCGCGCGTTGGCGGCTGCCGCCAGCTGCGTTATTCATTGCGGATGAACCGGCAGGCTCAGGCGCTTACCCCTCGGGTGTTTTCCGGCTTCGTGCTGGCGGTCAGCGGCGGCATTCTGGGGGCGGCCCTGTTGTCCCAGTATTGGGGCGGCCTCGTCCCGTGCGAGTTGTGCCTCGTCGAGCGCTGGCCATGGGTCGCGGCGATCGCAATCTCGCTGCTGGCGCTGTTCGTCGCTGGCCGCCCGGCATTGCCGTGGGTTGCATTGACGCTGAGCCTTGTCTTTGCCGCCGGGGCCGCGCTTGGGGCCTACCATGTCGGGGTCGAGCAGCACTGGCTGGCCGGCCCCGCCGCCTGCACCGCCAGCCCGACCGGCGCCATGACCTTGGAGCAGATGAAGGCCCAGATCATGGGCACCGCGCCGGTTATGTGCGACAAGGTGCAGTGGGCGCCGGGCGGCATCTCGCTCGCCGGCTGGAACCTGATCGCCTCGCTGATCATGGCGATCCTCTGCATCGCCGCATTCGTGAGCGCGCGCCGCGCCATTCTGGCCCGCCGCGGCACCGCACGATGACCGAGCGGCCGCCCTACCTGCCGGGGGACCCGCCGCCTGACAGAGACAGCATGATCCGGGTCGATCACGCCGGCGAATACGGCGCGGTGCGGATTTACGACGGGCAGCTCGCGGCCACCCGGCACGGCCGCGCGCGCGACGAAATCCGGCTGATGGCGGAGCAGGAGAAGCGCCACCTCGCCGAATTCGACATGCTGGTCCGCACCCGCCATGTCCGGCCGACCGTGCTGTCGCCGTTGTGGCATGTGATGGGGTATGCGCTCGGCGCGATGACCGCGCTCTTCGGCGAGCGCGCCGCGATGGCCTGCACCGTCGCGGTCGAAGAGGTGATCGACGAGCATTACAGCCGGCAGGCCGAACAGCTCGGCGAGAGCGACCCGGTCCTGGCCGAAACGATCCGCGAATTTCGCGCCGACGAATTGCGCCACCGTGCGGTCGCGCTCGATCACGGCGCCACCGAGGCGGCCGGCTATGACCTGATCTCCACGATCGTCAAAGTCGGCTCGCGCCTCGCGATCCGACTATCGACCCGGCTCTGAGCGCCGTCGCCGCGGGCGGACGCGCGAAGCAAAATTGCGCTCTGCTCTTCGATCTGAGCTAATCGGAAGAAGCCGCGTGTTCTGACGAGCAATCGGGCGCGGTTTCTCAGCTAAAACGTTTGAACCTTTCGCGGCGGCCCTGTGTTTGCCCGGCGTTGTCAAATCCAACGACCGGCGCAGAATGACAAAGACGGTGCTGATCACGGGCGGGGCCGGGTTTATCGGGTCCCATTGCGCCGCGCTGCTGTTGCAGCAGAACTATAAGGTAAAGGCGCTCGACAACCTCGACGCGCAGATTCACGGCGGCGAGCGGCGTCCGCCAACCTATCTCGACCGCCGGGTCGAATTGATCGTCGGCGACGTGCGCTCGCCGCGGCTGGTGCGCCGGGTTCTCGGGGACGTCGATGCCGTGATCCATCTCGCCGCCCGGGTCGGTGTCGGACAGAGCATGTACGAGGTCGCCGACTACACTGACGTCAACGCGCGCGGCACCGCCGTTCTGCTCGAGGCGATGATCGAGCGGGCGAAGCGGCGGCCGTTCGAGCGGCTGGTCGTCGCCTCCAGCATGAGCATTTACGGCGAGGGAATGTACCGCGCCGCCGACGGCCGGCTTGTCAGCGACGCCGAGCGCGGCGCGGCGCAACTGAAGCGCGGCTGCTGGGACCCGACCGACGCCTTCGGCCACCCGCTCGAAGCCGTGCCGACCTCAGAATCGAAGGTGCCGGCGTTATGCTCGGTCTATGCATTGTCGAAATACGACCAGGAGCGGCTCTGCCTGATGGTCGGCAGCGCCTACGACATCCCCACCGTGGCCCTGCGCTTCTTCAACGTGTACGGGCCGAACCAGGCGCTCTCGAACCCGTATAGCGGCGTCCTGGCGATCTTCGCGGCGCGCCTGCTCAACGACCGGCCGCCCTTGATCTTCGAGGATGGCGAGCAGCGGCGCGATTTTGTCTACGTCGCGGACGTCGCGGCCGCCTGCAGCCTGGCGTTGTCGGCCGACGCCGCTGTCGGGCATGCCTTCAACATCGGCAGCGGCCAATCGGTATCGATCAGGGAAGCCGCGCGGCTGCTCGCCGATACGCTCGGCGTGGCGATCGAGCCGGAGATAACCGGCGAATGCCGCATCGGCGACGTCCGGCACTGCTTTCCCGATATCGGCTTGGCGCGGGCAGTGCTCGGCTTTCGTCCGCAGATGCCGCTCGCGGCCGGACTGAGAAAACTGGTCGGCTGGCTCGACGGGCGGGTCGCGATCGATCGGGTCGGGGAAGCGCGCGCGGCATTGGCGGCGCGTGGGTTGACGCTGTGACGGCGGCGGCGGTCGAGCAGGACCGCCGGCGGCCGGTGCTGATCACCGGCGGCGCCGGCTTCATCGGCACCAACCTCGCCGACCGGCTGCTGCGCCAGGGACGGCGGGTGCTGATTTATGACAGCCTCGGCCGGGCGGGCGCCGAGCAAAATCTGCGCTGGCTGCGGGCGCATCACGGCGCCCGCCGCCTCGATGTCGAAATCGCCGACGTGCTCTCGACGGAGCGGCTGCGCGCGGCGGTCGCCGATGCCGGCACGGTGTTCCATCTCGCCGGCCAGGTCGCGGTGACGACGAGCCTCGACGACCCGTGGCGGGATTTCGCGACCAACGCCGGCGGGACCCTCACGCTGCTCGAAGCGCTGCGTCATGGCGGCGGCGGCAAACGGCTGGTCTTCACCTCGACCAACAAGGTTTACGGTGCGATCGGCGATATCGACCTGGCCGAGACCGCGACCCGCTACACGCCGGAAGGGGCGCTCGCCCGCCGCGGCATCGACGAGGGCCGGCCGCTTCGTTTCCACAGCCCCTACGGCTGCTCTAAGGGCAGCGCCGACCAATACGTGCTCGATTACGCGCGCAGCTTCGGCCTCGCCGCTGCGGTGTTCCGCATGAGCTGCATCTACGGGCCGCACCAGCACGGTACCGAGGACCAGGGCTGGCTCGCGCATTTCATGATCCGCGCGCTGGAGGGGCGGGCGATCACGATTTATGGCGACGGCAAACAGGTGCGCGACGCCCTCTATGCCGAGGACCTCGTTGAAGCGTTCCTCGCCGCCGAGCGGCACCTGCCGGCGATCGCCGGCGAAGCCTTCAATATCGGCGGCGGCCCCGACAATACGCTGAGCCTGCTGGAATTGATCGACCGCATCGCGGATGTGCGCGGCGTGCGCCCGGCGCTCAATTTCGCCGACTGGCGGGTCGGCGATCAACGCTGGTACGTGTCGGATTTCGCGAAATTCCGCGCCGCCACCGGCTGGCAGCCGCGGGTTCGCATCGGCGAGGGGATCGGACGCCTCTACCGCTGGCTCGCCGCCGGTCTCGCCGAAAAGGAGCCGGCTGCGGCCGCCGCGCAATGAGGCTGGCCCTGGTCAACCCGCCGTGGTCGTTCGACGGCAGCATCTATTTCGGCTGCCGCGAGCCGCATCTGCCGCTTGAATTCGGCTACGCGCAGGCGCTGCTGGCGGCGGCCGGGCATGAAGCGGCGATCTTCGATGCACAGGCCGCGGGATGGGAACTGGCTGAGCTGGCCGCCACGGTCGGCGGCTTCGCGCCCGACATGGTCGTCGTCACCACCGCGCCGAGCTACCTGTTCTGGCGCTGCGCCCCGCCCGAATTGCGGGTTCCGCAGCTGACCTTGCAGGCGCTCTCCGGCATCGGGGCAGCCACTGTGGCGGTCGGGCCGCACGGCTCGACGACTCCGCGCAGCACTCTTGCCAAACTCCGGGTCGATGCGGTGGCCATCGGCGAGTGCGAGGAAACCCTCGTCGGTCTTGCCAGCACCCCGCAATCCGCGTGGAACGGGATCGCCGGGGTGTGCACCCGCGCCGGCGGCGTACGCGGCGGGCCGCAGGCGGCCGACATGGCGCGTCTGCCAGCCTTGCGCTGGCCGGCCGAAACCGTGTCGCAGCACGTGCATCACCATCACCGCTTCGACCGGACGCCGGACGGCCCCGGCGCCGAGATCGAAGCCTCGCGCGGCTGCCCCTATCACTGCACGTTCTGTGCCAAGGATAATTTCCGCGACGCCTACCGCCGCCGCCCGCTCGCGACGATTGTCGACGAGCTGGACGGGCTGATCGCGCAGGGCGCCGCCTATGTTTATTTCGTCGACGAGATTTTCCTGCCGTGGCGCCAGCTGCTCGAGGCGCTGCGGGAGCGGCCGGTCGAATTCGGCGTGCAGACCCGCGTCGATCTGTGGCGGCCGGACATGCTCGACCTGCTGGGTCAGGCGGGGTGCGTGTCGATCGAGGCCGGGGTCGAGAGCCTCAGCGAGGCGGGCCGCGGCCGGCTCGACAAGGATTGCCGCCTCTCGACCGCGGAACTGACCGCGCGGCTGGTTCATGCCAAACGCACCGTGCCGTTCGTCCAGGCCAATCTGATTGCCGGCGCCGGCGACGACCCGGAGGAGATCGCCGGCTGGCGCGACGCGTTGCGGCGGGAAGGGGTGTGGGCCAACGAGCCGGTGCCACTGTTCCCCTACCCGGGATCGCCGGAATACGGGCTCCTCTGGGGGCTGCCGGACGACGACGCGTGGGAGCGCGCGCTCGACTGGTATCTCGGCCGCTATGCGGCGTTCAGCGACATCCAGGAGGCGCGGCCGCGACGGTTGCACGAACTCGAGCTGGGGGCATGAGCGGCGGAGCCACGGTGCTGATGACGGCCGACGCGGTCGGCGGCGTGTGGCATTACGCGCTTGGCCTGTGCGCCGCGATGCCGGAGTTCCGCTTTGTGCTGGCGGTGATGGGGCCGCCGCCGAACCCGGCGCAGGTCGAGGCGGCGGCGCGCCTCGGCAATGTCGTCATCAAGGCCAAGCCATACCGCCTCGAATGGATGCAGGGGGCGGACGAGGATATGGCGGCCAGCTGCGCCTGGCTCGGAATGCTGGCCCGGCTGCACGGCGCCGAATTGCTGCATGTCAACGGCTACGCCCATGCCGCGATCGGGGCCGGGCTGCCGGTGCTCGTCGTCACGCATTCCGACGTGCTGTCGTGGTGGCAGGCGGTGCACGGCGACGCGGCGCCGGCGGAATGGCTGCCCTATCGCCGGGCGGTCGCCGCCGGTCTCGCGGCCGCCGACCGGCTGGTCGCCCCGACCGGCGCGGCACTCGCCCAATTGCACCGATATTTCCCGCTCGGGCGGACGCCGGCTTCGGTCATCCCCAACGGCATCGATCTCGCAAGCTTCGCGCCGCGCGAGAAGCGCCCGGTCGTGATGGCGGCCGGGAGATTGTGGGATCGGGCAAAGAACATGGCTCTGCTCGACGAGATCGCCGGCGGCCTCGCTTGGCCGGTCGAGATTGCCGGCGAGACCAGCCATCCCGAGCGCGGCGGCACCCCCACCCTGCCCTCCCCCGCAAGCGGGGGAGGGTCAGGGTGGGGGCAATGCGGCGCCCGCTTCCTCGGGCCACTAAGCCACGATGAGATGGCGCGGCGGCTGGGTGAGGCGGCGATCTTCGCGGCCCCGGCGCTCTATGAGCCGTTCGGGCTTGCTGTCGCCGAGGCGGCGGCGGCCGGGTGCGCGCTGGCCCTCACCGACATCCCGTCACTGCGCGAGAACTGGGATGGCGCCGCGCTGTTCGCGCCGCCAGCGGACCATGCCGCGTGGCGCAGCATGCTGTCCTGCCTGATTGCCTGCGACGAGCGGCGCCGCGCCCTTGCCGCGACAGCGCACCGGCGCGCGCAGCGGTTCTCCCTCCAGCACAGCGCCCGCGCTTATTCCGCGCTCTACCGGGACCTCATCGGCGCCCGCGCGGCGGCCTGAGCGATGACCCGGCTCGTCCTGTTCTGCCACTCGCTGCGCTCCGACTGGAACCACGGCAACGCGCATTTTCTGCGCGGCGTCATGGCCGAATGTCATCGCCGCGGCATCGACGCGGTCGCCCATGAACCGGCGGACGGGTGGAGCGCCCGCAACCTCGCCGCCGCCGAGGGCGAGGCGGCGCTCGATGCCTGGCGCGCGGCCTATCCCGATCTGCCGGTTGTCGTTTACGACGCGGCGCGGCTCGACCTCGACCGGGCGCTTGACGGCGCGGATCTCGTGCTGGTGCACGAATGGAACGAGAAGGCGCTGGTCGCCCGCATCGCCGCGCACCGCAAGGCCGGCGGCCGCTATCTGCTGCTGTTTCACGACACGCATCACCGCATGGCGACCGACCCCGACGCGCTCGCCGCCTTCGCCCTCGAAGGGTTCGATGCGGTGCTCGCGTTCGGCGTGGTGCTGGCCGACGCCTATCGCCGGCGCGGTTGGGGCCGACAGGTCTTCGTTTGGCACGAGGCGGCGGACTTACATGTCTTTCATCCGCACCCCGAAATTCCGCGCCGGCGCGATCTGGTATGGATCGGCAATTGGGGCGACGACGAGCGCACCGCCGAACTCGCCGAGTTTCTGATCGAGCCGGTGCGCGCGCTGGGTCTTGCGGCGCACGTGCACGGAGTGCGCTATCCGCCGGAGGGCCTGGCCGCGCTCGCCGCTTCGGGCATCGACTTCGCCGGTTATCTGCCGAATTTTCGGGTGCCGCAGGCATTCGCTGCGGCAACGATGACGGTGCACGTGCCGCGGCGGCCTTATGCACGCGCCTTGCCCGGTATCCCGACAATCCGCGTTTTCGAAGCCCTGGCCTGCGGCATCCCGTTGGTCTCGGCGCCGTGGCGGGACAGCGAGCGCCTGTTTTCGCCGGGCGACGATTTTCTCGTGGCGCGCGATGGCGCGGCGATGCGCCGCCATCTCGCCGCGCTCCGATCCGATCCGGAATTCGCCCGCTCGGTCGCAGCGCGCGGCCGCGCCACGGTGCGGGCGCGCCACAGCTGCGCGCAACGTGTCGACGAATTGCTGGCGATCTGCCGCTCGCTCGGCCGCGACCTCGCGCCGTTGCCGGTGGCCGCACAATGAGCCTCGATATCGCCTTTTTCGGGTCGAGCCTCGTATCGGCCTATTGGAACGGCGCCGCCACCTATTACCGGGGGATCTTGCAGGCGCTGGCGGCGCGCGGCCACCGCATCGCCTTTTACGAACCCGATGCGTTCGACCGCCAGAGCCACCGCGACATCCCGGACCCGGATTGGGCGCGGGTCGTGGTCTATCCGGCGAGCGCGGACGGGATCGAAGGCGCGCTCGAGGCGGCGCGCGGCGCCGACCTGCTGGTCAAGGCGAGCGGAGTCGGGGTGTTCGACGCCCTGCTCGAAGCGCACATCCCGGAAATGCGGCGGCCGGGGGCGCTCGCCGCGTTCTGGGATGTCGATGCGCCGGCGACCCTCGACCGCCTCCGATCCGACCCGGAAGACCCGTTTCGCGCGATGATCCCGCGCTACGATCTGGTGCTGACCTATGGCGGCGGCCCGCCGGTGATCGCCGGCTATACGCGGCTGGGGGCGCGCCAGTGCGTGCCGATCTATAACGGCCTCGACCCGGCGACCCATCATCCGGCCGCGCCCGACCCGCGCTTTCGCTGTGATCTCGGCCTTGTCGCCAACCGACTGCCCGACCGCGAGCGGCGCATCGACGAGTATTTCCTTGCCGTTGCCGCCGAGCTGCCGGACCGCACGTTTGTGCTGGCGGGGGCCGGCTGGGACGACAAGAAGATGCCCGCCAATGTGCGCTATGTCGGCCACCTCTATACCGCCGACCACAACACCTTCAATGCTTCGGCCCTGGCGGTGCTGAACGTCAGCCGCGACAGCATGGCGTCCTGCGGCTTCAGCCCGGCGACCCGGGTGTTCGAGGCGGCCGGCGCCGGCGCCTGCCTGATCACCGATTCCTGGGATGGCATCCAGATATTCTTCGAGCCGGCGCGGGAGATCCTGGTGGCCGCCAGCGGCCCGGCGGTTGCCGACCATCTCGCCCGGCTCGATCCGGCCGAAGCGCGCCGCATCGGCGAGCGTGCCCGCCTCCGCGCCCTCGCCGAACACACCTACGAATTGCGGGTGGCGCTGTTGGAGAGGGTGCTGGCGGGGCGACGGCCATGATCGGCGCGCTGACCCCGCCGCCGCGGCGGCTGCGCATCATCATTCTCGGCCTGTCGATCACCTCGTCGTGGGGCAACGGCCACGCCACGACCTATCGCAGCCTGATGCGGGCGCTGTGCCGGCGCGGCCACGAGGTCCTGTTTCTCGAATGCGACAAGCCGTGGTACCGCGCCCATCGCGACCTGCGTCATCCGCCTTACGGGACGGTCGCGCTCTACGACCGGATCGGCCAGTTGCGGCGGCGCTGGGCGGGTGAGGTTCGCGACGCCGATCTCGTCGTCGTCGGCTCCTATGTGCCGGACGCGATCGCCGTCGCCGCCTGGGTGCGCGAGGTGTCGACCGGTCTCGTTGCGTTTTATGACATCGACACGCCGGTGACCCTCGCGGCGCTCGCCCAGGGGAATTGCGCCTATCTCGACAGAGCGGCGATCCCGCGCTTCGACCTGTACCTGTCGTTCACCGGCGGCCCCGCTCTGAACCTGATCGAGAGCCGCTACGGCGCGCGCGCCGCCCGCGCGCTTTATTGCGCGGTCGATCCCGACCGGCACCAACCGGTCGCCGCCGAGCCGCGCTGGGCGCTCGGTTATCTCGGGACCTACAGCAGCGACCGCCAGCCGAAGCTCGATGCGCTGCTCTGCGAACCGGCGCGGCATTCGCCTGACGCACGATTTGCCGTCGCCGGGCCGCTCTACCCGCCCGAACTGCGCTGGCCGGGCAATGTCGAGCGGATCGAGCATGTCGGCCCCGACGGCCACGCCCGGTTTTACGGGCGACAGCATTTCACCCTCAACCTCACCCGTGCGGACATGGTGCGGCTCGGCTATTCGCCGAGCGTTCGTCTGTTCGAGGCGGCGGCGTGCGGCGTCCCGATCATCACCGATTGGTGGCCGGGGCTGGCAACGATCTTCGCACCGGGCAGCGAAATCCTGGTCGCCCGCGACGGCGGCGACGTGCTGCGGCTGCTGCGCGAAACGCCAGAAGTCGAACGGCTCGCACTGGCCGGGCGCGCGCGACGGCACGTGCTCGCAAACCATACGGCGGCGCACCGCGCCGCCCTGCTGGAGCGCTACGTCGAGGAGGCGGCCGCGCCGGCCTGCGCCGGCAACAATGCGGCACGGCCGGCGTTTTCGAGCGAGGAGGCCGGGGGCGACCCGCCGCGGCGGCTGGAAGCGGTGCCGCCGCAATGAAGATCGTCGTCTTCGGGTTATCGGTCAGTTCGGCGTGGGGCAACGGGCATGCCGTCCTGTGGCGGGCCTTGATCCGGGCGCTCGGCGCGCAGGGCCATCTTGTCGTGTTTTTCGAGCGCGACGTGCCATGGTACGCCCAGCACCGGGACCTCCGCGAGATCGACGGCGGCCGGCTGGTTCTTTATGACGAATGGAATACGATCCTGCCCGCGGCGCGCCGCGAATTGCGCGATGCCGAGGCGGCGATCGTGACCTCGTATTGCCCCGATGGGATTGCCGCGACCGAACTGGTGCTCGAAGCGCCGGCATTGCACGTCTTTTACGACCTCGACACGCCGGTGACGCTGGCGCGGCTGGCGCAGGGCGAGCCGGTCGAGGCGATCGGGCCGCGCGGCCTTGCGTCGTTCGACCTCGCGCTGAGCTATACCGGCGGCGCCGCGCTGACGGCGTTGCGCGAGCGGCTCGGCGCCCGGTCTGTCGCGCCGCTCTACGGCAGCGTCGATATCGCGCAGTACCGGCCGGCGCCGCCGCCCGGCGAGCCGCGCGCAGCGCTGTCCTATCTCGGCACCTATGCCGAAGACCGCCAGGACAAGCTCGCTGCCCTGATGCTCGAGCCGGCACGCCGGCGGCCGGATCGCCGCTTCATAATCGGCGGCGCGTTGTATCCGGCCGATTTCGCATGGTCCGACAACATCTTCTTCTGGCGGCACGTGGCGCCGTCCTACCACCCGCAATTCTACGCCGCGGCGCGCGCCACCCTCAACGTAACCCGCCGCTCGATGGCCGAGAGCGGCTGGTGCCCGTCGGGGCGGCTGTTCGAGGCGGCTTCCTGCGCCGCTCCCGTCCTCAGCGATTGGTGGGAAGGGCTGCCGTCGTTCTTCGAGCCGGGGAACGAGATCCTGGTCGTGCGCTCGACCGAGGATGTGCTGGCGGCGCTCGATCTGAGCGATGCCGAACTGACGCGGATCGGCGCCGCGGCGCGCGAACGTGCGCTCGCCGACCACACCGCCGAGCGGCGCGCCGCCGAACTGGTGGAACTCATTTCCAACCCAAACCGTCATCCCGGCGAAGGCCGGGACCCACGGCTCAACCAACCGGATATCGGAGCCATGGATTCCGGCCTTCGCCGGAATGACGAAAAGAACCATACGGAGGCGTGAGCATGTGGGGGATCATTCCCGCCGCCGGCAACGGCACCCGCATCCAGCCGCTCGCCTTCTCGAAGGAGTTGCTGCCCGTCGGCAGCCGCTTCGACGGCGATACCGAGCGGCCGCGCGCGGTCGGCGAATACCTGATCGACCGCATGCTAGAGGCCGGCGCCGACAAAATCTGCTTTGTCATCTCGCGGTGGAAATTCGACATCCTGCAATATTTCGGCGGCGAGATCGGCAGTCGGGCCGATCGCCGTGCGGCGATCGTCTATGCGGTACAGCCGGAGCCGAAGGGATTGTGCGACGCGATCTTCCGCGCCCTGCCGCTGATCGAGGCGCAAGAGTCGGTGCTGGTCGGGCTGCCAGACACGATCTGGTTGCCGGAAGACGCCTTCGCGCGTCTGCCGGATGACCGGCTGGCCTTTCTGACCTTCCCGGTCGCGCGGCCGGAATTGTTTGACGCGGTTGTCTCGGACCCGGCCGGCCGGGTGCGCGAGATCGAGGTGAAGCGCGAGGGCGCCCGCTCGAACTGGGTATGGGGCGCCTTCCGCATGCCTGGCGCGGTGCTTCACGACCTCGCCCGGCTGTGGCAGGCGCGCGGCGAGGCGGACGAATATATCGGGACGCTGGTCAATGCCTGGCTGGCAGATGGCGGCGAGGCGGTCGCGGTGCCGGCGGGCCAAGCCTATGTCGATGTCGGCACCTTGGGCGGCTACCGCGAGGCGATGCGCCTCCTCGCCGGGCAGGGCGATGCGCATCGGGTGGCGCCGCTGAACGCGGCGGCGAGGCGGCGGTGACGGCATGGTCTTCCGCCGACCGCATCCGGCGCGAGGTCGAGGCGCTGGGGCCCTGGTTTCACAATCTCGATCTCGGCGGGGTCAGGACCGCGCCCGGGCATTTCCTTGGCGACTACCCGGCGGTCAAATGGCGCCGCTTCGCGCACGCGATCCCCGCCGACCTCAGCGGCCGTACCGTTCTCGACATCGGCTGCAATGCCGGGTTCTACGCCCTCGAAATGAAGCGACGCGGCGCCCTCCGGGTGCTCGGCATCGACCACGATGAGGGCTATCTCCGCCAGGCGCGATTTGCCGCCGAAATCAGCGGTCTCGACATCGAGTTCGCGCAGCTCTCCGTGTACGACGTCGGCGCGCTGGCCGAGCGCTTCGATCTCGTCCTGTTCCTTGGCGTGCTCTACCATTTGCGCCATCCGCTCCTG
>DASUKH010000127.1:0-6362 GCA_036278835.1 Allostellaceae bacterium
ACTTCGAGCACGCTGTCGCCCGGCCGGATCGCCAGCGCATCGAGCAGCGCCCGCACGATCGCCATGTAGCCGGAGCGGCCGCGCTCCTCGAGGCTGGCGACGCTGCCGAGCAAGGCGCCGCCGAGTGTGATCGTGCAGAAGCGGGCCGCCAATGCGGGAATGAGCGGCTCCCATTGCCCTGGCGACAGGTCGAGCGGCAACAGCACCAGGGGCGGCCCGGCGCCGCGCACTCGATACGAGATGCCGGCGACTTCGCCCTCCCCCTCCGCCAATTCCGCCGGCTGCACCCTGTCCTGACGGGCGATGAACGCATCGAGCGCCGCGAGGATCGCATCGCCGCGATCGGCCGCGAGATCGGACCAGGTCAGCCCCTCATAGCCGCCGAGCACCGCTGCTGCGGCCTCGGGCAATTCGGGCAGCAATGCCCGGATGCGGCGGCCGCCCAGCCCCTCGTCGCCGCTGACGATCAGCAGCCGCCCGCCGAGCGGCGCCAGCATCCCGGTATCGAGCGCCATCGGGCACAACAGCGCCAACGACGCGACGCGGTCCGGGTGTTCCGCAATGAGGCCTCGCACATCCGGCAGGCTGCGCCCGGCAATATGCGCCCGTGCGATGCCGAGATGGTCGAACAGCGCGGCGAGGCATTGCCCGACGGGCCGATCCTGTTCCCCGTCCGTCACGTCAGTAATACGCCGCGCCGCCGTTGACGTGGATCGTCTGGCCGGTGATGAAGCCGCCGTCCTCGGTGATCAGGAACAGGCAGGTGGCGGCGATCTCATCGACGGTTCCCTGGCGGCCGAGGGGAATGCCGGCGGCGTCGGGCGGCCGGCCGCCGTACCATTCGGGATTGTCGCGGCGGGTATCGATGCTGCCGGGCGAGACGACGTTGACCCGGATATTGTGCGGCGCGAATTCCGAGGCGAGGCCGCGGGCGAGGCCGATCAGCCCCATCTTCGCCGCCGAGATATGGGCGCGCCCGCTGCCGCGACCGGAATAGGCGCCGTCGCCGACGAAAAACAGGATGCGGCCATAGCGGTTTTGGACCATCGGCCCGACCAGCGCCCGCGTCAGATAGAAGCCGGCGTCGAGCACGACCCCGCGCACCGCCTCCCAATCCGCGTCGGTCACCTCGGCAAAGGGTTTGTGCGGCCGGATCGCGGCGTTGTTGATCAGGATATCGACCCGGCCGAATTCCGAGAGCGCCCGCTGCGCCAGGGCCTCTACCTGATCGCGCCGCCCGACATCGGCGATGACCGCGAGCGCCTTGACCCCGAGTGCGCGGGCTTCCTGCGCGACCGCCTCGGCCTCGGACTCGTTCTGCCGGGCGTTGACAATGACATGCGCCCCCTCCCCGGCCAGCCGCAGCACCGTCGTACGGCCGATATTGCGCCCCGACCCGGTGACCAGCGCGACTTTTCCGTCCAGCCTGCCCATCCCCGCCTCCTCGCGTTCGATCCCGGCGAGTGTGGCGGGAAACCGCTTGCGTCCGCAACGGCAAAGCGGGGCGTCGGATCAGGGGGTGCCGTCGGTCGCGAGGGAGTCGTAGCGCACACCGACCAGCGCCAGCCCCTCCGCCGGCGCGGTCGGGCCGCCGGCACGGCGGTCGCGGGCGGCGAGCGCATGCGCCACGTCGTCGGGCCGCCAGCGCCCGGTCCCGACCAGCTTCAAGGTGCCGACGATATTACGGACCTGATGGTGCAGGAACGAGCGGGCCTGCGCCGCGATGCGAATTTCCTCGCCGTCGCGCACGAGGTCGAGCGCATCGAGCGTTTTTACCGGCGACCGCGCCTGGCACAGCGAGTCGCGGAAGGTCGAGAAATCGTGGTGGCCGATAAGGTGATCGGCGCCCGCGCGCATCGCAGCCAGATCGAGCGGCGGCGCGACGTGCCAGACCCGACCGCGCTCCAGCGCCGGCGGCGCCCGGCGGTTGAGGATACGGTAGACATAATGCCGCCCGATCGCCGACAGCCGTGCATCGAAATCAGCTGATACCGGCTCGACCCGCAAGACGCTGATCGCATGCGGCCGCAGGTGGAAGTTGACGGCGCCGCGGATTTCGTCGGACGGCATCGCGCGGGCAAGATCGGCGTGCGCGACCTGCGCCAGCGCATGCACCCCGGCATCGGTGCGGCCCGCCCCGAACACCGTGACCCGACCGCCGGCGAAGCGACCGATCGCGGTCTCCAATGCCTCCTGGATCGACAGCCCGTTCGGCTGTCGCTGCCAGCCGACAAAACCGGTCCCGCAATATTCGATCGTCAGCTTGTAGCGGGGCATGGCAGCACCGTTCCCGGCGGCAGCGCGAAGCCGCGCAGAAAATCGGCCGCGTCGAGCGCGGCGCGGCCGGCCCGCTGCACGCGAAGCGGGCGCAGCGCACCCTCGCCGCAGGCGATCGTCAGATGCTCGTCGAGCACCGTCCCCGGCATCGCCGGCCCGCCATCCGACAATGCTTCGGCGGCGAGCACGCGCAGCCGCTCTTCGCGCCCCTCGAACCAGGCGCCGGGCCACGGGTCAAAGGCGCGCACCTGGCGCTCGAGAAATTCGGCCGGGCGGCGCCAGTCGAGCCGCGCCTCCTCGCGCCGCAGCTTGGCGGCGTAGGTGACGCCTTCGGCCGGCTGCGGCCGCGGCGCAAGGGCGCCGCGTGCGGCGGCGTCGAGCGTCGTCAGCATCAGCGCAGCGCCGCGCGCCGCCAGTTGCGCCGACAGCGCGCCCGATGTGGTTTCGGAGCCGATCGGCACTGCCTCCTGCAACAGGATCGGCCCGGTATCGAGTCCCTCGTCCATTTGCATAATCGTCACCCCGCTCTCGGGGTCGCCGGCGAGGATCGCGCGCGGGATCGGCGCCGCGCCGCGCCAGCGCGGCAGCAGCGAAGCATGGACGTTAAAACAGCCAAGTCGCGGCGCCCGCAGCACCAGCGCCGGCAGGATCAGGCCATAGGCGGCGACCACCACGGCAACGGCGGGAATCGCCGCGAATTCCACCTGCGCCGCCGGGTCGCGCAACGTCGCCGGCGTTCGCACCGGGATGCCGTGCCGCGCCGCCAGTTCATGCACCGGCGAGGGGAGCAGGCGGTGGCCGCGGCCGGCCGGACGCGGCGGCTGCGTATAGACCGCGCAGAGATTGTGGCCGGCGCCGGTCAATGCCGCGAGGATCGTCGCGGCGAATTCCGGCGTCCCCATAAAGACGAGGTCAAGCGGCGTCGCCACCGACTCACTGCGCGGCGGCAACGGCGCGGCCGCGTTTCGCCTTGGCTAGCTTGCGCAGGATCATGCCGCGTTTCAGCGCGGAGATGCGATCGACGAACAGGACGCCGTCGAGGTGATCGATCTCGTGCTGCAGGCAGGTGGCGAGGAGGCCGCCGGCCTCCAACTCGCGAATCTCGTTTTCGTGGTCGAGATAACGCAGGCGGATCTGGGCCGGCCGCTCGACATCGGCATAATGCTCGGGCAGCGACAGGCACCCCTCATTGGCCACGATCAGGTTGTCGGACCGCCACAGGATTTCGGGGTTGGCGATGCGCAACGGCCGCGGGTCCTCGCCCTCGCGCGCGACATCGACGACCAGCACCCGCTGCGCCACGCCGACCTGCGGCGCGGCCAGCCCGATCCCGACCGCGCGATACATCGTCTCGACCATATTGTCCATCAGCCGGCGCACCTTGGCGTCGACCTGCGCCACCGCCTTCGCCTTGACCTTGAGGCGCGGATCGGGTGCGGTGATGATCGGTAACACGGCCATGCGGCCTAGGTAAGCGGCGGCTTTGCGAGCGTCAATATGACTGGTCGCGGCGGCCATTGCGCAGAACCTCGGCCTGTTGCTCGGTGGACCGGCCGAAACCCGACGCCTACAGTGCGATCATGAACGCTCCCGACACGATCACATTGCGGCGGCCGGACGACTGGCATGTGCATTTCCGCGACGGCGCGATGCTGCGTACCGTGCTGCCGTTTACCGCCCGCCAGTTCGCCCGCGCGATCGTCATGCCGAACCTGGTGCCGCCGGTCACCGACGTCACCGCGGCCTCGGCCTACCGTGCGCGCATCGTGGCGGCGCTCCCGGCCGAGGCGGCCTTCACACCGCTGATGACGTGCTACCTGACCGACCATAGCGATCCCGAGGAGGTGGCGCGCGGCTTTGCGGAGGGCGTCTTCGCCGCGGTCAAGCTCTACCCGGCGCACGCGACGACCCATTCGGCGCACGGCGTCACCAATATTGAGCGAGTCATGCCGGTGCTGGAGCGGATGGCGCGGCTCGGCATGCCCCTCTGCATCCACGGTGAGGCGACCGACCCCGCCATCGACATTTTCGATCGCGAGGCCGTGTTCATCGACCGGGTGCTCGACCCGCTGCGCCGCCGCCTGCCCGAGCTGCGCACCGTGCTCGAACACATCACGACCGCCGAGGCGGTGGCCTATGTCGAGAGCGGCGGCGGCAACCTGGCGGCGACGATCACCGCCCATCACCTCGTCATCAATCGTAATGCGATCTTCGCCGGCGGGATCCGCCCGCATCTCTATTGCCTGCCGATCGCCAAGCGCGAAAAACACCGGCAGGCGCTGCGCCGCGCCGCGACCTCGGGCAGACCCGCCTTCTTCCTCGGCACCGACAGCGCGCCGCACGCCCTGCCGACCAAGGAAACCGCGTGCGGCTGCGCCGGCATCTTCAGCGCCCCGGCCGCCCTCGAAATCTACGCCGAAGTATTCGAGGAGGAAGGCGCGCTCGACCGCCTCGAAGCGTTCGCCTCGCTGAACGGCCCCGCCTTCTACCGTCTGCCGGTCAACGAGGCGCAAGCGACCTTGCGCCACGAGGAATGGACCGTCCCAGAGCGGGTCGGCGCCGGCGATACCGCCCTCGTCCCGTTCCGCGCCGGCGAGAAGCTGCACTGGCGCCTTAACGGCTGATACCCGAAAGCTCTCAAAAACCGCTGTCCCGGCGAAAGCCGGGACCCACTGATCGGCGTTCGGGTTGCTGCCCGGTGGGTCCCGGCTTTCGCCGGGAAAGCGGCCTTATTCAGTGGCTTAAGCCGATTACACGGGTTGACGGGCGCCATAATACCCGCGGTACCACTCGACAAACCGCGGCACGCCCTCTGCGACCGTGACCTGCGGGCGGAAGCCGGTGACGGCTTCGAGGCGGCTGACATCGGCCATTGTCGCCTCGATGTCGCCGGGCTGGAGCGGCAGGGGTTCGAGCCGCGCCTTGCGGCCGAGGCTCGCTTCGATGGCGCGCACGAAATCGAGCAGTTCGACAGGTCGGCCGTTGCCGATATTGAAGATTCGGTAGGGTGCCTCGGTCAGGCTCTCGCCGGCCGCGTCGCGCTCGTCGCCGGCTCGCGGCGGCAGTGGAATGAGGCGCACGATCGCCTCGACGACATCGTCGACATAGGTGAAATCGCGCACCATCCGGCCGTGGTTGTAGACCGGGACCGGCGCGCCCGCGAGCATGCAGCGGGTGAACTTGAAGAGCGCCATGTCGGGCCGCCCCCACGGCCCATATACGGTAAAAAAGCGCAGCCCGGTGCACGGCAGCCCGAACAGATGGGCGTAGCTGTGCGCCGCCAGCTCGTTCGCCTTCTTGGTCGCGCCGTAGAGCGTCAGCGGGAAATCGACCCGGTCGGTCTCGCGGAACGGCAGCTGCCGCCGTCCGCCATAGACCGAACTCGACGAGGCGAACAGCAGGTGGTCCGGCCGCTGCGCCCGCGCCCCTTCGAGAATGTGGCCGAACCCGACGAGGTTGGCATCGACATAGGCGAGCGGCTGTTCGAGCGAATAGCGCACTCCGGCCTGCGCGGCGAGATGGATGATCGTCGCGAAGCGCGGCCCGGCGAAGAGCCGCGCCGTTCCCTCGCGGTCGGCCAGATCGAGCCGCTCGAAGCGGAACCCGGCGTGGCGCCGCAACCGCGCCAGCCGCGCCTCCTTCAACGACACGTCGTAATAGGGCGACAGATTGTCCACCCCGACGACCTCGACACCTTCAGCGAGCAGCCGCTCGGCCAGCGCGTAGCCGATGAAGCCGGCAGCCCCGGTGACGAGGGTGGCCACGCGCCGGCTCCCGTTCAGGCGGCGGGCGACAGCACGTGAATCTCGCGATTGGCCAGCAGATCGCGGGTCTTGGCCCCGTAGGCCTGCATATGCGGCGAGGCGGCATGCGCCTTGAGCGCGTCGAGGCTTTCCCATTTCTCGATCACGACAAAGGTGTCGGCCCCGTATTTGGCGCCGGGACCGCCCTCGGCGTCGATTGCCGGGCCGTACTCGATGCAGCCCTGTTCGGCATGCACCGCCGCCATGTTGGCGCGGAAATGCGCCAGCACTTCCTCGCGCTTGCCGGGTTTGGCAGTAATGATGGCGGTGACGTGGATCATG
>DASUKH010000128.1:0-7016 GCA_036278835.1 Allostellaceae bacterium
ACGTGATCGCGGCGTTGCGCGCGGCCGGGGTCGAGGCGCGCTATTTCGAGATCGACAGCGATCTCGGCCACTCGTCGAGCGGCCCCGAATACCGCAAATGGGAGCCGGTCCTGCGCGGGTTCCTGGCGCCAGTGGTCGCACAGTTCGGGTGAGGCGCGTGGCCGGGATTGCTTCGTCGCTTCGCTCCTCGCAATGACAGCCTCACGGGGTCACTGCGAGCGCAGCGAAGCGAAGCAGCGGGCGCTCAGCGGCCCTTGGTCACCGGCCGGCGGCGTTCGCGCCAGGCCTGGTGGGCCTCCTTCTTGTCCTCGGTCAATTCGAGCGCCATGAAGCGGTAGAGGTCGGCGTTGGCGGTCTCGCGCAAGGTCGAATCCATGCCGAACGCGACCGATTCCTTGGCGAGCCGGGCGGCCAGAGGCGGCAGAGCCGCGACATGCCCGGCGACTTCCATCGCCTTCGCCATCAATTCGCCCGGCGGCACCAGCCATTGCGCAAGGCCGATGCGGTAAGCCTCCTCGGCCTTCAACGGAAAGCCCATCGCCACTTTCATCGCGTGACCGCGGCCGACCCAGCGCGCGAGCCGAACCGTGCCGCCCTGCGCCGGCAATATGCCGAGCCCGACCTGGGGGAGCCGCCACTCCGCCTTCTCTGAGGCGACGATCAGGTCGCAGCAATAGGTGACGATGCAGCCGATGCCGACCGCATAGCCATTGACCGCGGCGACGAGCGGCTTCGCGAAATCGGCGAGCAGGTTCATCGCCTGTTGCCGCCGCCGCTTCGGCAGGGCCTCGATCGCGTCGGCGATCGAATCGCTGGTATGGGTTTTCGGGTTTTTGAGGTCCGCCCCGGCGCTGAAAGCGCCGCCTGCCTCGTCGCCGGTCAGGATCACCGCGCGCACGTCGCCGTCGTCCTCCAGCCGCGGCAGCATCTCGAGGAGCGCCGCATTGTAATCCTCTCCCCAGGCGTTCCGCGCCTGCGGCCGCGACAGCGTCAGGATGGCGACCTGACCGCGCTTTTCGTACAGTAAGGGCATCGTTTTCTCCCGATCTGACGCGTCACCCCGGCGTGCGCCGGGAAAGCGGATTTGGCGGGCGTGGCAAGGCCGGGAATCCCCCGGAACCTCAGTCCGCGATCTCCTTTGCGCGCTCGCGCAGGGCGTATTTCTGGATTTTGCCGGTCGAAGTCTTTGGCAGCGGGCCGAAGACCACGGTCTTCGGTGCCTTGAAATGCGCGAGGTTGGCGCGGCAGAAGGCGATGATGTCGGCGGCGTCGACGGCGTCGGCATCGGGTTTCAAGGTGACGAAGGCGCACGGCGCCTCGCCCCATGCCTTGTCCGGGCGGGCGACCACCGCCGCCTCCATGACCTGTGGATGGCGGTACAGCATTTCTTCGACCTCGATGGACGAGATGTTCTCGCCGCCGGAAATGATGATGTCCTTCGAGCGGTCCTTGATCTCGGCATAACCGTCCGGGTGCATCACCGCGAGGTCGCCGGTGTGGAACCAGCCGCCGGCGAAGGCCTCGTCGCTCGCCGTCCGGTTTTTCAGATAGCCTTTCATGACCGTGTTGCTGCGCAGCAGCAATTCGCCGATCGTCGCGCCGTCGGCCGGCACGTCGTTCATCGTCGCCGGGTCGGCAACCCGCTGTGCGTCGAGGGTCAGGTAGCCGACCCCCTGGCGCGCCATGCGAGCGGCCCGCTCGCCGAGCGGCAGCGCGTCCCACTCTTCCTGAAAGGCACAGACGGTGGAGGGGCCGTAGCTCTCGGTCAGGCCATAGAGATGGGTGACCCGGAATCCCATCCGCTCCATCGCCTCGATCACCGCCGAGGGCGGCGCCGCACCGCCGGTCGCCGCCTCGACGGCATGGTCGAAGGGCCGCCGCGCCGCGGCCGGCGCGTGCGCCAGCATGTTGAGCACGATCGGCGCGCCGCAGAGATGTGTCACCTTGTAATCGGCGATCGCCGCGAAGATCGGCGCCGGCTCGACCCGGCGCAGGCAGACATGGGTGCCGGCCACCGCGGTCACGCCCCAAGTATAGGTCCAGCCGTTGCAGTGAAACATCGGCAGGGTCCATAGATAGACCGAGTGCCGGTCGAGGCCGAAGGTGATCGCATTGCCGATCGCGTTCAAAAACGCGCCGCGATGGTGATAGACGACCCCTTTCGGGTTGCCGGTGGTGCCCGAGGTATAGTTGAGCGCGATCGCCGCCCATTCGTCCGCCGGCGGCGTCCAGGCGGCTTCCGGATCGCCCTCGGCCAGGAACGCCTCGTACTCGGTGCCGCCGAGGGCCGGACCGTCCGGCGCGCCGGCGATCTCGACGACCGGCAGGTCGCGGTCGAGCAGCGCCACCGCATCGCGCGCCAGCCCGGCGAACTCATGGTCGGCGATAAGCATCCGGGCGTCGCCGTGGTCGAGGATGAAGGCGATGGCGCGCGCGTCGAGCCGGTAGTTGAGCGCGTTCAGCACCGCGCCGGCCATCGGCACCGCATAATGCGCTTCGAGCAAGGCCGGCACATTCGGCGCCAGCACCGCGACCGTCTCGCCCGGCCGGATGCCGCGCCGCCGCAGCGCATCCGCAAAGCGGCGGCAGCGCTCGTAAAACTGGCGATAGGTGAACCGCCGCTCGCTTCCACCGGCTGCCGCCGGCTCGATCACCGCAGTTTTGTCGGGATATACCGCGGCCGCCCGCGCCAGGAAATTGAGCGGCGTCAACGCCGCGAAATTCGCCGCGCTGCGCGCCAGATGCGGCGCCTCGTAGGGGGTCGCGGGATCGCCAGTCATGCCGCCATCCTTTGCCGCGATGACGAGACCGTCAAGCCGGCACCGGGCCCGGCCCCCACCTCCAGCCGCATTCCCGGCGAAAGCCGGGACCCACATTTCCGCAGCCCGTCAGTCGATAACTGGGTCCCGGCTTTCGCCGGGAATGCGTAAATGGGGCGGCGGCATGGCGCGGGCGCGGCTCACCCCGTCCCCGCCAGCTCGATATAAAACACCAGCTTGCGTTTGCCGCCCGCCTCGATCCGGCTGCCGGCCGGCATGCCGCCGTTCCTCAGGATGACCCGGCGCGAGGCTTCGTTGTCGTCGTCGCAGGTCACCTCGACCCGCCGGAGGCCGACCTCGCGCGCCACCGGCAGCAAGAGGGCGAGCGCCCGCGTCGCATAGCCCCGTCGCTGCTTCCACGGCACCACGGCATAGCCGATATGCCCCGAGACATGCGGCGGCAAGGCCTCGCTGCCGGGGGTGAAGCGCAGATTGGCGACGCCGCAGAATTCATCGTCGTCGATCCAAAAGAGGCGCGACGGCAGCCGCGACACGGTCTGCCCCGCGGCCGTCAGGATCGTGCCCTTCTGGCGGGTCAGTTCGACGAGGAACCCGCGCGGATCGCGCCGCGCCCAGCGCAGCTGCTCGGCGCTGACGTCGCGCTCGGTGTCCGGTGACCAGCCGGCGGCCAGTGCCGCCTCGTATTGCGGCAGCCGGTCGAGGCTCGGCGGGACGAGCCGCAGCGGCGGCTGGAGCACCGCCGCGCCGCGAACGGCGGCGGCTTCGTCCTCACCCGCGGGCCAGGGCATAGACCTGACTGCCGCCCGGCGGCGGCGGCTCGGCGTTCCAGCTCTCGCCGCCATCCCGGCTGGTGTAAACCTCGCCGCCGTTGGTTGCGCACGACATCAGCGCCGGCCGGCGCTCGTCGAAAGCCAAGGCGAACATCGTGTGCGGCACCTTGGCCCCGAGATCGACGCGAGCCCAGCTGTCGCCGCCATCGCGGCTCTTCAGCAGCACCCCGACATCGCTCTGGAAGCCGCCGCCGGCAGCGACCCACAGGTGGCGCGGGTTGCCCGGCACCTCGCGGTTGTCGCGGCAATAGATCTGCCCCTTGGCGTTGAGCGGCTCCAAGGGCACCGTGCGCCAGTGGTCGCCGCCATCGGCACTGTGGAACATGCCGGCGCGGGCGATGGCATAGACGGTGCCGGGCCGCCAGCGGCTCGCGAGAACGCCGTGCACATCGACCGTATCGTCGTTCAGGTACTGGCCGTGGCTGAGGTTCTCCCAATGCTCGCCGCCATCGGTCGAGCGGATCGTGCCGCCGACCTCGACCGCGCCGTAGAGATGATCCGGCTCGGCGGCGCTGGCATCGAGCATCAAGACGCGCTTCGCGGGGTTGGCGCCGGGCGCCGTGGTGATCTCGGGGAAGCGCACGCTGACCGGCAGGCGGGTCCAGTGCTCGCCGCCATCGTCGCTGCGGTAGATTTCGCAATTCTCGCAGCCGGCGAGGATCGTATCCGGGTCGTGCGGGTGGAACAGGATCGACCACACCGGCAGGCCGTGATCGGGCATTGCGACCTTGTCCCAATGGTCGCCGTGATCGCCGCTGCGATACACCCCGGACTGGGTGCCGGCATAGATCACCGCGGGATCGCTCGGATGGACCGCCAAGGCGCGCACCGCCGGCATCTCGGGCAGGCCGCGCTCTGTTCTCTGCCACTCGCCGCTGCCATCGGCGAGGCGGAACAGGCCGGAATGCACCTCCCGCCCGCGGCCGGTCTCGCCGGCGAGGCCCAGATAGAGATAGGATTGGCGATTGCCGTTGCCGTTTGCCGTCATGGCGCACCCCGCTTGTCTCGCATTCTCGCGGCGGTCCGCTTGCCGGCTCTGCCGGCCGGGCTGCCGACTGGCGAGCTTCGCAAGTCCGGCGGGTTTCGGCAAGGCTCTCCCGGCTCCCGAAACAAAACGCCCCCGGCGAGGCCGGGGGCGCTTGCGTCGTCCGCTGCGGAACGGCGTCGGCGGGGTTAAGCCGCCTGCTTCTGCTCCGTCACCTGCGGCCGGGACGCCGGCGGCGCGCCCTCAATCTTGATCTGGCGCGGCTTCATCGCCTCCGGCACCTCGCGCACCAGCTCGACGTGCAGCAAGCCATTGTCGAGGCTGGCGCCGGTCACCTTCAGGTGCTCGGCAAGGCTGAAGCGGCGCTCGAAGGCGCGGCGGGCGATGCCGCGGTGCAGGTAGCGGCCGTTCTCGTCATCCTTGTGGCCCTTGCCGGTCACGATCAGGGTGTTTTCGTGCACCGTGATGTCGAGCTCGTCCTGCCCGAATCCGGCCACAGCCATCGTCAGGCGGTAGGCGTCCTCGCCGGTCTTCTCGATGTTGTAGGGCGGGTAGGAGAGGGCGGTGTTGTCGACGCGCGTCGCGGCATCGGCGATCCGCGCGAGCCGGTCGAAACCAATCGTCGAACGGAACAGCGGAGAGAAATCGAAGCGATCCATGGACCATATCCTCAGTGAGCAACATGGGATCGGCGCCCGCCCGAAAGGCCGGGAGCCATTTGCCACGTGCGATCCCCAATGGGCGGTCGCACGGACGATAAGATGGAAGCCGCGCCGAGGGGTTCAAGTGGTCCGTCAGCACTCTCTGCAGAAGAGTGCCAAAAAACCTCTTGAACCCGCCATCCGTGAACCTAGATCGTTGCCGCCAGGCGCCGATTAACGGGCTTGGCGACGACTGTTCCCATGTTGCTCATCGGAGGGCGTGGCAATGACCGTCAATCAGATAGCGGCCCCATCTCCCACATCCCTGACCCAAATGACGGCTGCCGAGCCGCCGTTGCCGACCGATCGCGAGCCTTGCCGCCCCGCGATGCGCCAGGACGGCGCAGGCGCCGAGCCGCGCGGGCGCGTCGAGGCTCTCACCGGCTGGCCGCGCGTTTATCCCGGCCTGTAATTCCGCCACGGGCGCCGCGGTCTGCATCCGCGTCCGCCGGGCTGGTCGCACAGGCGGCTTCTCGGCGGCGAGCCGGCAACCGAACCGGCTCGGGCGAGCAGCGAGATAGGAGGATCAGCTATGGCAATGACGTTACCGGATGCGTTCGATGCTTTGTCTCAGTTCCAGCAAATGCTTGACTCGTCCCGCTCCAGCGGCTGGCTCGATGCCGGCCCCAGCGCCGGCGGCGCGTATCCGCCGCTTAATGTGTTCCGCAAGGGCGATGATGTCATCATCATCACAGAGGTTCCGGGGGTCCGCAAAGAGGACCTGCAGGTTCAGATCAAAGGCAACACGGTCCGCATCGCCGGCACGAAATCGGTGCCGTACGGCGAGTACGCCAGCGTCCATCGCAGAGAACGCCTTGCCGGCAAGTTCGATCGTGCAATCACTCTGCCGCTGGAGGTCGACCCCGAGAAGGCTCATGCCGAATGCCGCGACGGCATTCTCGCGCTCTTCCTGCCGCGCGCCGAGCACGACAAGCCGAAATCGATCGTGATCAGCTGACTGGCCGCTCTGATCATCTCAGCATAGGAGGGAGTCATGGCTACGTCACAAGCCCTCGAAGTGCAGGAAAAGAAGGAACTCGTGTCGAAAGAGGAAAAGACGTTTCCCTCTCGGTATTTCATCCCGAACACGGACATTTTCGAGACCGAGGATGCATTGATCCTGGCGATGGAGATCCCGGGAGTCACGCGGGAAAACGTCGAGATCAATCTGGAAAACGACACGCTGCGGGTTGAAGCCCGCATCGATTACGGGAATTACCAGGGTCTGGAGCCGCTCTACACCGAGTACAATGTCGGCCATTTTGCGCGGGCATTCACGCTCTCAAGGAGTCTCGATCAGCAGCGGATCAGCGCCGAACTCGCCGACGGCGTCTTGCGGCTGGTGCTTAAGAAGGCGCAGGACGCGATGCCCAGGCGCATCACGATCAATTGATTCAAGAACGGCGAACCGCGCATGCGGATGCCGGGCGGCCCAGGGCTGCCCGGCATCACTATTCCGGAGATATGGACCGCACCGGCTGGCCGAAGGCTCAGCGCTCGTGTGCGATCGAAACGTGCAACCTGCCCAAGCCAAAAACGGGTTACGTTCGGGCAGCAGCCCTACTGCTTTCGGCCGAAGCCCTGGAACCGCTTGTTGAAGCGCGCCAGCTGGCCGCCGGTGTCGAGCAGGCGGTGCTGCCCGCCGGTCCAGGCCGGATGCGATTTCGGGTCGATTTCGAGGCGCAGCGTGTCGCCCGCCTTGCCGTAGGTCGAGCGCGTC
>DASUKH010000129.1:0-7435 GCA_036278835.1 Allostellaceae bacterium
GTCGCGATCACGCCGGCGACGTCGCCGTCGGGGATCAGCCGCACTCCGCAACCGAGCGCGCGCAACTCGGCGATGAGCGCCTCGTGCCGCGGCCGGTCGAGCACGCAGGCGGTAATCTCCCCGGGTTCGACGCCCTTCGCCTCGGCGATGGCGCGGATGTTGTCGGCAACCGAGCGGTTGAGGTCGATCGTCCCCTCGGGATAGCCGGGTCCGATCGCGAGCTTCTCCATATAAGTGTCGGGCGCATTCAGCAGGCACCCGCTCTCGGCGATCGCCAGCACCGCCAGCGCGTTCGGCCCCGCCTTCGCGGTGATCGTCGTGCCTTCGAGCGGGTCGAGCGCGATGTCGATCAGGGGCCCATGGCCGCCGCCGACCTTCTCGCCGATAAAGAGCATTGGCGCCTCGTCGCGCTCTCCCTCGCCGATGACGACGGTGCCGTCGATGGCGAGGCTGTTGAGCGCTTGCCGCATCGCATCGACCGCGGCCTGATCGGCCGCCTTCTCGTCGCCCCGCCCCATCAGCCGCGAGGCGGACAAGGCCGCCGCCTCGGTCACCCGAACCGCTTCGAGCGCGAGATTGCGGTCCATCTTCGCGTTGGTATCGGCCACGCTTTCCTCCCTCGCTTCGCCGGAATGGTCAGTTTAGCTATCGTGCGGTCTAGCAATTTCCGCTGTTCTCCATCCCGCATTCCCGGCGCAAGCCGGGACCCACGCCGGCAACATTCCGGCTGTGGAAAAGTGGGTCCCGGCTTGCGCCGGGAATGCGGTTGAAGTGCTGATTGCGGGTATCCGAATAAGGCACGGTCTTACGGACTGTATGCCGCAACAGCGTCGGAAGCCAAGCCGCGCCGCCTCTCCCCATTGCCTGCCGCCGGCCGGGCGGCCATCATAGCGGCGTTCTGCGGCGGCGGCAGCCACTAGCGAGCGGGCCGGAGATATGGCAGGCGAGAACAATCCCTTTGAGACCGGGCTCGACAAGAACCCGGCGAACTTTGTGCCGTTATCGCCGATCGGGTTTCTGCGGCGCAGCGCTTCGGTATACCCGGAGCGCGCGTCCGTAGTCCATGGCGGGCGGCGCTATACGTGGCGCGACAGCCTGGAGCGCTGCCGCCGGCTCGCCTCGGCGCTCAGCGCGCGCGGGATCGGGCGCGGTGACACGGTGGCGTTGATGGCGCCCAACATTCCGGAGGCGTTCGAGGCGCATTTCGGGGTGCCGATGGCCGGGGCGGTGCTCAACGCGCTCAATTTCCGGCTCGACCCGGAGACGATCGCCTTCATCCTGCGGCACGGCGAGGCCAAGGTGCTGCTGACCGACACCGAGTTCGCGCCGGCGATCGGCCGGGCCCTCCAGCTCCTCGACCGCAAGCCGCTGGTGATCGACATCGCCGACCCGGCCGGCCCCGGCGGCGAGCTTCTCGGCGAATGCGATTACGAGGCGTTCCTGGCTTCCGGCGATCCGGCCTTCGCTGGTCTCTCCCCTCAAGACGAGTGGGAGGCGATCTCGCTCAATTACACCTCGGGCACCACCGGCAATCCGAAGGCCGTCGTCTATCACCACCGCGGCACCTATCTGAACGCGCTCGGCAACATCCTCGTGTGGGGTATGCGGGCGCATCCGGTCTATCTCTGGACCCTGCCGATGTTTCACTGTAACGGCTGGTGCTTTCCCTGGACCGTGACGGCGCTCGCCGGGACCCATGTCTGTTTGCGCCGGGTCGAGGCGCCGGCGATCTACGATGCGATCGATCGGCTCGGGGTGACGCATCTGTGCGGCGCGCCGGTGGTGATGAACATGCTGCTGCACGCGCGGCGTGAAAGGCTGCCGCGCGTCGTCGAGATGATGACCGCCGCCTCGGCGCCGCCGGCGACGGTGATCGGCGGCATGGAGGCGCTCGGCTTCCGCATCACTCATGTCTATGGCCTGACCGAGAGCTACGGCCCGGCGACGGTCTGCGCCTGGCACGACGAATGGGACGCACTGTCGCAGGACGAGCGGGCCCGTCTTAACGCGCGCCAGGGGGTTGCCTATCCGGTACTCGACGGGCTGATGGTCGCCGACCCCGCGACAATGGCGCCGGTGCCGGCCGACGGCGCGACGATGGGCGAAATCTTTATGCGCGGCAACATCGTCATGAAGGGCTATCTGAAAAACCCGGCCGCCACCGAGGAGGCGTTCGCCGGCGGCTGGTTCCACACCGGCGACCTCGCGGTGGCGCATCCCGACGGCTATGTCGAGATCAGGGACCGCTCGAAGGACATCATCATCTCCGGCGGCGAGAACATCTCGACGATCGAGGTCGAGGGCGTTTTGTACCGCCACCCGGCGGTGCTCGAAGCGGCGGTGGTAGCGCGCCCCGATCCCGAATGGGGCGAGACCCCGTGCGCGTTTGTCACGTTGAAGGACGGGGCGCAGGCCGACGCCGCCGGGATCATCGCGTTCTGCCGCGCCAGCCTCGCGCATTACAAGGCGCCCCGCCACGTCATCTTTGGCCCGCTGCCAAAGACCTCGACCGGCAAGGTGCAGAAATTCGCCCTGCGCGAGCGCGCCCGGAAAGAGGGGTGATCAGCCCGGCGGCGTGCGGCCGCTGAGGTCGCGGGCCTCGATGAAGACGCGCGCGACCTCGGGGAACTCGTCCTTGATGCCGCGTTCGATCTCGGCAACCGCCGCTTCAACCCGGCCGGCCGGGAGCGCGTCGTCGAAATCGACGCTCAGCGCCGCAAGCACCTCGTCGGGCCCGAAATGCATCGTCAGCACGTCCTTGACCGCGACGACGCCGCTCGCCGCCGAGGCGATCCGCTCGATGCCGGTGCGCACCTCGACAAATGCCGCCTCGCCGGTCAAGAGGCTCTGGCTTTCGCGGCCGAGAAAAATCGCGGTCGCGGCCAGCACCAGCGCGATGCACAGCGAGGCGACGCCGTCCGCCAGCACCATCCCGAACCAATAGGACAGCGAAATGCCGACAAACGCGATGACGAGGCCGATTAGTGCCGCGCTGTCCTCGAAGAGGACGGCGAAGATCGTCGGGTCCTTGCTCCGCCTTGCGGCGGCGATCCAGCCGGCGCCTTTCTTCTGCTCGCGGAAATTGCGCGCCGCGATCGACCACGAGATGCCCTCGAACACGATCGCCGCGCCGAGCACCGCGTAATTGATGTAGATGTCCTCGATCGGCTCGGGGCTGAGGATGTGGAAGACGCCTTCGATCGCGGCGAATACCGCCCCGAACCCGAAGATCAGCACCGCCACCACGAACACGAAGAAGTAGAGCTGCAGGCCGTAGCCGAACGGGTGCAGCCGGTCGGGCGGGCGGCGGGCGCGGTTTGTGCCGGCCAGCAGCAGAACCTCGTTGCCGCTGTCCACCGTCGAGTGGATCGCTTCGCTCAGCATCGCGCTGCTGCCGGTCAGGAGCGCCGCGCCGAACTTGCAGATCGCGATCGCGACATTGGCCGCGAGCGCGGCGTAGATGACCACCGAGGACGATTCCTGCGCCGCCATTCCGCCTCCGCACGGGTGAGCCGCCGCAAGGATCAACGCCGCAGCCGGCCGATCGCCCCGTCGGGCGTGCGGCGCCCGCCGCCCCGTTTTCACCGTCATACCGGCGCGGGCCGGTATCCAATTATTCAGCGCACGGACGGCTGACAGTTGGGTCCCGGCCTTCGCCGGGACGACGGGGGTAAATTCAACCGCTACCGGCCGCGGTAGTGGCGGTAGAATTCGACGACTTCAGGGCTTTGCTGGAAGCCGAGCGCGATGCCGAGCTGGCTGACCGGGGTGCCGGCGAGCGGGATCACTTCCTCGATATGATCGGTGATCCCGGCCCGCTTGCTGCCGGCCGGGATCACGATGCGATCGGCGAACGAGCGCTTGCGCAGGATCCTCTGGCCGGGGCCGGTTATCGCGATAAAGTATTGCAGATCGGCCGTGTTGGCGCCGCGCGCGGCGGGGCCGCGCTCGCCGATCACCACGATTTCGAGCGACAGGCGCAGCGAGCCGCCGCTCACATCGCACTCGGCGGTGGCGTCGTCGAGGATGCCATAGAACGCCACCCCGGGCGGCTCGCGCTCGGCGCCCGGTGCGAACAGTGCGGTCTGCTTGAGCGGAGCCAGGATTACCGGCGCCGGGCAGGCCGCGGCCGCTGCGCCCGAGCTGCCCGACCACGGCAGCCAGCTGCAGCCTGCCAACCCGCCCAGGAGCGCCGCAATCGCTGCCAGGGCCGGCAGCCTTCGCCGGCCGGCGGCGATGCGCCGGCGGCACCATGATGATGGAAGCACGGTTGATACCGGCAAATCAGAGGCTGTTATGCGTGCCGTCGCAGAACGGCCGGCCGCCCGTCGATTTGCAGCCGCACAGCCAGACTTCCTCGCTCTTCTCGGCGGTGAAGGCGAGCGGGGTGAGGCCGGTGCCCTTGTGCGAGCCGTCGCAGAACGGCTGGTTGCCGCTGCGCCCGCAGGCGCACCAGAAGTATCGCTTGCCTTCCTCGACGGTAGCGTTATAGGGCGCCTTTTGCGCTGGAATCGGCTGCTCCATGTTTCTTCCCTGTCGCCGCGCCTGGTTTCCGCCGCCCCCGACTCTGGCCGGGCCGGCGCGCGGCGCGACTGTAGGGGAGGTCCGCGCGCCGCACAACCCGGCTCGCGCAGAACGCGAATGCCGGGTCCCGGCCGGCGCCCGTAACGGATAGAGCGGGGAGATGGCGGTCTATACGGAAATCGGCGACGACGAACTGCGCGAGTTCGCCGCCCTCTACGACATCGGCGAAATCTTGTCGTGCAAGGGGATCGCCGAGGGGGTCGAGAATTCGAATTTTCTGCTGACCGCCGAGCGCGGCAATTTCATTTTGACCCTGTACGAAAAACGGGTGGCGCGGGCCGACCTGCCGTTCTTCATCGCGTTGATGGACCATCTGGCGCATCACGGGGTGGCCTGTCCGACCCCGGTGCGGGCGCGCGACGGCGAAGCCTTGCGCCAGTTGTGCGGGCGCCCGGCGGCGCTTGTCACCTTTCTGAACGGCATGTGGCCGCGCCGCATCGACCCGGCGCATTGCGCAGGGCTTGGCGAGGCGTTGGCGAATCTACACCTCGCCGGCGCATCGTTTCCGATGAAGCGGCCGAACGATCTCGGCCCTTCCGGCTGGCGGCGGCTTCACGAGGCGTGCCGCGGCGGCGCCGACTCGGTGCATCCTGGGCTCGCCGCCGAGATCGGCGCCGAACTCGACTTTTTCGCGCGGGCCTGGCCGCGAGGCCTGCCGGAAGGGGTGATCCACGCCGATCTCTTTCCCGACAACGTGTTCTTCCGCGACCACGAACTCTCGGGGCTGATCGATTTTTACTTCGCCTGCACCGATTTTCTCGCCTACGACATCGCGGTGTGCCTCAACGCGTGGTGCTTCGAGCCGGACCGCAGCTTCAACGTGACCAAAGCGAAGCTGCTCGTTGCCCGCTACCGCGCGGTGCGGCCGCTCGACGGGGCCGAACTGGCGGCGTTGCCGCTCTTGGCGCGCGGCAGCGCGCTGCGGTTTCTGCTGACCCGGCTCTACGACTGGCTGAACCAGCCGCAGGGCGCGCTGGTGCGTCCGAAGGACCCGCTCGAATACCTGAAAAAGCTGCGCTTCCACCGTGGCATCGCCGGCCCCGCCGCCTACGGCATCGATGGCTGACCACCGCCCTCCGAGGCGGCCCAGGCGTCGCGCACGGCGGCGAGCCGTTCGACGGGGTTCAGCAGCAAGGGCCGCGCGGCCCGCCGCACCCGCGCCTTGTCGCGCTCGTCGGTGACGTATTCGACCGGCGACTTGCCGTCGATGCGTGCGAGCAACAGCCCCGGTAGCAGGCGTGCCGCCCGCGCCTCGATGGCGTCGCGCGGCTCCCAGCCGACCCCGGCAAAATAGGTCGCGGTGAGCTCATCGAAGCAGGCGAGAAAGCCGGCCACCGCCTTCTTGTTCCACAGGCATTTCAGCAGCAGGTGGTTGAGCACGAAGGCGAGATCGAAGGCCGGGTCGCCGTACCAGGCGCATTCGGCATCGAGAAACACCGGGCCGTTGGGGCCGATCAGGATGTTTTTCGGGCTGACATCGCCGTGCACCAGCGCGCGGCGGGTTGCGGCCGTCGCCGCGGCGAGCCGGCGGAGCGGGGCGGCGAGATCGGGGTGCCGGGTGCCCGTCGCGATCAGATAGGGGTCGAGGCGCAGCGCGTAAAAGCTGTCATCGGTGGCGAACGCGCGCGCGATTTCGGGGTCGTCGGCGGTGGCGCGGTGGATGCGCACGAGGCGGTCGCCGACCGCCGCCGCTTCGGCCGGGTCGGCGTAGCCGTCGCGCAGCCGCTCCTTCCAGACCGGATGAGTCGCCGGGTCGAGGTATTCCATGGCGAAGAGACCGCGCGCCCGGTCCTCGCCGATGAGGCGCGGCACCGCCTCAGGGCAGATTCGCCCGGCCGCCCGAAACCACGCGACTTCATAGGCGTTGCGCGCGACCGGCGCTTCCCACAACTGCGCCACCTTGAGGCGCGGCAGCGCGCGTTTCAGGCACAACCGCCGCCCGGAACATTCGACCAGCCAGATTTCCGACGACACGCCGCCGTCGAGCGGGCGGCACCTCGGTCGCTCGTCCGCCGCGATCACGCCCATCTCACGCAACGAGACGGCGATTTCCGTTGCGTCGAGCGTCTCGAAATCCGCGCTCATCGCTCAGGTCAGCAGCGCCACGACGGCGCCGCTCATGCAGGTGGCGAGGGTGCCCGACAGGATCGAGCGCAGCCCGAGCGCGACGATCTCCGGCCGCCGCTCCGGCACCATCGCGCCCATGCCGCCGATCAGGATGCCGAGGCTGCCGAAATTGGCGAAGCCGCACAGCGCGTAGGTCATGATAAGGCGCGAGTGGGGGCTGAGCGCCGCCGTCGGCAGATGCGCGAAATCGGCATAGGCGACAAACTCGTTGAGCATCGTCTTGGTCGCCATCAGGGTCGCCGCCGCGCCGGTCTCGGGGCCGGGGATGCCGATCAGCCACATCACCGGCCGGAAAGCGAGGGCGAACAGCCGCTGCAAGGTGACCGGCGCGCCGAACAGCGGCGGCAGCAGGCCGAGCGCCTCATTGACGAGGCTGACGAGCGCGATCGCGACGATCAGCATTGCGACGATACTGAGCAGAAAGCCGATGCCGTCCTGCGTCCCCTTGGCGAGCGCGTCCATCGCGCTGACCGGCGGGTCGTCCATCGTCAGCTCGACCCCGGCGGACGGGTCCGGGCGGAACGGCACCATTAACGCCGCGAGCGCCAACGCCGCCGGGGTGCTGATCACCGCGGCAGCCAGGATGTTGCCGAGCGCATTCGGGATGACCGGGCCGACCATCGCGGCGTAGAGCACCATGACGGTGCCGGCGATGCCGGCCATGCCACAGCTCATCAGCGCGAACAGTTCGCCGCGTTCGAGCCGCAACAGATACGGGCGGATC
>DASUKH010000130.1:0-4575 GCA_036278835.1 Allostellaceae bacterium
CGAATGCGCCCCGGCTTGCACCGGTGGCAGCAGTGGGGCCAAATGACGGCCAGCGGTCCCGACAACGGAGGACGGGAATGAGCGATAGCAGAAAGCCGCGGCTGGTCGGCATCAACCACGTCGCAATCGAGGTCGGCGACATCGACCGGGCGCTCGACTGGTACGGGCAACTCTTCGAGTTCACGTTGCGCGGCAAGGGCGAGCGCAACGCCTTTATCGATATGGGCGATCAGTTCATCAACCTGACCCTGAAGGCGGAGCATCGCGAAGGAGTCGAGCGCCGGCATATCGGCTTCGTCGTCGATGACCGCTCGTCGGTCAAGGCGCGCGCCGAGGCGGCCGGCGCCACCATGGTAGAGGGTCCGTTCCTCGATTTTCTCGACCCGTGGGGCAACCGCATCGAGGTCATCGAGTATTCCAATGTTCAGTTCACCAAGGCGCCGCACGTGTTGCGCGGCATGGGCCTCGCGCTCGACAAGAACGACAAAGCGCAGAAGGAACTTGCCGACAAGGGGATGGCGCCGGGATGAATGGGCCCAAATCCATGCAATTGAGCCTGATGGTGCGCGGGCAGCACCCGCCGGGCGACATTTCCGCGCACCTCGCCGACGATCTCGCGCTGGTGCGCCGCGCCGCCGAGCTCGGGTTTGACGGCATCGTCAAGGGGTCGCATTACAGCGCCCACCCGTTCGAATACGTGCAGCAAATCCCGTTTCTCGCGCACGTCGCAGCGATCGCGCCGCGGCTCAGGGTGATTTGCGGCCTCGTGCTGCTGCCGCTGCACAAGCCGCTCGACCTCGCGGAGCAGCTTGCCACGCTGGACATCCTCTCGGGCGGCAGGCTGGTGTTCGGCTGCGGCCTCGGTTACCGCGATGTCGAGTTGAAGGCGTTCGGGGTGCCGCGCGGCGCGCTCGGGCGGCGCTTCGAGGAATGCCTCGAAGCCGTGAAACGCCTGTGGACCGAGGATTTCGTGACCATGAAGGGCTCGCATTTCGAGCTCGACCACGCCAATTGCACGGCCAAACCCCTGCAGAAGCCGATGCCGCCCATTTGGATCGGCGCCAATGCCGATGTCGCGATCCGCCGTGCCGCGCGCCTCGGCGATTGCTGGTACATCAACCCGCACAACACGCTGGCGACGATCGAGCGCCAGTTGGAGGTCTATAAGCGCGCCCTCGACGAATGCGGCAAGCCGTTCCCGAGTGAGTTGCCGATGCGTCGCGAGGTGTTCGTGGCGCCGAGCCGGGCCGAGGCGATCCGCCGCGCGCAGCCCTACCTTGAGGAGAAATACAAGGCCTATCGCGCCTGGGGGCAGGACAAGGTGATGCCCGAGGGCGACGATTTCGACCACGCCTTCGCCGAGTTGTTGGAAGACCGGTTTCTGCTAGGGTCGCCGCAGGAGGTCGCGGAGCAGATGGTCCGCCTCAACCGCCGTTTCGGCGTCAACCATATCGCCGCCTCGGTGCACTGGCCGGGGATGCCGAACAGCCTCGCCCTCGACCAGTTGCAGATCCTCGCCGAGGAGGTCATGCCGCTGGTCCGGCACGCGATTTAAGACCGGGCCCGGCGCGCGTCAGATCGCGTCGAGTTGCCAGGCGATATCGTTGGCGATGCCCCACAGCCAGCCGATATTGGATGCGCCGACCAGCGCGTAGGCGTGGCCGTGATGCCGCCAATACAAGAGGTTTACGCCCTGCCGCTGCTCGATGGTCGGTGCGACATCGGGTTCCGTCGTGGCGCCGATGACGAGGCCCAACGGCCCGATTGCCTTGTTGTCGGTGATATAGACGAGTTCGGCCGCCGGCCGGCCCTGCACGACCAGCAGACGGGCGCCCTTGAAGGTCAGCCCCCACGGCTTCAGGTTCGGCAGCCGCATCTGCTGCGGCAGGTTTTGGCTGATCTTCTGGAGAGCCTGATCGCTATCGTTGCTGGCCGGCACGTCGATCAGCATGTTGTCGCCGGATTTGACGGTCAGCTTGTAGTAGCCGGCGGCGTTGTCGAGCCACGCATCGGTGACTGCGGCGGCGGCGATCTGGCGGTCGGTCGGCTGCCCCATATGCCACGCGGTGAGGCCGATCAGGGTACCACCGGTCCCGAGCATCAGGCCGAACAGGCCGGCCGCTGCGGCGAACCCGAGCGGATTTCGCCGCGGCGGCGCGCCAGCGCCCCGCGCCGGCCGCTTCAGCATGACGATCTCGGCCTGATGCGGTTCGGCCGCGCCCTGCCCCTTGCCGCCGCCCGCCGCCGCGATCAGCCGCTCCGGGACCGGCTCTTCGGCGATTTCCGCAAAGGCGGCGCGCACCAGCTCGGACGATTGCGCGAGACCGGCAAGCCGCTCGCGCAACGCAGGGTCGGCGTCGAGCGAGGCTTCGACATCGCGGCGTTCGGGATCATCGAGTTCGCCGTCGAGATAGGCGACGAGCGCCTCGTCACTCTGCACGTGCATTCTTCGCACTCCTCGTGACGCCGCCGCCGGCGTCAAGGTGCTGCTGCAACGCAACCCGCGCCCGCGCGAGCCGGCTCATGATCGTGCCGACCGGGACCCCGGCGACCGCGGCCGCCTCCTTGTAGCTGAGCCCCTCGACCGTCACGAGCATCAGGGTGGTCCGCTGGTCCGGCGGCAACAGCTCGACTGCGCTGCGGATTTCGGCGAGCGCCAAACGCGCCTCGATCCGCCGTACCGGCGCATCCGACCCGAGCCGTTCCTCGGCGCCATCGGCCGCTTCCTTGCGCACCTCGCGCGCGCGGAGCTGATCGATCCAGATCGTCTGCACGATGCGAAACATCCAGCTGTCGAACCGCGTCCCCTCCTGAAACTGATGTTCCCGCGCCAGCGCCCGTTCGCAGGCCGCTTGCACGAGGTCGTCGGCCTCGGCGGCACGGCCGGCGAGCCCGCGGGCAAATCGGCGCAGGCGCGGCAAAAGCGCGACCAACTGGTCACTGAACCGCGCTCCCTGCGTACCGGTTTCCGCGGCCGCTTGCGGCGGCGCTTCGGCATTCTTCCAATGAAACGACAACGAGGCTCCTCGTCGGATATTCCCGCCCCGCAGGCACTTCCGCGATAAAGGCGCAGCGTCCTTCGGGCGAGCGGGGCCGGGCGCATGGAGGCTGCACGCTTCATTATAGGGCGCGAAACGGCAGATCCAAACCGACGCCGTATCGCGCCCGCCGGCGACCCTCTGCCCGCTCAGCCCATGAAGTTGAGCCGCAGCCCCGGTTCCGGCCACTGCATCGCGCCGAGCCGGCCGCTCGCCGACAGCGTGATATAGGCGGTGCGCAGATCGGGGCCGCCAAAGCAGATGTTGGTCGGATAGACGTCGGGCGTCTTGACCTGCCGCACCACCTCGCCCGACGGCGCGATGACCGTGATGCAGCCGGCCACCAGGGTGGCGACGCAGATATTGCCGGACGCCGCGACGGCGAGGGAGTCGAAGCGCTGAAAGCCGGGCAGACCGCACACCAGCCGGCCGCCAAAGGGCGCCGGAAACGGGTCCTTCCGGACGACGCCCGGCGAGATGATGTCGAAGGCGAAGAGGCGCGAGCTTTCGGTGTCAGCGACATAGACGGTCTTTTCGTCCGGCGACAGACCGACCCCGTTCGGGGTCAGCATCGGATAGACGAGTTCCGTAACCTTCGAGCCGTCCGGCAGGGCGTAATAGAGGCCGCCATGATCGCGGCTGTGGTCGTAGCGCTTGCCGAGATCGGTGAAATAGAAACCGCCCTCTTTGTCGAACACGATGTCGTTCGGCGCCGACAGCTTGTGGCCGTTGCACTCGCTGTAGAGAACGCGGGTGTCGCCGGTGCGGGGATCGATGCGCTGGATCGTGCCGCCCTTGTAGTCGGGCGCTGGGCCGGTCGACAGGAAGCTCGGCGTCGTCTCGTACACCGCACCGCCGTTGTTGCAGACGTAGAGCGCGCCGTCGGGGCCGCGCGCCACCCCGTTGGGGCCGCCGCCGGCACGGCCGATTTCGGTCTTCCTGCCGTCCGGCGCGACCCGCGTCACCTTCTTCCCGGAAATCTCGCCGAGGATAACCGAACCGTCCGCCATCCAGACCGGCCCTTCGGGAAAGCCCAGATCGCTCGCCAGAATGCGGATGTCGTCAGGCATAAGTGTTTCTCCCTCTTTTCATTTTGTCATCCCGGCGAATGCCGGGACCCATTTTGCCACCCTCGCGGCGCGAAGCCATGGGTCCCGGCATTCGCCGGGATGACAACCTGAAAGCCATCCAATCGGATTATGCATTCACCCGGCGCAGCAACTCGGCCCAGCGGTCGAGCGCCGGAACGGTTTTGTCGGCGCCTTCCGGCGGCAGACCGGCGACGACGCGCGCCACGCCCAATTCCTTGTAGCGCATCAGCTGGTCATAATTCTCGGCGGCGCCGAACATTGTGATCGGCGCGTCGGCGAGGCTGCGCCCGGCCTCGGCCAGCATCTCCTTGTATTTCGGGAAATACTCGTCGAAATTGCCGTAGACTGCGCGGCCGGCGATCGGAATCCAGCCATTGCCGTAGCGTACCGCGCGCCGCGCCGCATGCGGGAAGGCGCCGCCGACGATGATCGGCAGCGGGTTCTGC
>DASUKH010000131.1:0-10010 GCA_036278835.1 Allostellaceae bacterium
AGCTGCTGCTGCGCCGGCATGCGGTCGATCCGCGCCGGGCGCTGATGGTCGAGGACATCGCCCGCAACCTCGAACCGGCCGCCGCGCTCGGCATGACAACAGCGTGGATGCGCAGCACGCTCGACTGGGCGGCGGCGGAGGCCGACGGCGCCTATATCCACCACGTGGTGGACGACCTCGCCGGGTTTCTCGATGCCGCCGCGGCGTTGCAGCCGGAGGCAGAGAAGCCATGACGGTAGCCGACACGATCCGCGACAAGCTGACCGCGCGTTTCGCGCCGGTGCGGCTCGACGTCATCGACGACTCGCATCGCCATGCGGGGCATGCCGGGGCGCGCCCCGAGGGCGAGACGCATTTCACAGTAACGATTGTCTCCGCCGCGTTTGCCGGGCTCGGCCGGGTGGCGCGGCAGCGGCTGGTTTATGAGGCGCTCGCCGCCGAACTGGCAAACCGGGTGCATGCCCTGTCGGTAACCGCCCGCACGCCCGACGAGGCGCCGGGCTGAGGGCCGGCCGGGGCCCGCTCTTATCGGGACGCGGCGAGAAACGCGCGCAGCTCCGCCGCCGGCGCGTTCCGCATTACGAAGGCGTCGCCGATGCGGCGCGGCAGAATCAGCGTGATCGCACCGTCCTGCACCTTCTTGTCGCGGCCCATGTGGTGCAGCAGCCGGTCGGCCGTTTCGCCCGACAGGCCGATCCCGGCGAGCGTCGTCGGCAGGCCGGCGGCGGCGATGTGCGCGCGCACCCGTTGCGCGTCCTGCCCGGAAGCGACCCCGAGCCGCACCGCGAAATCGAACGCCAGCACCATACCGAGCGCCACCGCCTCGCCGTGCAGCAGGCGTTCGCCGAACCCGGTCTCGCTCTCCAGCGCATGGCCGAACGTATGTCCGAAATTGAGCAGCGCGCGCTCGCCGCTCTCGCGCTCGTCGGCGGCGACGATCGCCGCCTTCATGCGGCAGCTGACCAGCACCGCCTTTGTCAGGGCCGCGGGATCGAGAGCGCAGACGGCATCGCCCTTGGCCTCCAGCCAGTCGTAGAACCCGGCGTCGCGGATCAGCCCGTATTTGACGATCTCGCCGTAGCCGGCGCGCATCTCGCGGCGCGGCAGCGAGGCGAGGGCCCCGGTGTCGGCCAGTACCAGGCGCGGCTGGTAGAAGGCGCCGATCAGGTTCTTACCGGCGGCGGTGTTGATCGCGGTCTTGCCGCCGACCGAGCTGTCCACCTGCGCCAGAAGGGTCGTCGGGATTTGCACGAAATCGATGCCGCGCAAGAGCGTCGCCGCGGCGAACCCGGCGATATCCCCGACGACGCCGCCGCCCAGCGCCACCAGCATTGTGCCGCGCTCGATGCCGCAGGCGAGAACCTCCTCGACCAGCCGGCCAAAATGGCCGAAATCCTTGGTCGATTCGCCGGCCGGCAGAACGATCGCGTGCTGCGCGATCCCGTGCGCGGCGAGGCTGTCGCGCAATGCGGCGAGATGATGCCGCGCCACGTTCTCGTCGGTGACGATGACCGCCTGCCGGCGCCGCATCACCGGCGCGATCCGTTCGCCGGCGCCGGCGATCAGCCCGGGGCCGATCAGGATGTCGTAGCTGCGGGCCCCGAGTTCGACGCGCAGCCGCTCGATCGTCCCATCGACATTCATTGGCAACTCTCCGGCTCGGGCGGCAGGGCGGCGCGCGGGCAGGCGGCGAGCGCGGCGATGACCTGGCTGGTCGTGGTCTCCGGCGGCCCCGCGGCGCTGCCCACGGTCAGATCGGCCTCGGCGTAAACCGGGTGGCGCCGCTCGATCAGCTCAGCGAGGACCGCGCGCGGATCGCGCTCCTGCAACAAGGGCCGGTTGCCGCGCCGCGACACCCGCGCCAGCAGCACGTCAAGCGGCGCCCGCAGCCACACCGAAACGCCGCGGCGGATGATCGCGGCGCGCGTTTCAGGGTCCATGAACGAGCCGCCGCCCGTCGCCAGCACGTGCACCGGCCGATCCAGCAGCCGCTTGATGACCCGGCGCTCGCCGTCGCGAAACACCGCCTCGCCGCGGTTGCGGAAAATCTCCTCGATGGTTTCGCCGGCCGCCGTCTCGATCTCGATGTCCGAATCATAGAACGGCAGCTCGAGCCGGGCCGCCAAACGACGCCCGATCTTGGTCTTGCCGGCGCCCATCAGACCGACAAGAACGACGGTGCGAGCGGGCGCGAATCGCACCGCCCGTTCGGCGGTGCCGGTCGTCTGCCTCGTCGGCGGGTCCACCGCGCCCTCTATCCGTTCTGCCGCCCTTTGCGCCGCGCCTGTAGAGGGTACTAGCATAACGCGCGGCCGGTCCGTCAATCGGCTCAGCCGCTCCAAAGCGGCCCCGGATGCGATTTCCGGGGACGAGACCGGGCGGGGCGGCACGATCAATTCGACAGGGTTGAGTTTTGGCATGGCAAGAATTGGCATCCTTCTGGTTTTCTTGTTCGCGCTGGCGGTGGTCGGTGCCGGTCTCTATCTCGCCTACGGCACGTTCCCCGTGCCGACGACCCATGTCGAAAGGGTGGTGCCCAATGACCGCTTCGCGAGATAGAGGCGCGCCGGACGCCGTGCCGACGGCGGTGCCGCACCGGGTCGAGGCGTTCCTTGAAATGTTGGCGGCCGAGCGCGGCGCCGCCCGCCTGACCCTGGCCGCCTACCGCAGCGACCTCGTCGATCTCGCAGGCTTTCTCGCGGCGCGCGGCAGGGCGCTGGAGGCGGCCGACGCGGACGCACTCCACGCCTATCTGGCGGCGCTGTCGAGCCGTCGCCTGACGCCGCGCACCATCGCGCGCCGCCGCTCGGCGATGCGCCAGTTTTTCCGCTTTCTGGTCAGCGACGCGGCGCGGCCGGACGATCCGACGGCCGGGATCGACGCGCCGCGGCTCGGCCGCCCGCTGCCGAAAATCCTCAGCGAGAGCGAAGTCGAACGGCTGATCGCGGTTGCCGCGCAGTGGCCCGAGGAAGAAGGGACACGGCTGCGCTGCATCCTCGAATTGCTGTACGCGACCGGGCTGCGCGTTTCCGAGCTGGTCACCCTGCCGCTCGCCGCGGCGCTGCGCGATCCGCGCTTTCTGCTGGTGCGCGGCAAGGGCGGCAAGGAGCGGGTGGTGCCGCTTTCGGAACCGGCCCGCCGGGCGCTCGCCGCGTGGCTCGGGTGCCGCGCGGAAATGCTGCCGGAGCAGATGGCTGCCGACTCGCGCCGGGCACGCTTTCTGTTCCCCTCGCGCGCCGCCGCCGGCCACCTGACGCGGCAGCGCTGCGGGCAGATGTTGAAGGAATTGGCGCTCGCCGCCGGGCTCGACCCGGAGCGCCTGTCGCCGCACGTGCTGCGCCACGCCTTCGCCAGCCACCTTGTCGATCACGGCGCCGATCTCAGAAGCGTGCAGCTTCTGTTGGGCCATGCCGATATCGCGACGACGCAGATTTACACGCACGTGCAGGGCGAGCGCCTGCGCCGGCTGGTCGAGAGCGCGCATCCGCTGGCGCGGCGCCGGTGATCGCGGTGGTGGGCTGATGCGGCATTTTCTCGATTTCGAGCGCCCGCTCGCCGAGCTTGAGGGCAAGATCGACGAGCTGCGGCACCTCTCGGCCGATAGCGGCCTCAACATCGCCGAAGAGGTCGGCCGGCTGGAGGCGCAATCCAACCGGCTGTTGCGCCAGAGTTATGCCCGCCTGACCCCGTGGCAGAAGGTGCAGGTCGCGCGCCACCCCGAGCGGCCGCATTGCCGCGATTACATCGCCGCGCTGATCGACGAGTTCGTGCCGCTCGCCGGCGATCGTCTATACGCCGAGGACGCGGCGATCGTCGGCGGCATCGGCCGGTTCCGGGGGCGCAGCGTCATGGTGCTCGGCACCGAGAAAGGGGCCGACACCGAGGACCGCCTCAAGCACAATTTCGGCATGGCGCGGCCCGAGGGGTACCGCAAGGCGCGCCGCCTGATGCGCCTCGCCGAGCGGTTTGCGCTGCCGCTGCTGACTTTTGTCGATACCGCCGGCGCCTATCCCGGGGTCGATGCCGAGGCGCGCGGCCAGAGCGAGGCGATCGCCGGCGCGATCGAGACCTGCCTCGACCTGCGGGTGCCGGTCGTTGCCGCGATCATCGGCGAGGGCGGCTCGGGCGGCGCCATCGCGCTCGCCGCCGGCAACGCCGTGCTGATGCTGGAGCACGCGGTTTATAGCGTGATCTCGCCGGAAGGCTGCGCCTCGATCCTGTGGCGCGATTCGAGCCACGCCGAAGAGGCGGCCGAAGCGCTGCGGCTGACCGCGCAAGATCTCTTCCGATTCGGCATCATCGACCGGATCGTCGCCGAACCGCTCGGCGGCGCCCATCGGCTGCCGCGCGAGGCGATCGCCGCGCTGGGCGACGCGCTCGACGAGGCGTTGCAGCCGCTCTTGGCACGCGACGGCGCCACGCTACGCGAGGCGCGCCGCCGCAAGTTCCTCGAAATGGGCGCGAAGGCGGCCGAGGCCGGGCGCTAGCGCGGGCCTGCCGAGCGCATTGAAATCGCCGCCGCCGGCTCCCCACATCTTGCCCGGTGCGCTCGCACGGGCGGCGCCGGCGGCTTCATGGGATGCCGCCGCTTCACATCGGGGAGCTGGTCCATGACGCCCCAGGAACGCGATCTGATCTCCACGCTGCTGGCGCGCCTCAAGGGCGCCGCACCGGCCGGACAGTCCAAGGATCAGGAAGCTGACGCGCTGATCCGTCAGTCGATGGCGGAGCAGCCGGACGCGCCCTATTACCTGGTGCAGACCGTGCTGATCCAGGATTTGAGCCTGCATCAGGCACAGAGCCGCATCGCCGACCTCGAGCGCCAACTCGCTGATGCCAGCGCGCAAAAATCCTCCGGCACCAGCTTTCTCGGCGGCCTGTTCGGGCATCGCGAACCGGCGCCGCCGGCACCGGTACAGGCGCAGCCGCAGCCCCAACCGCAGGGCGGCGGCGGCCCTTGGGGGCACGCGCCGCAGCAGCCCGGTCCTGGTTATGCCCAGCCGGGCTATGCGCAGCCCGGCTATCCGCCGCCTCCTTATCCTCAACAACAGGGCTATGGCGGCGGGTTCATGGGCAGCGGTGGCGGTAGCGGGTTCCTGCGCTCGGCCGCGGCAACCGCGGCCGGGGTCGCCGGCGGGGCCCTCCTGTTTCAAGGCATCTCGTCGATGTTCGGGCACAGCTACGCCAATTCGCTCTCTGGCGGGGGCGGCGCCTACAACCCCGGCCTCGGCGAGACCGTGATTAACAATTACTACGGCGACAACGCACCGGGCGGCGATGCCGGCGGCGGCGATTACGGCGGCGGCAGCGATTACGCCGGAGGTGCCGATTACGGCGGTGGCGGCGACCCCGGCGGCGGCGATTATGGGGGCGGCAACGACTATTCCGGAGGCGGCGATTACGGCGGCGGTGGCGATTACGGTGGCGGCGATGATTTCGGCGGGGGCGATCCCGGGGGCGGCGATTTCGGCGGCGGCGACGACACGTCCTGCTGAACCTGTCGGGTAAGCGTCCGCGCCCAGCCCGAGCGGCAGGCCGTCGGCGTCAAGGCAGCCGCCAGACCGGCGCGGGGACCGCCCTGCCCCCGGTGCGGCTGAAGCCCTTGGCCTGCATGCAGGCGGCGGTGACCGAGTCGCCGTGGGTGCGGGCGGTGTCGCGCATCCGGCCGGTTTCTACCGGCAGTGTCTGCGCCCGCTGCCAGTCGCCACCGCGGGTCGCCAGGATATCCTTGTCGATCGCGAGATCGGTGCCGACCGCTTGCGCCGCGACGGCGCGGCATTGCGAATAGGCGAGATCGGCCGCGTGGCGGTCGGCTCCGGGCTTCGTCCAATCGCCCGCGGTGGCGCAGCCGGCCAGCGCGAGCGCCAGGAAGACAAACGACCGGCTCATTTTTCCGATTTCTCCGGGGCCAGCCGGCGTCGGCGCTCCGCCAGCCGTGCGAGAATGGCCCGCTTCTCGGGCGCACTGGCGCCGTACCAGCGTGCTATCTCCTCGACGGTGCGCAGACAGCCGCGGCACATCCGGGTCGCTGGGTCCATCAGGCATATGCCGAGACAGGGCGATACCGGGGCCGGGCCGTCGGCCGGCTCGACACCGGGTTCGGGCGGCATCACGACCCCTTGGGCGGCGCCAGCAGGTCGGCGAGACGGGTCCGGAGCAGCTGGGCGCGATCGGTCGGGATGGCAAAGCTCCAGGCCGCAAGCCGCTTGTCGAGCGCCTTCGCCTTTGCCGCTTCCTTGCCGTGGCCTTCGGCCGCCACCGCGATCCAGTCGCCCTTGTCACGCGCGAACAAGGTCAGGGTGACGGTGAGGCCATCGGTGGTCGTAAAGACCCCCTTTGTCACCCCGCTTGCCGGCACCGGCGCGCCGGTGCGCGGGCTGACATCCTGCAGATCGAGGCCGGAAAGCGCCGTCGCCGGTTCGGCGAGCGCGGTCTGGTCCTTGAATTTGGCATCGGCGGGGGGGTCGGCGACGGCAAAATCGCCGCCCGGCTTGTCGCGCTTCAGCACCAGCGCGGTGCCGTCGGCGGCGGTCAGCGCGACCTGTTCGATTTGCGTCGCCGGAATGTCGAGAATCTTCCGGTTGAGCCAGCCGGAGACATCGGCCGGCAGGTCGAGCGAACCGCTCGCCAGCCAGCTACGCTTGTCGCCTGGCTTTCTGACATAAACCCCGTCATTGCCGCCGCCGAGCCAGTCGAACCGCGTCTTGCCGATCAGCAGCTCGGCGACGGTCTGTCCCGAGCGGTCCTGCAAGGTAACCTGGGTCGATTTACCGTGGCTCGGACCGTCGAGGCCGAGCCGCGCATAGCGATCGGCGCGCTCGGTCTTAGGCTCGACCAGGGTGAGATCGGAGAGCGCCAGCAGCAGCTTGCGAACCTGCGCCTGGGCCGCCGGATAATTGCCCTTTTCGACCACCGCCCAGCGCCCGTCGATCTGGCTGAAATCGGTCGTCGTCTTGCCGTGCGTCAGGCGGATCCAGGCGAGGTTCGGGAGGGCGGCGGCGAGCTGCGGGAAGGCGCGCCGGCCCTCCAGCGTCGATTGTGCCGGCCGGCCGAACCCGGCCAGGCTCCAGCCGGCTGCGGCAACCACGATGATCGTGCAGGCGAGCAGGACGAGAAAGCTTCGCTTGTGCATGGGCGGGGTCCTCAGGCCGGCGCCGAGCGGTCGAGCGGCACTGCGCGCCGGCGCCGCCAGCGCCGCGACCGCCGGGCGCCGAGCACCAATGCCGCGAGCGCGACCAGGATAGGCACCAGGGCGATGTCGGCGAATTCGAGGGCCGATTTCAAATGCCGGATCGACTGCCGCAGCTTTGCCTGCACGGCACGCAGCTGGCCGCGGGTCGCCAACAAATCGGCGCGGAATTGCCCGACCGCATGCGCTTCGGCCGGCGACAGCTTTGCTTCGGCGCCGGTGCTCTCGCCCGAGGTCAGGCTATGCAATTTGGCCTGCGTCTCCTTCAGCTTCTGCTCGAGGGCCTGCTGCTCGGCGGCATAGCGCGCATCGGCTTCCCGCTGGAGCCGGTCGACCACCTCGAACGGCCGCACCGAGGTGCCGCGGCTGCGCAGCCCGACGAGGTCCTGCCCGCCGGCCAGCACCTCGACCGCGTTGGCGACGAAATCGCCGTTATTGGCGAGCGGCACGACCACCTCTTTGCCGAAGAAGTTCTCGACCTGGGCCCAAAACCGGTTATTCAGCATGTCGGTATCGGCGACGACGACGAGATTGGCCGGCGCGGTCGATTTGCGCAGGAATGGCGGCGCGGGCTGCGGCTTGTCGCCGTTGGCGGCGGCGCTCTTGTCCTTGCCGGGTTTTTCCTTGGCGGGCGGCGGGCCGTCGGGGAATGCGGTCGCGATCGGCCCGGTCACCCGCGCCGCCAGCGTATAGCGCCGATGGTCAGGCTTGAAGCCGGTCAGCAGCGCGCCGACGTCGGGCATTTCGGTAATCTTGCCGACCGGGATTTTCATCGAGTCGGGCGAGGTCGAGATCAGCGGCTCGAATTTGGTCGCGGCGCCCTTCAGCGGTTCGAGGATGCCGGCCGAGGCGATCGTCACCTGCTTCAGATCGGCGGTGATCGGGTCGGTGCGGTTGAGTTCGCCCGGTTTGAGCTCCATCCAGGCGACATAGTCCATCGGCACCTGGCGCCCGTCGGGGGTCGGCATCAGTACGCGCCTTGCGTCGCGACGGTCGCCGGCAACAACCCCGGGCAGCATTTTGATCCCCCACGCCTTGAACAGGCGCGGCAGATCGCTTGACCGCGCCGCACCGCCCTCGTGGCCAGAAACCTCCGATACCGGATCGACGAAGACCATCGCCTTGCCGCCGCGCAGGACGTACTGGTCGATCGCGTAGAGGGTCTTTTCCGGCAGCTTGTGCGGGTGCACCACCATCAGCACATTGGTGCCGGCCGGAATGGCGGCAATCGAATTGCCCAGCGTGTCGACGTCGTAAAGCTCGCGCAATTGGGTCAGCACGGCGCTCGGCTGCGACGGTGCGCCGGTCAGCCGCGCCATCGGGTTACCCTCGAGCGGCAGGCCGCTGATCAGCTCGACCTTTGTCCGCTTTGGAAACGCCAGCTGGTGGATCAACCGGGTCAAATCGTATTCGAGCAGGCGCTCGCGATCCGGCGAGAAGAACGGGATGACCTGCCGGTCGTCGGTCGAGTTGGTGCCGGCCAGGCCGAAATAGACCTGGTCCCCCTGGTCGTTGAGGCGCACGCCCTGGAGGCCGAAACCGACGGCCCGGTCCTCGGCCGGCGAGAACGGCAGCGGATCGAAGGTTTCGAGCCGCAGCTTGCCATGCGCCGCGGCAACGTACTGGTCGAGGAGTTCGCGCACCCGCTGGGCATAGATGCCGTAGGACGGAGCGTTCTCGCCGAGCTTCTGCGAATAGTAGAAGTGCAGCGTGATCGGCTCGTCGATCCTGGCAAGGGTATGCCTCGTTGCCGGCGAGAGCGTGTAAAGCCCTTCGGCGGTCAGGTCGAACCGGTATGGCAGAAACCGCCGCGCCAGGATATTGACCGAGACCAGCATCAGCGCGAGGCAGACGAGCGCGATCCCCGAGCGCGCCGGGCGGGAGCGGTAGGCGCGGGGCAGTAATCCAAACAACCGGCGGATCATCTCAATCGGCCTTGCGCAGATCGACGATCAGGGCGTTGGCGCCGAGGAAGGCGGCGATGATCGAGAGGAAATAGACGAGATCGGGCACGGCCAGCACGCCGCGGGTGATTGCCGTGAAGTGCCGCACGAGGCTGGCCCCGGCCACCGCCTCGACCAGCCCGGGCGGCGCCCAGCCGCGCAGGATGCCGAGCACCGCCGAACTGCCGGCGGCGATCAGAACGAACACCAGCGCCGCCGTCACGACGAAGGCGATGACCTGGTTTTTGGTGGTTGCCGATACCGCCGCGCCGATCGCCAGGATCGCGCCGGCCATCAGCCAGCTGCCGATATACCCGGCGAGGATCACGCCGTTATCGGGATGCCCCAGAAAATTGACCGTCAGCCAGAACGGAAAGGTCAGCGCCAGCGCGATCCCGGCAAAGCACCAGGCGGCGAGAAACTTGCCGAGCACCGCCTCGCCGAGCCGCACCGGCAGGGTCAGGAACAATTCGATCGTGCCGCTCTTGCGCTCCTCGGCCCACAGCCGCATCGACAGGGCCGGGATCAGCACGAGATAGAGCCACGGGTGAAAGGTGAAGAAGGCCTCGAGGTCGGCCTGGCCGCGCTCGAAGAAATTGCCGACGAAAAACGTCAGCACCCCGGCGAGAACCAGGAAGATGACGATGAAGACATAGGCGAGCGGCGTCGTGAAATAGCCCGCCAGCTCGCGGCGAAAAATCGTAAAGGTGCGGCTCACGGTCGCTCGCGCTCCCTGCAAAACGTGCGCCCGTTGGCGCCCTCGGCCTTACGCCGCCTCGCGTAGCGGCTCGGACGGGGCGGCGGTCTGCGGCATCGTGATCTGGCGGAAGACGTCGTCGAGCCGCCCGCGCTCGACCCGCATGCCGGTGATCGCGACC
>DASUKH010000132.1:0-46804 GCA_036278835.1 Allostellaceae bacterium
CCTGCACGGATTTGATTTTCATGGCGGCCCCTATTGCAATAGGGGGACATTAAGCGGCCGCGGAACCGGCGTGAAGGCCAAAGGCTGCTACTTAGGGCGGGTGAAGCGCCGCGGAGCCCGCCTTGCCCCGGCTGTGAGGCAACTTTGCTGCTAATGCGCCGACCGCAAATAGCAAATCTCAAAACATGTTGATCTAAATCAAGGCGGCGCCGGAAATCCCGAGTATCTGTGGTTGCGCTATGCGCAACTTGCGAAGCGGAAAACGAAAAACCGCATTTGTCGGGCTCGCCAGGAAGTGGATAAAATTAGGATGTTTCTCGACTCTTCTGACGCCTTTGTCGGAGACAATGGTCTGGAAACGGGCATCGGCGGCGGCAGCAAGCCTCAAAAGCCAAAAACCTCCAGCGCGACAATATCTGAAGTCTCCACGTCAATTGCTCGGTTCGTCGCTACGGATGGCCATGCGTCGGTAAGAAATCCAAAGATAAATCAGGAATCTCACTATGCCTAATCTAAACGTACATTTCGGTCAACCGATCGGTAAAGTGTTGGCCGTCTCCGGTTCACAGACGACTGTAGCCCTCAATCCAGAAGCCACGGGAGTGAGCGCTGTCCGCATCGGTGCCGTCGTTAAGGTCACCGGTGAACGCTACGATGTCGTCGGCACCATCAGCTCCATCCAGAGCGAACCCGGCGACAGGAATTTGCGGGTGGTGGCGTTGGACCTGTTGGGGGAACTGGTCCCGGCCGAGAACGGCGGCATTCGGTTCCGTCGCGGCGTCAGTCTTTATCCGGTGACCGGGGCTACCGCATATTGCGCGGGCGAGGCCGAGCTGGGCGCGATCTATGCGCCGCCCTCCGTCCCGCACGTCCGCGTCGGTGCGCTCTACGACGACCCGGCGCGCCCGGCCATGGTGTTGAGCGATGATCTGCTCGGCAAGCATTTCGCCGTTCTCGGCGCATCGGGCAGCGGCAAGTCATGCTCGGTCGCGCTGATCCTGTCGCGGATTCTGGACGCGCACCCCAACGCGCATATGATCCTGCTTGACCCGCACAATGAATATGCCGCGGCGTTCGGCGATCTGGCGGAAAACGTCAACGTTGACAACATACATTTCCCGCTCTGGCTCCTCAATTTCGAGGAGGCGTCGGAAGTCTTGATCAGCAGCGGCACTCCCGAAGAAAAGGAGGCGCAATCTCTGATCCTTCATAACATAATCCTGCGGGCGCGCCGCGAGTTCGCGGCCAAGACTGCATCGTCCCAAACCCTAGCGGAGCACAATGACGGCGCACCGTCCTTTATTTTGAAAGCCCCGAAGCGGCCCGAACCGGACCTGGATGACGACCTGTCGATGATAACCGTCGACACGCCGGTCCCCTATGCGACGAGCGAATTGTTGCGGTTGATCGACGACGCTCTGGGGAGTGCGGAACGCCCGGACAGACCGGGACCGTATCTGCGGCTGAAGGCGCGCATCGAGGCATTGAGAGCCGATCCGCAATTCGCCTTCATGTTCGCCGATTTGCTGACGGTGCGCGATACGCTGGCGCAGCTGATCGGCCGTTTGCTGCGCTTTCCGGTTGCCGGGCGACCGATCACGACGGTCGACCTGTCGGCGGTGCCTTCGGATATCGCCGACGTGCTTGTTTCGCTGTTGTGCCGGCTGGTGTTCGATTTCGCCCTGTGGTCCGGCCAGGGACAGATGCCGCCGGTGATGCTCGTCTGCGAAGAGGCGCACCGGTATGTACCGGCCGACCCGACAATCGGCTTCGCCGCCACCGCCCGGTCGATCGGGCGGATCGCCAAGGAGGGGCGGAAATACGGGATCTCGCTTGCCCTGGTGACGCAGCGGCCGTCGGAGCTGTCGCCCACGGCGATCTCGCAGTGCGGCACGGTCTTCGCGATGCGGCTGCCGGCCGATCTGGACCAGCGTTTTATGTCGGCGGCCCTGCCGGAGGCCGGGCGCGGCATGTTGGCAGCGCTGCCAAGCCTTGCCACGCAAGAGGCGGTCATCTGCGGCCAGGGGGTGCCGCTGCCGATGCGGATCCGGTTTGACGATCTTCCGGCGGAGCGCCGGCCGCGCAGCAGCAGCGGGCATTTTTCCGAAGCGTGGCTGTCCGACAGCGCCGGGTTGCAATTCGTGCGGGACAGCGTCCGCCGTTGGCGGCTGCAGCGGCGCGAAACGGTGCCACCTCGGCAACCCACCGACTTTCCCACCGCGCGAGTCGCATAGCCGGCCATTGGGGGCCGCCGCCTGATTGCGGCCCTAGTGCCGGCGATGGCTGCACTCAACGGTCGCCCGGCACAGGACGATGCGGGCGAAAGAACTTGTCAAGCTCGCCGCCCCGCGCCGGATCAGCGCCTCGAGCGAGGGCGAGGTTTCCATGTGACGAAGGTGATCTGCAGCTGCGGCATCAGCTATTTCCCGTTTGGGAAGGTCAGCCTAACGGCCTCGATGCACGCCGCGATTGATCAGGACAACAATCCTGGGCGAGCCTCCGGTGGGCAGCTGCGGCATGAACAGGCCGCACGGCAGCGAGGCCTAACCGAGCTTGAATAGGCGAGCCGGACGGCCGTCATGGTCAGGTTCCCGCCGATGCGGCGCGGATCAGGTCGAGGAGTTCGGCAGCCTTGAACGGCTTTTCGAGAAACCCAAACGCGCCGGCGGCGCGGGCCCGCTGCACGGCGGCCGGGGTAGAATGTGCGGTGACGACAATGACCGGCCGCTCGTCGCCGGCCCGCCGCAATTCCTCGAGCAGTTCAAGCCCGCTCATCCCGGGCATATGAATGTCGAGAACGAGGCACTTCTCGTCGGACGGTTCGGCCGCCAGGAGAGCCTCGCAGGAGGCGAAACTGCGCACCGGGAAGCCGGCGCTCTCGAGCAGGACCGCGAGAGAGTCCCGCGCCGGTTCGTCATCGTCGACGATCGATATCATAACGCCTCAACCACGATTGGAATCTGTTGTCGCATCTCAGTGCGATGCGAGGCATTGATCCACGTCAGGGCGCGGCGCGAAGATGCGTGGCGCGGCTCCGCAATCCCGGGGATTTGCAAGCCGGCGTTCGCCGATAAATAGATCACGGGGCCGGAGAGGCGGGTCGTCGGGGAAGCGGGTGTTCCATGGTAGCCAAGCGAAGCGATTTCCAAATTAAGAGTACGGGCCTGCTTGCGGCCCTCGTCGCCTCTTCCGAGGACGCGATCATCAGCAAGACCCTCGACGGAATCGTAACAAGCTGGAACCCGGCCGCCGAGCGCATCTTCGGCTATACCGCCCAGGAGATGATCGGCCAACCGATTACGCGGCTGGCGGCGACCGGTCGCGACGATGAAATGCCGCGCATCCTCGATCGCCTGCGGCGCGGCGAGCGCATCGAACATTTCGAGACGCAACGACGCCGAAAGGACGCGAAAATCATTGACGTGTCCCTCACGATATCGCCGATCCACGCTGCGGACGGGCGGGTCGTCGGCGCCTCGAAGATTGCCCGCGACATCAGCAATGCGAAAAGCGAGCACGCGGCGCTGCTGCAGCGTGAGGCGCATCTGCGCTCGATCATGGAAACAATGCCCGATGCGATGATTGTCATCGACGAGCTCGGGACCATCCAATCCTTCAGCGCGACGGCGGAGCGCCTGTTCGGCTACGGCGCGGCAGAGGTCTGCGGCCACAACGTCAAGACCCTGATGCCATCGCCGCATAGCGAGAACCATGATGCGTACCTCGCTCGCTATCGGGAGACGGGTGAGCGGCGCATCATCGGCATCGGGCGCATTGTTGCCGGGCAGCGCAAGGATGGCTCGGTGTTTCCGATGGAGTTGTCGATCGGCGAGTTGCGCGGCGACGGCTACCGCCTGTTCACTGGTTTCGTTCGCGACATCACCGAGCGCCAGCAGACGGAGCGGCGGCTTCAGGAGTTGCGGTCGAGGCTGTCCCACGTCTCCCGCCTCAGCGAAATGGGGCAGATGGCGTCGGCCCTGGCTCACGAAGTCAACCAGCCGCTGACCGCCGCCACCAACTATCTCGGTGCGTTACACATGCTGCTGGGCCGGGAGCAGGCGACCGTTCCCGACAGGGTCGGCGCCGTCATCGCGAACATCGCGGCGCAGATCGAACGGGCCAGCCAGATTGTCCACCGGCTGCGCGATTTCGTCAAAAAGACCGAGCCGACGCAGGGCGCTGAGGATGTCGTCAAGCTCGTCGAAGAGGCCAGCGCGCTGGCGCTGATCGGCGCGAAAGACCTCGGGATCAAAGTTCGGCTGCATGCGCCGTCGGGGCTGTCGCCAGCGCTGGTTGACAAGGTGCAAATCCAGCAGGTCATCGTTAATTTGATGCGCAATGCCGTCGAGGCGATGGAGTCCGGGGAACGACGCGAGTTGTCGATTTCGCTCGGTACGGCGGAACGGGATCGGATCGAGATCGCCGTCGCCGATACCGGCCCCGGCATCGCCCCGAAAATCGCCGAGCGGCTGTTCCAGCCGTTTGTGACGACCAAATCGAACGGCATGGGCGTTGGGTTGTCGATCTGCCGGTCGATCGTGGAGGGGCACGGCGGCCGCCTGGATGTTTCCCCCAATCCGGGCGGCGGCACGGTCTTTCGGTTTACGGTGCCCGCGGCGGATTGAAACGCGATCAACGAGAAGCTTGGCGATCCGGTTCGGCCCCGAGCCTCAAATCGACGGCGGCGGTTTGCGCTGTTCCTTCAGCAGCCCGTAGAGCCGGCGCGGCGCCTTGGCGAACCCGGCGGCTTTTTCGCTTAATACGCACCCAAGCGAGCGGAATCGCGTGCGGGTGCAGCGCGGCCGGCAGCGATCCTGCCGGACGCGCAGCCGGAACACCCGTTGCCTGCTCCTGTTGGAAAAACCGGCCTTCCGACAGGAGATCGACGATGCGCGACGACGACCCCCGGCAATCGGCGAACCAGCCGCACACGCCGCAGCAGCAGTCTCCGCCTGGCTTTACCGAACAGCTCGAGCCCGCCCCTGACCACGGCGAGAAATCCTATCGCGGCAACGGCCGGCTCGACGGCCGGGCCGCGCTGATCACCGGCGCCGATTCCGGATCGGCCGGGCCGTCGCGATCGCCTATGCGCGCGAGGGCGCCGACTTGCTGGTGTCGTATCTGTGCGAGCGCGACGATGCCCGCGAGACCGCCCGCTGGGTGGAGGCGGCCGGGAAGCGGGCGCTGCTGATGGCGGGGGATGTCGGCGACCCGGCGCATTGCCGCGCCCTGGTCGAGCGCGCGCTTCAGGAATTCAGCCGGCTCGACATTCTCGTCAACAATGCCGCCCACCAGATGACGCTGAAGAGCCTCGACGATCAGCGAAGCGGAATGGGATAAGACGTTCCGCACCAACATCTACAGCATGTTTTATCTGTGCAAGGCGGCGGTGCCGCACATGAAGCCCGGCGCCGCGATCGTCAAAACGACCTCGATCAACGCCAAAAACCCGAACCCGACCCCGCTGCCCTATGCCGCGACCAAGGCGGCGATCGCCAATTTCACGGCGGGCCTCGCGCAGCTCCTCGCCGGCAAGGGAATTCGGGTCAACTGCGTCGCGCCCGGCCCGATCTGGACGCCGCTCATCCCCTCGACGATGCCGGCCGAACTGGCTCCCTGCCTAAGTCCTGCTGGCAAGCCCGGAGGCCAGCTACATGACGGGCGGGCTGATCCCGGTGACCGGCGGCCGGCCGATGCAGTGAGCGCTACTGCGCGACCCAGCCGCCGTCGATCGAGAGCGCGGCGCCGGTCATCGTCGAGGCCGCTTCGCCGCACAGGAACACGGCGAGCGCACCGATCTTTTCCGGGGTCGTATAGTCCGCCATCGGCTGCTTCTCGCGCACCAGATCGAGCCGCGCCTGTTCGACCGCGATGCCTTGGGCGGCGGCGCGCGCCGCGATCTGCTGCTCGACCAGCGGCGTCAGGACCCAGCCCGGACAGATCGCGTTGCAGGTGATCCCCTGGTTGGCGGTCTCGATCGCGGTGACCTTGGTCAGCCCGACGAGACCGTGCTTGGCGCTGACATAGGCCGCCTTGTCGCCGCTGGCGACGAGGCCGTGCGCCGAGGCGATGTTGACGATCCGCCCCCAGTTGCGCCCGATCATCAGCGGCAACGCCGCCTTGCTGGCGTGAAAGGCCGCCGACAGGTTGATCGCGATGACCGCGTCCCAGCGTTCCTCCGGGAATTCGACGATCGGCGCGACGTGCTGAATGCCGGCATTGTTGACCAGGATATCGACCGTGCCGAGTCGCTGCGCCGCGGTGCCGACGAGGGCGCGGATTTCCAGCGGCTTCGCCATGTCGGCGGCAATGTACTCGACGCGCACCTGGTGCTTTTCGGCGAGTTCGGCGCGCCGCCGCTCGATTTCGGCCGGCTCGCCGAAGCCGTTCAGCACGATATCGGCGCCGGCGCCGGCGAGCGCGTCTGCGATGCCGAACCCGATGCCGCTCGTCGAGCCGGTGACGATTGCGACCCTGCCCTTCAACATTCGCCCCTCCAAATCCGGACGCGGTGCGTGCAGCACCTATCCTGCTTTGCCCGGGTCCCCTCGCCACCCTGCCAAAACCCGCATTCCCGGCGAAAGCCGGGACCCACCTCTCAATATCCGTGATGCTACCCGGTTGGATCCCGGCTTTCGCCGGGAATGCGGAAAACGGAGATGGTCGCTCGGGTTAGTGGCTATGCACGAAGACGCAATACAGAGCCACAGGCTTGGCGGGAGGGCAACGGGCCCCGAATTTCAGCCGCGCGGCTTTCTGGCGAAAATCGTCGGGACCCAGGGCGGCGGCCAGCCCTCGATGCGCTCGCGCCGGCGGCGCTCGCCGTCGCCTTCGCGGGCTCCCGATCGCCGGGCGACGCGACCATCCTCGCCCGAGGCGCCCGCCTCGCGCTCGCGACGCAACTCTTTCATGCGGGCGCGGATCGTCGCGAAATCGTCGGCGGCGCGGGGGCGGGACACCGGTTCTCCCCTGGGTTCATCGGCCGGTTCGGGCGACGCATAGTGCCGCCGATGCTGGATGGGGTCAAACGCCCCGCACAGGGGATTGCCGGACCCGGCGCGGACCCTATACTCCGCCGCTTTTCCAGCAGACAGGAATCGCCCATGACCTCCGCCGCTCTCGACGTCGTCGGCATCGGCAATGCGATCGTCGATGTGATCGCGCACGCCGACGAGCGGTTTATTGCGGCCGAAGGTTTGGCCAAGGGAGCGATGACCCTGATCGATGCAAGTCGCGCCGAGGCACTTTACCAGCGGATGGGGCCGGCGATCGAGAGTTCGGGCGGCTCGGCCGGCAACACGATGGCCGGCATCGCCTCGCTGGGCGGGCGCGGGGGCTATATCGGCAAGGTGCGCGACGATTTGTTGGGTGAGGTGTTCCGGCACGACATCAGTGCGATCGGGGTGCGCTTCGAAACCCCGGCCGCAGCCGCCGGACCAGGAACGGCGCGCTGCCTGATCCTCGTTACCCCGGACGGGCAACGCACGATGGCAACCTGTCTCGGCATCAGCGTCGAGTTCGGGCCGGACGATATCGACCCGGCGCTGATCGCCGCCGCGCAGGTTACCTATCTCGAAGGCTATCTGTTCGACCCGGCGCGCGCGCAGGACGCGTTCCGCGCCGCCGCCGCCGCCGCCCACCGCGCCGGCCGCCGGGTGGCGCTCACCCTGTCCGACCCGTTCTGCGTCGGCCGCCACCGCGCCGCCTTCCTCGAGCTGGTAGAGGGCGAGGTCGATATCCTGTTCGCCAACGAGGCGGAAATCTGCTCGCTCTACCAGACCGAAGACTTCGACACCGCAGCCGCGGCGGTGCGCGGTCATGTCGCGATCGCGGTCCTGACCCGCAGCGAGCGCGGCAGCGTCATTCTCGCCGACAGCGCAAGCCATGCGGTGCCCGCCGCGCCGGTCGCGCAGGTGATTGATACGACCGGCGCCGGCGACCTCTATGCCGCGGGGTTCCTCTTCGGCTTGACCCGCGGCCGGTCGCTGCCCATCTGTGGGGCGCTCGGCAGCCTGTGCGCCGCCGAGATCATCAGCCACGTCGGCGCGCGGCCCGAGGTCAATCTGCGCGAACTGGCGCGATCGGCCGGGCTGATTTAACCGCCTTCAGATTCACGAGGTCCGGGCCTATTTATCCGTCATGGCCGGGCTGTGTCCCGGCCATCCACGAGATGCGCCCGGTCGCTCGGGGTTGCGTGGATGGCCGGGACAAGCCCGGCCATGACAATGAGGAACAGTCAAAAGATATTCCGGTATGCAACTCCGCAACATTGCGATCATCGCGCATGTCGATCACGGCAAGACGACGCTGGTTGACCAGCTGCTCCGGCAGAGCGGCGCGTTTCGGGCCAACCAGCAGGTCGCCGAGCGCGCCCTCGATTCGAACGAATTGGAGCGCGAGCGCGGCATCACGATCCTCGCCAAATGCACCTCCGTCGTCTGGAAGGACGTGCGCATCAACATCGTCGATACGCCGGGCCACGCTGATTTCGGCGGCGAGGTCGAGCGCATTCTCGGCATGGTCGATGGCGTCCTGGTCTTGGTCGATGCCGCCGAAGGGCCGATGCCGCAGACCAAGTTCGTCACCGCCAAGGCGCTGGCGCGCGGCCTCAAGCCGATCGTCGTGATCAACAAGGTGGACCGGCCGGACGCAAGGCCGCAGGAAGTCCATAACGAGATTTTCGATCTGTTCGCCCTGCTCGACGCCAACGAAGAGCAGCTCGATTTTCCGACCCTGTTCGCCTCCGGCCGGGACGGCTGGGCAGTCGGCGATCTCGCGGAACCGCGCCAGGATTTGGCGCCGCTGTTCGGGCTGATCATCTCGCATGTGCCGGCGCCCGATCTCGGCGCGGAAGGGGCCGACCCGCAAGCGCCGTTCGCGATGCTGGCGACCACCCTCGATTACGATCCGTTTCTCGGCCGCGTGCTGACCGGGCGCATCCATTCCGGGGCGGCCCGCCTCAACATGCCGGTCAAGGCGCTGAGCCGCGATGGCCGGGTGATCGAGCAGGCGCGGCTGACGAAATTGCTCGCCTATCGCGGCCTCGAACGCCGCCCGGCCGAGGAAGTCCGTGCCGGCGACATCGTCGCGGTGGCCGGCCTGGCGGAAACCACCGTCGCCGACACGATCTGCGCTCCCGAGGTCAGCGAGGCATTGCCGGCAGACCCGATCGATCCGCCCACCCTGTCGATGACCTTCTCGGTCAACGACAGCCCGCTCGCCGGCCGCGACGGCGGCAAGGTGACCTCGCGGGTGATCGCCGAGCGGCTCTATCGCGAGGCGGAAGGCAACGTCGCGATCAAGGTGCGCGAGAGCAGCGAAAAGGATTCGATCGAGGTCGCCGGGCGCGGCGAGTTGCAGCTTGGCGTCTTGATCGAGACGATGCGCCGCGAGGGGTTCGAACTGTCGATCTCGCGGCCGCGCGTCCTGTTTCAGACCGATCCGGAAACCGGCCAGCGGCTCGAACCGATCGAGGAAATCATCGTCGATGTCGATGAGGAATTTTCCGGGATCGCCATCGACAAGATGAGCCAGCGCAAGGCCGAGATGCAGGAGATGCGGCCGTCGGGCGGCGGCAAATTGCGGCTGTCGTTTCTGGCGCCGACGCGGGGGCTGATCGGCTACCACGGCGAATTCCTCGCCGACACCCGCGGCAGCGGCGTGATGAGCCGATTGTTTCACGGCTATGGGCCGTACAAGGGGCCGATCGAGGGGCGGCGCAACGGCGTGCTGATCTCGAACGCGCAAGGGGCGGCGGTCGCCTACGCGCTGTGGAACCTCGAAGAGCGCGGCCCCCTGTTCGTCACGCCCGGCACCGCAGTCTATGCCGGGATGATCGTCGGTGCCCACAGCCGCGGCAACGACCTCGACGTCAACCCGCTCAAAGGCAAGCAGCTGACCAATATCCGCACCACCGCCAAGGACGAGGCGGTGCGGCTGACCCCGCCCTTACAGATGAGCCTCGAAGAGGCGATCGCCTATATCGACGACGACGAGCTGGTCGAGGTGACCCCGAAGGCGATCCGGCTGCGCAAGCGCCTGTTGGAAATCAACGACCGCCGCCGCGCCAGCCGCGCGGCCGCCGCGGCCGAGTAGCGCCGCGCTGCGCCGCTCGGGTATCTGATCCGCCCCCGCGTAGCGGGGGAGGTGGCGAGCGACGTGAGCCGGAGGGGGCGCGTGCCCCCTCCACCATGCTTCGCATGGTCCCCCTCCCCCGCACAGCGAGGGAGGAATCCGGCTTAACGCTGGTGGCGGCCGGCCGGCGTCGACCCTGCGGCCATCGCGTCGAGCACCCTTTCGGGGCGGGTGAAGGCGAGATACTCGGCGGCGTAATCGGGCGGCAGGATTTCGACCATGGTCTCGTTCTCGACCCACACCTCGATGACGTGGAACGGCCCACGATTGCAGACAAAGCAGTTCCAGCCGGCCCGCTTCGCGATCTCTTCGACCTGCCCGCGCGCGGTCGACACGCTCAGCGCAAAATGGGTGGAACCGTAGCCGCGCGGCGGCCGCCGGACGAAATTGCCGCCCACCTCGCCGTTCGGTTCGAGTTCGGTGCCCGCCGGGTAAACCTCGACCCCGGAGCCGTGCTGGTCGAGCTGCAACGCAAAGAAGCTGCCGGGATTGGGCGGGAACGGCACCGCCTTGCCGCCCATCAATTCGGCCAGCACGCCGGCCGCAAGCTGCGGATCGCGAGCGGCAATCGAGAGATGATGAATCATGGTTCGCCTCGCCCGGTGTCTATCGGCCCCAGAAATAGCACGACGGTGCGGCGGGCGCGATACGGGCCAATCAGTGCAGTTTCGGCGCCTTGAGGAGGCGCGAGCGGTCGGTCGACAGGATGCGCACCTTGATCGTCTCCTTGTCGCGCCCGACCTGCAGGATGACTTCGCTGCCGGCGGGGCCGCTCGACCACACCCGGCGCCAGAACGAGGCGAGGCTTGAGACCGGCTCGTCGCGTACCGCCAGGATGCGGTCGCCGGGTTTCAATCCGGTCTTGCTCGCCGGCCCGCGGTCGGTCAGGCCGGCGATCACGATCGCGTCCTCAACCTCGGCGGCATAGAGCCCGAGCCACGGCCGCGGCGGCCGGTTGGGTCGGCCATAGGTCAGGAGGTCGTCGAGGATCGGCGGCAACAGGTCGATCGGCACCACCATGTTGACGTCGCGGCGCAACTCGCGGCCGCTCGAATGCTGGACGTGCAGCGAGCCGACCCCGATCAGGCTGCCGTCGCCGCCGATCAACGCGGCGCCGCCCCAGAACGGGTGCGCCGGCGCCGTAAAGATCGCCCGGTCGAGCAGGTATTCCCAATACCCGGCGAATTCCTGGCGCGCCACGACGGTGGTCGCGACGGCGTGGCGGCGGCCGCCCTCGGCCGCGATGATCGCCCGATCGCCGGCCCCGACCCTGAGCCGCGCCCCGACCTCGAGCGGCGGCACGTTGAGCCGCCCCAGCGCCTGCACCAGCCCGAACCCGGTCTCCTGGTCGTAGCCCAGCACATGCCCCGGCACGGCGCCGCCAAGGCTCGAGGTGAGCCAGATCGATTCGGCCTCGGTGATCAGATAGCCGATCGTCAGGACCAGCCCGTCCTGACGGATCAAGATGCCGCTCCCGGCGCGTTCGGTGCCAAGGGTGCCGGCGGTGAAGGCATCCTCCGGTACGTTCGCCTGCAACCCGAGCACGCTCGCAAGCGCGTGGTCCAGATCAAAATCGTAGTCCCCGGGCTTGGGCTGGAATTCGCCCGGGATTTCCCAATCGACGGTTCGCGCCATGATTAAAGCTCGATCGTGGCCGGTTCTCTTGCCCCCCTTATATAACGTCAAGCCGCCGCTTGGCGCGGCCGATGTCAAAAAGCGCGGTGATCGCGAGCGTGGTCGGCGCCCACCGCGTCCGCGATCGTTGCGAAGCCGTCGCGTCGCAAAAACCCGGCCAATCCGCTCTTGATCTCGCCGAGCAAGGCCGGGCCGGCGAACACCAGCGCCGTATAGAGCTGAACCAGCGTCGCGCCGGCGCGAATTTTGGCATAGGCGTCGGCGGCGCTCGCGATCCCTCCCGCTCCGATCAGCGGCAGCCGGCCGCCGGTCAGCCGGTACATATCGGCGAGCAGCGCGGTCGAAGCCGCGAACAGCGGCCGGCCGCTGAGACCGCCGGCCTCGCCGGCAAACGGGCTCAGAAGCCCCGGCGGGCGCGCCACCGTCGTGTTGCAGATGACGATCCCGTCGATGCCGCTCGCCACAGCCACCGCCGCGATATCGGCCCGCGCCGCATCATCGAGATCGGGCGCGATCTTGACCAGCAACGGCGGCCGGCTGCCGGTCTCGTCGCGCGCCGCAAGGACGGCGTGCAGCAGATCGGCCAAAGCCTCGCGCCCTTGCAGATCGCGCAGCCCCGGCGTGTTCGGCGACGATACATTGACAACGAGATAATCGGCCAGAGGCGCGGCGCGGCGCGCTCCCTCGGCATAATCTTGCGCGGCATCGGTGCTGTTGCGGTTGCGGCCGAAATTGACCCCGACGATGCCGGCCTCGCGCCGGCGGCGCTGCATCCGGCCGACCAGCGCGTCGAGGCCGCCGCTGTTGAACCCGAAACGGTTGATCAGCGCGCCGTCCGCCTCAAGACGGAAGATTCGCGGTTTCGGATTGCCGGGTTGCGGCAGCGGGGTCACCGTGCCGACCTCGACAAACCCAAAGCCGAGGCGGAGCAGCGCCTCGGGGGCGCGCGCGTCCTTGTCGAAGCCGGCGGCGATGCCGACCGGGTTGGGGAAGTCGCGGCCCCACAGGCGCAGCCCGAGGCTTGGCGGATCGGCGGCGGCGGCCCGGCCGCCCAACCCGGCGGCCAGCACGGCCAGGGTCAGCCGGTGCGCCGGCTCGGGCGGCAGGGCCCGCAACACCGGGCGGACCATCGGAAAGAGATCGGCCACGCGGTTCAACTGACGGCGAGTTCGGCGTGGCCGAGACCGTCGACCTCGACGACGACCTGATCGCCCGGTTGCGGGAACTGGATCGGCACCATGCTGCCGGTCATCACGACCATGCCGCGGCGCAGCGGGCGTCCCTCCGCGGCGCGCCTCTCGGCGAGCCAGGCGAGCGCGTTGAGCGGGCTGCCCATGACATCGCCGCCCCGGCCGCTGCCGATCTCGCGATCATTAATCGCGAGGCGGGCGGTCAGGCCGGCGAGATCGAGCCGGCGCCAGCCGGTTTCCGGCTCGCCGATCACGATGCCGGCGTTCCACACATTGCCGGCGACCATCGCCGCGGCGCTGAGCCGCCGGTAATCATGGCGCAGGTCTTCAAGCAGCTCGATTGCCGCCATGCAACTCTCGACCGCGGCGGCGGCACGCTCCGCCCACGACCCGCCGGACGCGGCTTCCGGCAAATCCTCGCCGAGCCGCACCGCGATCTCGGTCTCGACCCCGAGGCGGCAGTAATCGGCGGCGCGCAATTCGCCGCGGCGGTGATGCACCTCATGGGCGAAAATCGCGCCGTAGCACGGCTCGTCCACCCCGCACAGCTTCTGCATCACCGGGGTGGTCAGCCCGATCTTGAAGCCGGCCAGGGCGCCGCGCGCCGGCGTTTCGATCTCTTCGAGGGCCTCGCGAATGCGATACGCCTCGGCGAGGTCGGCCGGCATCAACGCCGATGGCAGGATGTCGATCGGCCGGCGCTCGCGAAACAGGCGGGCGATGCGCTCGGCCTTGCGGCGGCTGTCGGGGTCGCTCAACGTCTTCTCCTTATCGATCGGGCGAGTATAAGACGGGCTGGCGCCGCAGTGCGACGATCGATGCGAGGGGGACGAGATGAGTTCGCTGACCCGCAGGAGTTTCGGAGCCGCCGCCTTGTCGGGCGCGGCGCTGGCGATGGTTGGCGGCCGCGCGGCAAAAGCGGCGGAAACGATCCGGGTCGGCGTGCTGCCCCTGACCTCGCACGCGCCGACCTTCATCGCCGACGGCAAGGACTATTTCAGCGAAGCCGGCTTCGAGGCCAAGCTGGTCAGCTTTCAGGCGGCGCAGCCGATGGCGGTGGCGATCGCCGCGGGCGACGTCGATTTCGGGGTCACCGCGATCACCGGCGCGCTGGTCAACCTGAGCGACAAGGGGGTCGTCAAGGTGATCGGCGGCGCTCTCGAAGAGGAACCCGGAATCGAAGGCGAAAAAATCCTCGCCTCCGACAAGGCGTTCAAGAGCGGCCTGACGAACCCGGCGCAACTCAAAGGCCGTACCTTCGGCATCACCACCGCCGGCTCGTCCTTCGCCTACATGGCCTACAAGATCGCCCAGAAGGAAGGTTTCCCGGCCGGCGACATCCATTTGAAGCCGTTGCAGCGGGTGCCGGTGCTGATCGCCGCGATCAAGAGCGGCGAGATCGACGCCTGGGCGATCGTCCCCAATATCGCCGATGCGCTGACGAAGGGCGGCGGGGTGCACGAGATCGGCAAGATTTCCGATTTCATCCCGCATTACCAGGTGACGACGGTCTTTACCTCGACGGCCAACGTCGACAAGCGGCCCGATCTTGTGAAGCGCTTCCTCGCGGCGTACGGCAAGGGAGCGGCCGATTACAACGCCGCGCTGGTCGACAAGACGATGGACGAAAAGACGACCGAGGAGATCATCGCGCTGATCCATAAATTCGTCTATGCGAGCGAACCGCTCGCGAAAGCGGCGCCGCGCATCGCGCACGGCGCGATGCGGATCAGCCCGAAGAGCCGACTCAACCTCGGCAGCGTCCAGGATCAGCTCGACTGGTTCAAGGCGCAGCACCTGGTGCCGCCGCAATCCTCGATCGACAATCTGGTCGATGCCCGGTTTGTGGAGACGTATTGATGAGGGAGAGGGAGAAGGAGAGCGAGCTGACCTTATTTGAAAGTAGTTCGCTCATTTTCGCTGTCCCGGCGAAAGCCGGGACCTACGGTGGCGACATCCCGATATTGACGGGTGGGTCCCGGCTTTCGCCGGGAATGCGGCATTTGTGAATTGGTCCTTATAAACGTCATAAACAGCATGGAATTGATCCTCGACAATATCAGCCACGATTACGGCGAGACGCAGGTGTTGCGCGATGTCTCGCTAACCATTGGGGCGGGTGAGATCGTGTCGATCATCGGCCCGTCGGGATGCGGCAAATCGACCTTGCTGCGGCTGGTCGGCGGGCTGGAGCGGCCGGGTGCGGGGCAGGTGCTGATCGCCGGGGCGCCGCCGGCCGGCTCGCTCAACCCGCTAACTTACATCTTCCAGGATTTCGCCCTGCTGCCGTGGCGCACGGTCGCCGGCAATGTCAGCCTTGTGCTGGAAGACCGCGGCATCGCCCGTGAGGAACGGCGGGCGATCGTCGACGACGTGCTGGCCCGCACCCGGCTCAGCGATTTCCGCGATGCCTGGCCGCGGCAATTGTCGGGCGGCATGAAGCAGCGGGTGGCCATCGCCCGCGCACTCAGCGTCCATCCGGCGGTCATGCTGATGGACGAACCCTTGTCGGCGCTCGACGCACAGACACGCGAACTCCTGCTCGACGACCTCGTCGAGTTGTGGCTGCGCGAGCGGTTTTCCGCCTGCTATGTCACCCATAATCTCGCCGAGGCGGTGCGGCTCGGCCACCGCATCGTCGTGCTGTCGCGGCGGCCGGGGCGGGTTCGCGAGATCGTGGCGATCGACATCCCGCTCGCCGAACGCCCCGAGCACGGCGCCGAACTCGACCGGTTGCAGCGGCAGGTGTGGCTCGCGATGCGCGAGGAAGCGCGGCAGGCCGACCGGGAACTGGCCGATGTCCACTGAGGCGGTCGAGATCGGCGTCCGCGAGACGGCAGCGGCGCCGCCGCCAGAGGCCGCGCTGCGCCCGGTGCCGTTTCGCGGCGGCGGGTTCCACGCCCGGCCGGTTCGCGTCCTCGGCCCCGTCGTCTTTGTCGTGCTGACCGGGTTGTGGGAATTGGGGTCGCGCACCGGAATCATCAGCGCGGTCGCATTGCCGGCGCCGTCGCAAGCGTTGGACGCGCTGCTCGACCTCGCGCGCACCGGCATGCTGTGGAAGCATCTGGATGCAAGCCTCTATCGGCTCGTCCTCGGCTGGACATTCGGAACGCTGCTCGGGGTCGCGGCGGGGCTGACGATCGGGCTGTTCTCGCTGGTCCGCGCCGGGCTGTTGCCGGTCGTCTCGGCGCTGTTTCCGATCCCCAAGATCGCCCTCTTGCCGCTGTTCGTGATCTGGTTTGGCATCGGCGAAGGGGCAAAGGTGGCGACGATCCTGTTCGGAACCTTCTTCCCAACAGTGATCGCCACCTATGGCGGGGTGGACGGGGTCGACCGCAACCTCATCCGCATGGCGCAGTCGTTCGGCCTGCCCTGGCTGTCGATCGTGCGCAAGATCATCATTCCCGGCGCACTGCCGGCGATCCTGTCCGGCTTCCGCATCTCCGCCTCGATCGCGATCGTGCTGCTGGTCGCGGCCGAGATGATCGGCGCGCAATACGGGATCGGCGCCTATATCCTGACGGCCGGGGCGCTGTTCGCGACCGACCAGCTGATTGCCGGGGTGGCCCTCTTATCGGCGCTCGGTCTCGCGGTCAGCTGGCTGATCGGCCGCGCCGAGCGGCATTTCCTGAAATGGCGGACGTAAAGCACAGTCCACAGTCCCATCAGATGGAATTATAGTCCCCTTGGCCGGGCTTGACCCGGCCACCCACGTCTGTGCTCGGCCGAAGACGTAGACCCGCGGATCAAGTCCGCGGGCGGGGAGAATCCGATGGTCGGACTTGATCGGATATCGCTCTGAAAGAAACCGCGGCCGGGGCGATCCCGGCCGCGGCTGCGGGCGCGTTACGACGGCATCTGGCCGAGATAGTCCCGCTTGCTGAGCGCGACGCCGACATGGCGGATGATGTCGTACGCGGTTGTCGCATGGAATTGCACCTGCAGCATCGCGAAATGGTACAGGTAGCTTTGCGACTTCATGGTGCGCGGCTGGCCCCCGATCGTCACCGTCACGTCGGCGTCGTCCTTGCCGTCGATCTGGTTGGCGCGCAGTCCGTTGAGGAACCCGACGGTCTTGTCGATGCGCGCGTTGATCTCGGCGAAGCTGTTGTCCTGGTCGGCCAGCGACGGCAGATCGACACCGGCGACGCGGCCGGCGCCGAGCGCGTGATTGCAGACCTGTCGGACCTGCCGCTCCAGGGTGAACATGTCGGGATAAAGCCGCATATTGAGGACGACGGCAGGGTCCCATTTCTGCGCGGCGGCATGCTCCTCGGCCTTCTTCAACACAGTCTTGAGGCCGCCGAGCAGCTGAACGCAGACGGGAACGAAGCCGGAATACAACGAGATGGCCATGAAACCTTCTCCCCAAATTCGTGGCGGTCGATTGCGCCGCGGCGAGTTTAGCGACTGCCGCAGGGGCCGGAAAGGCGCCCGTTCGGGCGGCCGCGCGCATCGGCTGCGCAAGGCCCTCCTAGTGCCGGCGGCGATCGCGGCGGCCGTAGCCGTCGCACTGCGGCCGCGCCGCGCCCACTGACGCCCCGCTCCCACTGACGCCCGGCCCTGCGCCGATTGCGGGTCGGCAATCCCGATTCCGCCGCTAAACTATAGGGCAAATTCGGGAGGATTGGCGATGCCCGAGATGACCGTAACCCCGCTTCATCCCTCGCTCGGCGCCGAGGTGTCCGGGGTCGATCTGAGCCGCGATCTCGACGGCGGCACACGCGAGCGCCTGTCGCGGGCCTTGGCCGAACATCTGGCGCTGGTGTTCCGCGGACAGTCGCTGACCCCGGAGCAGTATCTCGCCGCGGCGAGCAGCTTCGGGCCGCCGATGCGCCAGCATTACTCGCAGCACCACATGCCCGGCTATCCCGATATCGGCCTCGTCTGGCACCGCAACGGCCAGCGCCCGGCCGAGCGCTGGCACACCGACCATACCAACCGCGAACGCCCGCCGGCGGCGACGATACTGTACGGGGTCGAAATCCCGTCCGAGGGCGGCGGCACCAGCGTCTCCAATATGCGTGCCGCCTATTCGTCGCTGTCCGAAGAAGAGCGGCATCGGCTCGACGGGCTGCGGACGGTCAACAGCCTCGATGCCGACCACACCGATACGCTCCCGGAGGATCGCGACAAATACGGCAAGCCAATCGTCCACCCGATGGTGCGCACCCACCCGGTGCATGGCTCGCGCGCGGTGTTTTTCCACGTCACCAAGGCGCAATACATCGAGGGCATGAGCCCTGCCGAGAGCCGGACCTATATGGAGGACCTGATCGCCCGGATGATCCGGCCGGAGGTCGTCTATCATCACGCGTGGCGCAAGGGCGACGTGCTGGTCATCGACGACCGCGCCACGATGCACCGCGCCCACGGCGACTATGACCGCACCCAGAGCCGGGTCCTATGGCGCATCATCTGCGAAGGCGACCGGCCGGTGCTGGTCTGAGGACCGCCGGCAGTCCAGGTTGCCGAGGCCGCGGCGCGTCGCTATAACCCGCGCCTTCCGCAACAGCCGAGGCACGCGATGGCCAGCCAGCGCACCCTGTCGATCATCAAGCCGGACGCCACCCGGCGCAGCCTGACCGGCGCGATCAATGAGCGCTTTGAGCGCGCCGGGCTACGCATCGTCGCGCAAAAGCGCCTGGTTCTATCGCAGGACATGGCAGAGCGGTTCTACGCGGTGCACGCCGAGCGGCCGTTCTACCGCAGCCTCGTCGCTTTCATGACCTCGGGACCTGTGGTCGTGCAGGTGCTCGAAGGCGACAACGCGGTGGCGAAAAACCGCGAGGTGATGGGCGCGACCGATCCCGCCAAGGCCGATCCAGGGACAATCCGCAAGGATTTCGCCGAGTCGATCGAGGCCAATTCGGTACACGGCTCCGACTCGCCGGACAACGCCGCGCAGGAAATCGCCTTCTTCTTCGCCGGGATCGAGATCTGCCCCTGACCGCCGCCGGGCGGCGGGCGCCGGTGCGCCGCCGCCTACCCGGCGGCGAGGATAGCGCCGGCCTGGGCGGCGTCGTCGGCGATCTGCGCCTTCAATGCGTCGAGGCCGGCGAATTTGCGTTCGGGGCGGATGAACTCGACGAGCGATACCCGCAGGTGGCGTCCGTAGAGATCGGCATCGACGTCGAACAGATGCGCTTCGAGGCGCGGCTCGGGGGTGCCGACGGTCGGCCGCAACCCGATATTGGCGACCCCGCCGATCGTCCGTCCGGCGAACGGGTCGTCGGCGCCGTCGCCCGATACGCGAACCGCATAGACGCCGAACGCCGGCCGCAGGTACTCGCCGAGCGCGATATTGACCGTCGGAAAGCCGATCGTACGACCGCGCCGGTCGCCGATCATGACCCGCCCGTCGATCTCCCAGTCGCGGCCGAGCTGGGCGGCAGCCTCGCGCGGCCGCCCCTCGCGCAGCAGCTCGCGGATGCGGGTCGAGGAATAAACCGCCCCGTTGACGCCGCAAACCGGCTCGATGACAGTGACCTCGAACCCGTGCGCGCGGCCGGCGGCGCGCAGCATCTCGGCGGTGCCGCGGCGCCGGTTGCCGAAGGTCGAATCGTGGCCGACAACGACATGGCTCACGCCGATCGCGCCAACCAGCAATTCCGCGATAAAAGCTTCGGCGCTCTTCTGCGCGAAGGCGCGGTCGAAATGCTGCACGAACAGGAGGTCGATGCCCATCCGCGCAATTTCGCGCTCCTTGACGCGCAGCGGCGTCAGGCGGAACGGTTCGGCCTGCGCCGTCAAGATGCTGCGCGGGTGTGGCTCGAAGGTCAACACGCCGGACGCCAGCCCGGCGGCCTCGGCGCGCCGCCGCGCCTCGCCGATCAATTTGGCGTGGCCGCGATGCAGCCCGTCGAAATTCCCCATCGCGAGGACCGAGCCGCGCGGGTGGCTGGAAGTGGCGCCGGGATGTCGGATGATGCGCAGCACGGGCGGGAAGCAGCCTGACCTTGCGGGATTGCGGCGCGGGATTGCGGCGCCGCGAAAATAGCGGCTGGCGCCGCCGCGCGATAGAGTGAGCGCCGCAGCGAGGGAGAAATCGGTGCGCGACGGATCGGCGCCGCTGCGCGACGCTTGGTATTACGCGGTGCCGGGCCGCCGGCTGCGGCCGGGGCGGCTGCTGGCATGCCGCCTGCTCGGCGAGCCGGTATTGCTCGGCCGCGACGGCAATGGCGCGGCTTTCGCGCTACGCGACGTCTGCCCTCACCGCGGAATGCCGCTGTCGGCCGGCAGCTTCGACGGGTGCGAAATCGCGTGCTGCTATCACGGATGGCGTTTCGCCCTCGACGGACGCTGCACCGCGGTCCCGTCCCTGGCGGCGGGGCAGGAGTGCGACCTGTCGCGGGTCGGGGTGCCGCGCTACCCCGTCCGCGAGGTGCAGGGCAATGTCTGGGTGTTCGTTGGCGACGACAACGGCGCGGCGGCGGAGAGCCCCGAAATTCCGGTCATCGATGGCTTTGCCGAGGATGCGGCGCCGCGGCTCGTCGAGACGATGCGCTTTCGCGCCTCGGTCGATCACGCGGTGATCGGGCTGATGGACCCGGCGCACGGCCCCTTTGTGCATGCCGCGTGGTGGTGGCGCTCGCGCGGTTCGGCGCATGAGAAGGAAAAGGCGTTCGGCCCATCACAATTCGGTTTCACGATGCTGCGCCATCGCCCGTCGCGCAATTCGCGCGCCTACCGGCTGCTCGGCGGCGCCCCCGAAACCGAGATTGCCTTCCGCCTGCCGAGCGTGCGCCTCGAGCAAATCCGCGCCGGACGCCATTTCGTCGCCAATTTGACGGCGCTGACCCCGATCGACGAGCAGACGACCGAAATCAATCACTGCATTTATTGGACGTCGCCGGTTCTATCGGCATTGAAGCCGGCGCTGCGCCCCTTTGTCCGGGCGTTTCTGCGACAGGACCGCGACATCATGGAGCGGCAGCAGCAAGGATTGCGCGATCAGCCGGTGCTGTCGCTGGTTGGCGACGCCGACATGCAGGCGCGCTGGTATTACCGGCTGAAAGAGGAGTATCGCCGGTCGCGGGAAGAGCACCGGCCGTTCGCCAACCCGGTGAAGCCGCAAACCCTGCGCTGGCGCAGTTGAGCGAGAGAGCACGTGACCGATCCGATCGAAGCGGCGTTGGACGCGATAAAGTTCGGGAATGACGGGCTGATACCGGCGATCGCGCAGCAATACGACACCGGCGAAGTTCTGATGCTGGCGTGGATGAACCGAGAGGCGGTGCGCACGACCCTGGCGGAGGGGCAGGCCTGCTACTGGTCGCGCTCGCGCGGCCGGTTGTGGCGCAAGGGCGAGACCTCCGGGCAGGTGCAGCGCCTCCACGAATTGCGCCTCGATTGCGACGGCGATGCGCTCCTGCTGCTGGTCGATCAGACCGGGGTCGCCTGCCATACCGGGCGGCGCAACTGCTTCTTCACCGCGTGGCGCGACGGGAGCTGGCAGGTCATCGCCGCCCCCGAGATCGATCCGGACCGTCTCTACCCGGATCGCCATTGACGTGTGCCGGCGGCGCGGCGGGTGATATTATCGACCAGGGCGCCCACGCCTCGGGAGGATAGCGATGGCGAACACGCTGATCTCGTGCGACGACCACATGGATTTGTCGCAACTGCCGGCCGATCTGTGGCGAAGCCGCCTGCCGGCCGCGTTGCGCGATCGCGCGCCGGTCATCGGCGAGCGCGACGGGCAGGCGGTGTGGTTGTGCGACGGCAAGGTGTGGGGGCGCTGGGACGGCAAGCCGCCCGCTACCGGCAACAACCGCCCGGTCAAGCCGCTCTACAATTCGTTCGACCGCGCCGGCATCCACGACCAGAGCGCCCGCCGCCCGGCACATGCCGAGTTGCGCCTCGCCGATATGGACCGCGATGGCGTCCAGGCGCAGGTCATCTTTGGTCCGATCTTCCAGATTTCGACCGACGATCCAGTGCTGCGGGTCGCCTGCTACCGCGTCTACAACGACTGGCTGCTGGAATTCTGCCAGGCCGCGCCGGACCGGCTGATCGGCGTGCCGATGCTGCCCGAAACGCCGCAGGACGCCGCCGCGGAACTGGAGCGGCTGGTCAAGAAAGGCGGCGTGCGCCAGGTCACCCTGATGATCGCCAACGTCGCGCCAAAGCTCGACGACCGGGCCTGGGATCGACTGTGGACGATGCTCGAGGAGAGCGGGATCATTCTCTCCTGGCACATCACCGTGTTCGGCCCCAACCCCAACAGCCGCGCCAATGGCAAGGCCGCCAGCGTGTTCGAGAACACCAAGTTTTTCATGGCGAATTTCCTCGAGCCGTTTGTCGATCTGTTCGCCTGGGGCATTCTGGAACGTCATCCGAAGCTCAAGATGGTGATGGCGGAAGCCGGCACCGGCTGGCTGCCATGGCTGATGCAGGAACTCGACTACCGCCACTGGCGCCTGTGGGAGGCCCAGGAATTCTGGGCCGACAAGGGCGGCAAGGAACTTGAGACCAAGCCGTCCGAGCTGTTCCGGCGGCAGATCTGGGCGACCTTCCAGGAAGACTACGTGACGATGTCGCTGGTCCCGTTCTTCGGGGAGGGGCACCTGTTGTGGGCCTCGGATTACCCGCATCCGGACGGCGTATGGCCGAACTCGCAGGCCGCGATCGAGCGGCAGATGGGGCCGTTGCCGCCCGAGCTTCGCCGCAAGCTGACCCATGACAATGCCGCCGCCCTCTACGGGCTGCACTGAGACGGGGCGGCCCCGCGGGATCCCTGCCTGACCGCCGGGGCGTGACTCTTCCCCGCGGCAGGCCCATATTCCGCCGATGAACGGCTTTTTGACCGTGATCCTGGTGCTGGCGATGCTGGGGGTTCTCGGCGCGCTTGGCCTCGGAATGGCGAATCTGTTTACCGGCGGCAGCCCGCGGCGTTCCAACAAGCTGATGCAGATGCGGGTCATCATGCAGGGGGTGGCGCTGTTGGTGCTGGCGCTGCTGATGCTGGCCGGCCACCGCTAAGCGGGGAATTGCAGCGATGGTCCGGCTGACCCGCATCTACACGCGCGGCGGCGACCGCGGCGAAACCTCGCTCGGCGACGGCACCAGGGTGGCGAAGCAGTCGGCGCGCGTTGAGGCCTACGGCACCGTCGACGAAACCAACGCCGCAATCGGCTTGGCACGGCTCCATACCGCCGGCGATCCCGAGACGGATGCGATGCTGGCGCGCATCCAGAACGATCTGTTCGACCTCGGCGCCGATCTCTGCACCCCGGAAGAGGGACGCCGCGGCGCCGGCGCCTTGCGCATCGTCGCCGCCCAGGTCGCCCGGCTCGAAGCCGAGATCGACCGGATGAACGCCGATCTGCAGCCGCTCAACTCCTTCATCCTGCCGGGCGGCAGCGCCGCCGCCGCGCATCTCCATCTCGCGCGCACCGTGGCGCGGCGGGCCGAGCGGATCGTCTGCGCCCTCGCCGCCGCCGAGACGGTTAACCCGGAGGCAGTCAAATACCTGAACCGCCTGTCGGACCATTTGTTCGTGCTGGGCCGCCGGCTCAACGACAACGGCTCCCGCGACGTTCTATGGCAGCCCGGCCTGACCCGCTGACCGGCCTTTGGGCGACTCCGGTTTCGAATTCCCGACGCAAGCCGGGACCCACCTATCCACAGTCACGATGTTGCCGCCGTGGGTCCCGGCCTTCGCCGGGAATGCGGTGCTTGGGTTTATGAACGCGACGGAGAGGTTGCCGGTTAATCCGGTGCGGCAGCATCCTCGATCCGCCCGAGCGTCTCCTCGCGCCCCAGCACTTCCATAACCTCGAAGAGGCCGGGCGAGGCGAGCGAGCCGGTCAGGGCGGCGCGCAACGGCTGCGCGACGGCGCCGAGCTTGACCCCGGCCGTGTCGGCTACGGCGCGTACGCGCGCCTCCAGCACAGCGATCGTCCAGCCGTCGTCCGTGCACTGGGCGAGATCGGCGCGAAGCGCGCCGAGCCGGGCGCGCGCTTCCGCGGTCAGGGTCTTGGCGGCGTCGGCGGCCGGCCGCAGCGGCCGTGCCGCGACATAGAACGCCGCCTTGGCGGCCAGTTCGACGATCGTCTTGGCGCGCGGCTTCAGCCCCGGCATCGCGCGAAGCAGCCGGTCGCGCTCGAATTCCGCGAGCGGCCGGCCGAACGTGCGTTCCATCCGCTCGGCGGCCAAATCGACCAGCCGGCGGTCATCGGCCTCGCGGATATAGTGGCCGTTGATGTTGTCGAGCTTCGCCTGATCGAAGCGGGCGGCGGCGCGGCCCACTTGCGCGATGTCGAACCAGCGGATCGCGTCGTCGGTCGCGATGATCTCGTCGTCGCCGTGGCTCCAGCCGAGCCGCAGCAGGTAGTTGCGCACCGCCTCCGGCAAATAGCCCAATTCGCGGTACTGCTCGACCCCGATGGCGCCGTGCCGCTTCGACATCTTGGCGCCGTCCGGCCCGTGGATCAGCGGTACGTGCGCGAAAAGCGGCGGCTGCCACTCGAGCGCGCGATAGATCTGCGTCTGGCGGAAGGCGTTGTTGAGGTGGTCGTCGCCGCGGATCACGTGGGTGATGCCCATGTCGTGGTCATCGACGACGACCGACAAATTGTAGGTCGGGGTGCCGTCGGCACGCAGCAGGATCAGATCGTCGAGTTCGCCATTCGCGACCGTGACCTCGCCCTGCACGAGGTCGTCGATCGTCGTCGCGCCCTGCTGCGGCGCGCGCAAGCGGATCGTCGGCGCAATGCCGGGCGGCGCTTCGGCGGGATCGCGGTCGCGCCAGGTGCCGTCATAGCGCACCGAGCGCTTCTCGGCGCGCGCCCGCTCGCGCATCGCCTCAAGTTCGGCCGGGGTGCAGTAGCAGTGATAGGCGCGGCCGGCGGTGAGCAGCTGCCGCGCCGCCTCGGCGTGCCGCCCGGCGCGCGCGAACTGGTGAACGATGTCGCCGTCCCAGTCGAGGCCGAGCCAGGCGAGGCCGTCGATGATCGCGGCAACCGCCTCCGGAGTCGAGCGCAGCCGGTCAGTGTCCTCGATGCGCAGCAGGAACCGCCCGCCATCGTCCAGAAGGCGGCTATGGCGGGCGTAGAGCCAGTTGAACAGCGCGGTGCGGGCGCCGCCGATATGCAGAAAGCCGGTCGGCGACGGGGCGAAACGGACGACGACGCTCATCCTCGCCTATTTAGGCACAAGCCGCCGCCGATCCTACTGTGCGGCGGCGCGGACCGGCTGATGCTTGTTGAGGAAGCTGCGCACGTGCCGCACCGCCTCGGCGAGGTGCTCCGGGGTGTCTTTCCACGGGTAGATGCTGGCCTCGGCATTGGGAGCAAGGCGCACGCTCTCCATCGCGACGGCGTAGGGATGCGCCGGCACATCGTCCGGCAGGACCAGGATCGGCGTGCGGCAACCGCGCACGAAATCGCGGGTCACGGTGAACACGAAATCCGGGTCCGTGCGGTACATCCTGGTCAGGAACGCGTCGACCGTCGCCATCGTCACGTCGGACTGGCGCTCGCATACGCCTGGCCCCCAGCCTTTCATGTTGTTCTGGTAGAACAGATCGCGCATCTCCGGGCGCGAGCCGCTCGGCTGCGCCAGCACGGCGGCCGGCACCCGGTCGGAGGCGCGTTGCAGGATGTTCCAGATGAACGGCGCGCCGATGCAGAAGCCCAACACCATGAACTCGCGGATGCCGAGATGGTCCATTAGCCCGAGATGGTCGTCAGTATATGAATCCCACGGCCGGTCGGTTTCGAGCGGGCCGGAGGACTGGCCGCCATTGGCGTTGCGCAGATCGGCGGCGATGACCCGGTACTCGCCGCTGAATTCGGTCAGCGGGTTGAACGGATGGGTCTTCAGGCCCGCGACCGTCGAGTTGAGGCCGCCGCCGGGGATCACCATCAGCGGAAAACCGGAGCCGGCCTCTTCGTAATGAATGCGGACAGCGCCTCTTTCGTAAAACGGCATGGCTCTATCTCCTGGCGGAATGCGGGACGCGCAGCGCGACCTCCGCATGGTGATCCGATTGACCGGATTCATAGTACAGGATCCGGCTCCCTCGTTTCGGACTTTTACCGCTGCTCCGCCGCCAGCCATGCGATCGATCGCCGCCTCGTCCGTTGCGGAATTGTCGCGGCGTCGGCGGTTTCTGCGTTAGTGTCGAGGCAAGGTGCGGTGCGGAGGCGGAGCGGCGTGGCCAGGGAAAAGCGGCTCGAAGCGCGCGATGTCGAGGCCATTTTCCGCGCCTTCGCCGAGGTCATGCGCGAATTGCCGCCCGATACCGAGGCCGGCTGGCTCGATGCCGCGGGCGATCTGCGGCTGGCGCCCGACATTGGCCGCAAACTGCGCACGGCGCGCAACGTCCGCGACGTGCTGCGGCAGATCCGGCTGTCGCACGACGATAACGAGCCTTAAAGGCTTTCGCCGGGAATGCGGTTTCTTGGGACCTCACCAGGCCGGGCGGGCGCCCCAGGCGAGAAAGCCGTCATTTTTTAGGCCGGGCTTGCCGTAGGCGAGCGGCCTCCCATCAAGGCCAAGCACCTGCCCGCCAGCGGCTTCCAGCACCGCTTGGCCGGCCGCGGTGTCCCATTCCATCGTCGTGCCGAAGCGCGGATAGAGATCGGCCTCGCCCGCCGCCAGCAGGCCGAATTTGAGGGCGCTGCCGCATTTCCGCCGCTCCCTGACCGGCTTCCCCTCGAAATATTCGGCGAGACGGCGGCTGTTCTCGTGACTGCGGCTGTGCACGACGACGATGCCGTCGGGGCCGGGCGACCGCGCCGCAATCGGCTCGAAGGGGCCGGTGCCGTGGCGCCGCATCGCGGTGCCGGGCCCGTGCGCGGCATAAGTAACCCGGAGCGCCGGTCCGTGCACGACGCCGAGCACCGGCCTTGTGTTTTCGACAAGGCCGATCAGCACTGCGAACTCGCCGTTGCGGGCGACGAACTCGCGGGTGCCGTCGAGCGGATCGACCAGCCAGAACCGTGCCGCCGGGCGCTCGAAGCCGGCCTCCGGCACGGTCTCCTCGGAAATAATTGGAATGTCGGGAAAGGCCTTGGTCAGGATTTCGACGATCACCCGCTCGGAGGCGAGGTCGGCCTCGGTGACCGGGGTCTTGTCCGCCTTCTGCGTGACCGCGAACCCGTCGGCATAAACCCGCATCGCCGCATCGCCGCCGGCAAGCGCCGCCTCCAGAGCGGTATCGAGCAGCCGGTCGCTCATGCCGCTGCCCCGGTCGAGCGCAGAGCGCGCCACAGCCGCTCCGGGGTCAGCGGCATGTCGAGGTGATCGATGCCAAACTCGCCGACCGCATCGACCACCGCGTTGACGAAGGCCGGCGGCGCACCGATCGCGCCGGCTTCGCCCGCTCCCTTGACGCCGAGCGGGTTGGTTTTGCACGGCACGACATCGTAGGAAAATTCGACCATTGGCAGGCTGTCCGCGTGCGGGATCGCATAATCGGTCAGGTCGCCGGTCAGCAATTGGCCGTTCTCCTCGTCGTAAACGACCCGTTCGAGCATCGCCTGGCCGACGCCCTGCGCGACCCCACCCTGCACCTGGCCGCGCAGCAGCAGCGGGTTGATGACAATGCCGAAATCATCGACGACGACATAGCGCACGATCTCGATATGGCCGCTCTCCGGGTCGATCTCGACCTCGCAGACGTGACAGCCATTGGGAAAGGTCGGCACGGACGGCAGGAAATGCCCGCTCTCCGCGAAACCCGGCTCGACCCCCGGCGGCAGCTGCGCCGAGTTGAAGGCGGCCCGCGCGACATCGGTGATCGATACCGCGCGGTCGGTGCCGGCGATCGCGAATTGGCCGTCGGCAAAGCTCACATCGGCTTCGGCCACTTCGAGCAGATGGGCAGCGATGGTCTTGCCTTTGGCGATCAGCTTGTCGGCGGCATGTGCCAGCGCGGCGCCACCAACCGGCAGCGAGCGCGAGCCGCCGGTGCCGTGGCCGAAGGCGATCGCCGCGCTGTCGCCCTGCACGACGCGGATATTCTCGAACGGCAGACCGAGCTTGTCGGCGGCAAGCTGGGCGTAGGCGGTCTGATGCCCCTGCCCGTTCGACTGCGTGCCCATCAACACGGTCAAGGTGCCGGCCGGGTCGAACCGGGCCTCGGCGAATTCGTCGGGCGGGAAACCGGACTGCTCGATATAGAGCGCATGGCCGAGGCCGCGCAGCCGCCCGCGCCCGCGGCTGTCCTGCCGCCGCGCCGCGAAACCGGCGGCGTCGGCCGTCGCCAAGGCCCGCTCCATCCGTGCGGCGAAATCGCCGCTGTCGTAGGTCAGGCCGAGCGGCGTCGTGTAGGGCAGCGCGGCCGGGCGGATGACGTTGCGCCGGCGCAATTCGTCGGGCGCCACCCCGAGCCGACGCGCGGCGTAATCGACCAGCCGCTCGACCGCGTACGCCGCCTCCGGCCGGCCGGCGCCGCGATAGGCATCGACCGGCACGGTATGGGTGTAGACCCCTTTGACCCGGACATGGATCGCCGGGATGGCATAGACGCCGCTGTACATGACCCCGCCCGAATGGGTCGGGATTTCGGGGGCGAAGTTGGAAAGATAGGCACCCATATTGGCCAGCAACTCGACCGACAGCCCGAGAAAGCGGAGGTTCTCGTCGAGCGCGAGGTCGAGCCGCACGACATTGTCGCGGCCCTGGGTGTCGGTGATGAACGACTCGGCGCGGTCGGGTATCCACTTCACCGGCCGCCCGAGCCGCTTTGCTGCCCACAGCACCAGCACGTGCTCGGGGTAGAGGAACGTCTTCATCCCGAAGCCGCCGCCGACATCCGGGGTGATCACCCGGATGCGGTTCTCCGGTATGCGGAAGACGTTTTCGGCCAGCTGGTTGCGCAAGAGGTGCGACCCCTGGGTCGAACCCCACAGGGTATAGCTATCCTCGCCCGCATCGTACTCGCCGATCGCGCCGCGCGGCTCCATCGAGGCGACCACAACCCGGTTGTTGACGAGGCTCAGCGAAATCCGGTGACGGGCGCCGGCGAGGGCGCGCCCGGCCGCGCCGCCGTCGCCGATTTCCCAATCGAACGCGAGATTGCCGGGGATCGCATCCCAGACCGCCGGCTGGCCCGGTTCGAGCGCCCGCACGGTATCGACCGCGGCCGGCAGCGGCTCGTAATCGACCGCGATCGCTTCGGCGGCATCGCGCGCCTCTTCGGCGGTTTCGGCGATGACAAAGGCGACGCCGTCGCCGACATGGCGCCCCCGGTCCTGCACCAAGGCCGGGCGCGGCGGCAATGCCATCGTGCTGCCGTCGACATTCTGGAGCGCGCTGAGGCACGGGACCGTACCGATCCCGTCGTCAACGAGATCGGCGCCGATCAGCACCGCGAGGACGCCCGGCATCGCCGCTGCTTGGGCGGTGTCCAGCGAGCGGATGCGGGCGTGCGCATGTGGCGAGCGCAACAGGGCGGCGTGCGCCTGGCGCGGCCGCATGATGTCGTCGAGATAATGGCCGCGCCCGGTCAGAAAGCGCCGATCCTCGACGCGGCGAACCGGCTGGCCGATGCCGAACTGTTTCATGGAGCCCTCCGCCTGCGCCGTTCCCATCGTCCTAAATAGGGCCGGCGCCGACGGGCGTCCACGCGGGCATCGCCGGTTGACCCCTCTGCCGCCGCAGTGCTTACCTCGCGCAAGCGGGACACTGCGGACAAACGGAGGCGGAGATGGCGGAAGCGGCGGCATTGTCTGGCAAAGTCGCAATCATTACCGGCGCCGGCAAAAATATCGGCAAGGCGATCGCGCTGCGCCTCGCGGCGGACGGCGCCGCGGTCGTCGCCAACGGCCGCAGCGACCGCACCATCCTCGACGAGACGGTCGCGGAAATCCGCGCCGCCGGCGGCCGCGCGATCCCCTGCCTCGCCGACATCTCGAAACCCGAGGCGGTGGCAGCGATGGTCCAGGCGGCGATCGCCGAGTTCGGCGGTGTCGATATCGCGGTCGGCAATGCCGGACTGCGCCGCCAGACGCCGTTTCTCGAGATGAGCTTCGCGGAATGGCGCGAAATCCTGTCGGTGGCGCTCGACGGCGCCTTCCTGCTGGCGAAGGCGAGCGCGCCCGAAATGATTAAGCGCGGCGGCGGCACGCTGATCGGGCTGTCGGGCATCTCGCACCACGCGGGCGCCATCGGGCGGGCGCACGTCAATGCCTCGAAGGGCGGGCTCGAAGGGCTGATGCGCGGTCTCGCGCGCGAACTCGCGCCGCACAACATCACCGCCAATTGCGTGGCGCCCGGCTCGATCGACACGGTGCGCGGGGCCTCGGCCGGCGGCCCCGGCGGACGCGGCAATATCGGCGCCATTCCGGTCGGCCGCCAGGGCCGGCCGGAGGAGATCGCGGCGATGGTGCGGTTTCTCGCCGGCCCCGAGGGGCGCTACATCACCGGCCAGACAATCCACGTTAATGGCGGGCTGTTTCTCAGCAAATAACAGCCAAGGTTGCAACGCCGGCTGCGAATAAACCCCCTCTGGCTTCGCCGGAACCGGGCGTAGGGGTGGCCGTTGTCGGGACGACGCTTTGTTTCCGAGCGCAATCCCGACATAGGAGATAAGCATGCGGTTTGCAGCTTTACCGATAATTGCGTCCTTTGCGCTGCTCGCGGCCCCGGCTTTCGCGCATAGCGGCCCCGGCGCGGCGGCCAATAATCCATATGGCCAAACCGGCGGTGTCGAGAGCGGCTACGGGTCCTCCGTGAATCAGAATGCCACCGGGCTCAGTGGCAGCACCGCCTATAACCAGGGAAATCCCTACGTCAACCGACAATTCGGCAATCAGCAATCCTCGAACAACGGACGGTTCGGTAATAACCAGTTCGGCAACAACCAGTTCGGCAATCAGAATACCGGATCGGTATCGCTCAATACCGAACAGAAGCTCCGCCAAGCACTCGAACAGAACGGCTTTCGCAATGTTCAGGTTACGCCGCAGGCGTACATCATTCACGCCCGGGCACCGGACGGCTCGCGCGTCGTGATGGAGATCAGCCCCGACGTGATCGCCGGCGTCGTCGCCTCGAACCCGACGAATAACAATCAAAGGATGGGCATGGCGCAGGAGCCGCAGCAGCACCAGAACCAGGGAATGGGTTACGGCCGCTGATCGCGGCGCCCGCTTCCGGATCGCGGGCCGCCCGCCCGCGATCCAACCGGCATCAGGCTGGTGTTCCGATGACCATGACAAGAACCGCCGCCGAAATCTTCGACGACCATCTCGCCCGCGCCGACCGCGGCGACGTGACGGGCGATATCGAGGCCAATTTTGCGGTTGATTGCGTCCTGCTGACAACTTACGGCCGCTTCGACGGCCATGACGGGGTGCGCGCCGCCGCTGACCTGCTCGACCGGCAGGTTCCGGAGGCAATATACGCGTACACGCAACGCTCGGTTCACGGCCAGATCGCGTTTCTGGAGTGGCGCGCCAGCGGGCGCGGCAGCGGCGTCACGGATGGCGCTGACACCTTCCTGATCCGCGACGGCCGCATCCGGGTGATGACGATCCACTACACCGTCGTGCCGCTGCCATCCTGACCCGCTCAATCCGGCACCGGGCTTGTGCCCGACGCGCGCTCTTGGCGGCGGGCGGCGGCGCGGCTATAGCTGTAGGCGTGCGGGCGTGGCGAAATGGCAGACGCAACGGACTTGAGCGAAATTGAGTGCGCGGCGGGAAACCGCCGCCGTAGAACTGCCCAAACTCGGGGGAACCTGTCAGATGGCAATCCCGAGCCAAGCCCGGCGACGGGAAGGTGTAGAGACTAGACGGGCAGCACCTAAAGCCCGCTCGGGAAAACCCGGCGGACCACGGTGAAGGGATAGTCCAGACCCCAAACCCTGGGCAGCCGGGGGCGGCGAAAGCCGTAGCGGGTACGAAAATCCGTCGGGCCGAAAGGCTCGTGCCGGTTCGAGTCCGGCCGCCCGCACCAGCTTGCGCTCAAGGCGCGAGGGCACGCGCCACGGCCGGGACCCAGCTTCCCTCGATCAGATCGTAGGCCACGCTCTCGGCGTCCGCGAATGTCGCGCCATCCCAGGCGCGCACCGTGCAGCGCAGCCCGGCCGCGGTCAGCTCGATGAAATTGTAGGAATTCGGCTCTTCGCGCAGGCGCAGCGAGATCGCGGTGCCGGCCTCGACGATCAGCACCGAGCGGCGCATCGCGGTATGAATCGACGCGAGGTCGGCAGTGAAGGGGTGGTGATAATGGCCGGAGAGCACGAGGTGCACGCCGGCTTCGCCGATCGCCTCGAGCGCCATCGCGGTGCGCCCGACGATTTTCAGATCGGGCATTGCCGGCGGCGCCATCAGCGGGTGGTGCGCGACGAGGATGCGCATGCGGTCGGCCGGCAGCCGCAGAAAATGCGTCCGGATCGCGTCAGCCTGGGCGTAGGAGATGCGGCCGTTCGAGAAGGTCGCCGAGCGCGCGGTATTGATGCCGAGAACCGCGATTTTTTCGTCCGCGTAGGCCGGCTCGGTATTGCGGCAGACATATCGGCGGTATCGTGCGAGCGGACGCAGGAAACGGCGGGTCACGTCGTAGAGCGGCACGTCGTGATTGCCCGGCACCGTCAGCAGCGGCTGCGGCAGACGGGACAGAAAGGCATGCGCCGCAGCGAACTGGCGGCGACGCGCACGCTGCGTCAGATCGCCGCTGATCACCGTCAGGTCGGGCGGAGCGGCCTGGAGTTGCGCGACCAGCGCTTCCGCCAGGATCGGATCGTGCCGCCCGAAATGCAGATCGGAAAGGTGCGCGATCCGCTTCACGATACAAGCTCCATCCCGGCCGGAGCGCAACTCGGGCCGAAAGCCCTTCTCATATAGTAGCAACATCCAGCCGTGGCCCTTGATTGGCCTTCACCGGACAGAGGTTCGGAGCGTCGGGACGAGTCAGCCGTGCTGCTGGGCCGCGGGTGCGTGCCGGTCGAGCACGGCACCCACCCGGGCGATCAGCTCCGCGGCGCGGAACGGCTTGCGCAGCAGCCGGTCGGGACCGAACTGCTCGATAGGCAGGTCGTTGCCGGCAAACCCCGTCACGAAGAAGACCGGCAGATCGGGCCGCATCTGCCTTGCGGCCTCTGCCAGCTCTATTCCGCTCATCCCCGGCATCGCGATATCGGCGATCAGCAGGGCGATCCGGCCGCGCTGACGCTCCAGGCATTGCAGCGCGGCGTCGCCGCTGTCGGCCTCCAGCACCTCGTAGCCGGCGGTCTCCAGCATCGCGGCGGCAACCGCGCGCACATCGCCGTCATCGTCGACCAGCAGAATCAGGCTGTCGCCATGCTCCTCCCCGCTTAGCACGGCGCGCGAGACACGGGGCCGGGCGCGGCGCGCCGCCGGGATGCTGGCGCGGGCATGCGGCAGATACACCCGGACGACTGTGCCCTGACCCGCCCGTGTCTCGATCGCGACCCCGCCGCCGAGTTGCTGAGCGACACCGAGCACCTGCGAGAGGCCCAGCCCCGATCCCTTGCCGACCTCCTTGGTCGTAAAAAACGGGTCGAACACCTTGTCGAGGATAGCCGGGGGGATGCCGCCGCCGGTATCTCCCACCGACACCATCGCATACTCGCCGGGCGGCGGCTCTTCGGCGCGCTCGGGGTTCCCGCGCCGCACATTTGCCGTCTCGATCGTGATCATGCCGCCCGTCGACATCGCATCGCGCGCGTTGATCGCAAGATTGAGCAGGACCAGTTCGATCTGGCTCGAATCCGCCAGGGCCGGCCACAAATCGGCGGCCAGCACGGTTTCGATGCGGGTGGTGGCGCCGATCGTGCTGTGCAACAGCGCACGCATGCTGTCGACGATCTGGTTCAGATCGACCGGCTCCGGGCTCATCCGCTGCTGGCGCGAGAAGGCGAGCAGCTGCGCCGTCAGGCGGGCGCCGCGCTCGGCCGCCGCAATCGACGCGCCGGCGAGCTGCAGCGCGCGCTCGTCGCGCCGGCCGAGTCGGGTTTCGAGCAGCTCGAGATTGCCGATGATTGCGGTCAGCAAATTATTGAAATCGTGCGCCACCCCGGACGTCAGTTGGCCAACCGCCTCGATTCGCTGAGCCCGGCGCAGCTTCGCCTCGGCCTTCTCGCGCTCCTCGACCTGCGCGGCGAGGCGGCGGTTGGCGGCTTCGAGTTCGGCAGTGCGCTCGGCGACCCGCCGCTCCAGCAGCGCGTTTGTCTCCCGCATGTCGTCGATATCGACGGCGGTGCCAAGCCAGAATGCGATTTGCCCGTCGATCCGCACCGGCCGGTTGCGGAGGCGGTGCCAGCGATAGACGCCGTCGTGCCGGCGCATGCGCGCCTCGACGGTAAATTCGCGGCCGGCGGCAAAACCCTGCGCCCGCGCCCGGTCGACAGCCTCGCGGTCCTCCGGCGGGTGCAGCGCCGAGCGGTCGTCCGGCAACGGTCCGATCGGCATCCCGGCATAAGCCCGCAGCTGATGATTGTAGTACTCCGCCGTGCCATCCGGCCGGATCACAAAGGCGATATCGGGCGAGGCCTCGAGCATCAGCCGAAACCGCTCCTGGCTGCGCCGCAGCCGGACTTCCGCCTGCTTGCGTTCCTCGATGTCGCGGAAGGCGACGACCAGCCCGCCGTCCGGAGCGGGGTGCACATCGAGCCCGATCCAGCGGTCGGCAAGGGCGGGGGCGCGGGTTTCGAGATGCTCCGACTCGCCGGTCTCCAGCACCCGGCGGTAGGCAAGATAGGGTTCGCCGTCGGCGATCTCGGGGAATACTTCAAGCAGCGTGCGGCCGATCACGTGATGCGCCGGCTTCCCCCACAATTCGAGCGCTTTGCGGTTGGCAAACAGGAACCGCTCATCGCGATCGACGGCGTAAACCGCCTCGCCGATCGCAGTCAGCACGTCATTGAGCCGCCGCTCGGAGGCGCGCACCGCCGCACTTGCCTCGCGGCCGACTCGCGCCATCGCCAGGTGCAGCCCGACCCGCGACAACAGGTCGCGGGCCGCAAACGGATTTGTGAGGCAATCGTCCGCCCCCGCTTCGAGGGCATCGCGCCGGGTCGCCGCAGCGCCTTCGCCGGACAGCAGGATCACCGGCAGCCACCGAACCGCCGGGGTGGCGCGCAGCCGGCGCAGCAGCGCGAAGCCTCGCCGATCGGCGAGGCCCGTCGCGGCAATGACGAGATCGGGCGGTTTGGCGAACGCGGCGATCAGCGCGCGCCCGTCGCTCGCCGCCTCGACCTCGCAGCCGGCCGAGGACAGCACCCGGCGCAGCCGGTCGCGCAATTCCGCATCGGCCGCACCGACCAGGATGCGCGGCGGGCGCCCGTCGGGCGCGTGGATCAGCGCGCCGGTGTCGGCGCCGCCCGCCAATACCTCGGCGAGCACTCGTTGCGACCGCTTGCCTCCCGGCCGCACCGGAGCCGCCTCGTCGCGACCACCTTCTGAAATGACACCCCCCCAAACCGACGCAGATAAACAGCGGTCTTGCCCCCAGGGTTCCATGCCCCCGATTGTTCGGCGCGCCGATTGCCGACGCCCTTACAAGCAGACGCCGCAGGCGTTTGACGGGCGAGCGGCCGATTATCGCCGGTGAGAGGGAGGAGGCAAGGGATGCCCGAGGATTGCGAACGACGCACCCGTATCGAACACGACAGCCTCGGTCCGGTGGCCGTTCCGGCCAACCGCCTGTGGGGTGCCCAGACGCAGCGCTCGCTGAAGAACTTCCCGATCGGCGGCGGCCGTTTCGGTTGGGGCCGGCCGGTTATCCGTGCGTTCGGCATCGTAAAAAAGGCAGCGGCGCGCGCCAATGCCGCGCTCGGGCACCTGCCGCCGGACAAGGAAGCGGCGATTGTCGCGGCCGCCGACGAGGTCATCGCCGGGGATCACGACAGCGAGTTTCCGCTGGTGGTGTTTCAGACCGGCTCCGGCACGCAATCGAATATGAACGCCAACGAGGTCATTGCCCGGCGCGCCGGCCAGATAGCGGGCGGCGCCGCGATCCACCCCAATGACGACGTGAACCGCAGCCAATCATCGAACGACGCCTTTCCGGCGGTCATGCACATCGCCGCGGTCGCGGCAATCGAGGACGGGTTGCTGCCGGCTTTGCGGCGGCTGTGCGAGGCGCTGGCAGAGCGCGGCCGGACCCTGGCGCCGATCGTCGTCATCGGCCGCACCCATCTGATGGATGCGACGCCGCTGACGCTGGGGCAGGTGTTTTCGGGCTGGACGGCGCAGCTCGACCAGGCCGCCGCGACGATCCGCACCGCCCTCGAAGGACTCTACGAATTGCCGCTCGGCGGCACCGCGGTCGGCACCGGCCTCAACGCGCCGCCGCGCTTCGGGGAAGCCGCGATCGCGGAGATCGCACGCGAAACCGGAAAGCCGTTCCGCCCGGCCGCCAATTTGTTTGCGCTCGGCTCGGCGCACGACGCGATGGTGACGGCAAGCGCGGCGCTGCGCACGCTGGCCGGCGCGCTCTTCAAAATCGCCAACGATCTGCGCTGGTACGCGAGCGGGCCGCGCGCCGGCATCGGCGAACTCGTGCTGCCGGAGAACGAGCCGGGGTCGTCGATCATGCCAGGCAAGGTCAACCCGACCCAATGCGAGGCGCTAACGATGGTCGCGGTCCAGGTGTTCGGCAACGACCACGCCGTCGCCTTCGCCGGCAGCCAGGGCAATTTCCAGTTGAACGCCTACAAGCCGGTGATGCTGCACAATCTTCTTGAATCGGCGGACCTCCTCGCCGCTGCCTGCGACTCGTTCGCCGAGCGGTGCGTCAGGGGCATTGCCGCCAACGAGGCGCGCATCCGCGAACACCTCGACGCATCGCTGATGCTGGTGACCGCGCTGTCGCCGCATATCGGGTACGAAAAGAGCGCGCAGATCGCGCAGACGGCGCACCGCGACGGGATCACCCTGCGCGAGGCGGCGTTGCGGCTCGGCTATCTCAGCGAAGCCGAATTCGACGCCTGGGTGCGGCCGCAAGATATGACGCATCCCGGCACCGGATGAGGCGCCCTACATCGGCACGGCGCCGCCCATTGTCGTGCGGTGCATCAGCCGGCGCAGCGGCATGTCGTAATCCTGGATCGCGCGGTGCTGCACCGTGCAGTTGTCCCACATCAGCAGGTCGCCCTGCCGCCATTGATGGCGATAGACGAATTGCGGCTTGACGATGTGATCGGCAAGCGCCGCGATCAGCAGCTCGGCCTCCTCCTGCGCCATGCCTTCGATACCGGTGCAATCGTCGCGCATGACATAGAGGCATTTGCGCCCGGTGCGCGGATGCGTGCGGATAACCGGGTGGCGGACCGGCGGGTTGCGCGCGATTTCCTCGTCGCTCGGCGGAAAGGCGCGTTTGCGGCCGGTAAAATCGAAAATCGCGCGGCGCCCCTCCAGCCGTTGCCGCAACGCGACCGGCAATGCGTCCAAAGCCGCGGCGGCGCTGGCGAATTCGGTGTCGCCGAGCGGCAGCCCGGACAGATCGGGGATTTCGCGGGCGTACAGCATCGTCGCACGCGGCGGTCGCGCGGTGTAGCACATGTCGCTGTGCCAGTTCTCGCCGGCGCGGCGGATGCCAAGCGGCCGTCCGTCCTCGGTGATGTTGGAGACGACGACGATCTCCGGCGCCCCCGGCACGCTCCACCGCTCGCCGAAGATGTTGAACGCGATCTCGCCGAACCGCCGGGTGAAGGCGACCTGATGCGCCGGCGTCAGATTGAGGCCGCGGAAGAAGATGACGCCGTGCTCGTCGAAAGCGCGCTCGATCTCGGCGAAATGCACCTCGTCAAGCGGCGCTGCCAGATCGATCCCACGGATTTCCGCGCCGAGCGCGGCGCCGGTCGGGACGATCTCGATCGCCATACTCGCCTTCCTTCCCTACCCGGCAAAATACAATGGGCACTGTGCCCGGCCCGGCCACAGGCGGTCAATGGCGGGTGTCGCAGGATCGGATTGCGCGTATTTTGACGGCCGTGCCGGGATCGTTACGCGAAACTCTTCGTTTAGCCCTGGCAGGCAACCCTCTCCCGCGATGCGGGGAAAGGGTCACGGGAGATGCCGGATGCGCAGGATCGTTGCGGCTTGTGCCTTTTTCGTCGTCGGATTGCTCATCGCCGGAACGGCCGAGGCGCAGTGCTGGTGGAACGGGTACTACTGGAACTGCTACAACGAAGCCTACAATTTCCCGTTCTATATGGCCGAACTCGGCACCTACCCCCCCTATTGGTACTACTACAACCCGGGCGGGATCGCGCCGGTCCCCTGCGGGGTGCGCTAAGACAGCGCGCGGCGGGGGAGGCGCGCTCCCCCCACCGCGGCGGGCGCGGCGCTATTCGGCCGCGCCGGCCCGCTGCTCCTCCAGTTGCGGCGGTTCCGGCTCGACGTCCGACTCGGCGGCGAGCGCCGCCAGTTCGCGGTCGCGGTCGGCGGCGACCTCCTTCAGGCGGGCCATGACGCTGCCGGTACCAGCCGGGATCAGGCGGCCGACAATGACGTTCTCCTTCAGCCCGGCCAAACCGTCGATCCGGCCCGATACCGCGGCCTCGGTCAGGACGCGGGTCGTTTCCTGGAACGAGGCGGCCGAGATAAAGGAATTCGTCTGCAGGCTTGCCTTGGTGATGCCCTGCAACACCGGGTGGGCGGTCGCCTGGCGCAGCCCCTCGGCTTCGACCTTGACGTTCTCGCGGTCGAATTCGGAGCGGTCGGCCTGTTCGCCGGCGAGGAAAGTGGTGTCGCCGGGGTCCTCGATCTCGACCTTCTGCAGCATCTGGCGGACGATCACCTCGATGTGCTTGTCGTTGATGCGCACGCCCTGCAGCCGATAGACCTCCTGGATCTCGTTGATCAGGTAGCTTGCCAGCTCCTCGACCCCGAGGATGCGCAGGATGTCGTGCGGCACCCGGTTGCCATCCATCATCAAATCGCCCTTGAGGACGTAATCGCCCTCCTGGACGCTGATGTGCTTGCCCTTCGGGATCAGGTACTCGACCGGGTCGGCCTCGCCTTCTGTCGGGACGACGACGATGCGTCGCTTCGTCTTGTAGTCCTTGCCGAACTCGACCCGGCCCTCGCTCTCGCTGATGATCGCAAAATCCTTGGGCTTCCTCGCCTCGAACAGCTCGGCGACACGCGGCAGACCGCCGGTGATGTCGCGCGTCTTCGAGCTTTCGCGAGGCATGCGGGCGAGCACGTCGCCGGCCTTGACGGAGGCGCCGTTTTCGATCGACAGGATCGCATCGACCGGCAGGAAGTAGCGGGCCTCGAGGCCGTTCGCCAGGGTCAGCACCTCGCCGCGCTCATCGCGCAGGGTGATCCGCGGGCGCAAATCGCCGCCGCGCGGCTGCTGCTTCCAGTCGATCACGACCTTTGAGGAGATGCCGGTCGCCTCGTCGAGCACCTCGCGCATCGAGATGCCCTCCTGAAGATCGACATAATGGGCGATACCATCCTTCTCGGTGATGATCGGGATCGTGTAGGGGTCCCATTCGGCCAGCCGGTCGCCGCGATGCACCTCGCTGCCGTCATCCATCAACAGGCGGGCGCCGTAGGGCACCCGGTGGCGCGCCTTCTCGCGCCCGGCTTCATCGATCAGCAGCATTTCGCAATTGCGCCCCATCACCACCGGCCTTCCGGCCGAGTTGATGACGACGTTGCGGTTCTTGACCTCGACCCGCGCGTCGAACGCGGCCTCGATCGAGGATTGCTCGGCGCCGCGCTGCGCCGCGCCGCCGATATGGAAGGTGCGCATGGTCAGCTGGGTGCCGGGTTCGCCGATCGACTGGGCGGCGATGACGCCGACCGCCTCGCCGATATTGACGACCGTGCCGCGCGCAAGGTCGCGTCCATAGCACTTGCCGCAGACCCCGACCGGCGCTTCGCAGGTCAGCACCGAGCGGATCGACACGGCGTCAACGCCAGCGCGCTCGATCGCATCGACCGCGTCCTCGTCGATCAGCCCGCCGGCCTCCAGGACGACCTCGCCCGACAGCGGATCGAGCACATCGACCGCCGCGCAGCGCCCGAGTATGCGGTCGGCAAGCGGCGCAATGATCTCGCCGCCATCGACGACGGCGCGGGTGAGGAGCCCGCGGGTCGTGCCGCAATCCACCTCGGTGATGATCGCGTCCTGCGCGACATCGACGAGGCGGCGGGTCAGATAGCCGGAATTGGCGGTCTTCAGCGCCGTATCGGCGAGGCCCTTGCGGGCGCCGTGCGTCGAGTTGAAGTATTCGAGGACGGTCAGCCCCTCCTTGAAGTTGGAGATGATCGGGGTGGCGATGATCTCGCCCGAAGGCTTGGTCATCAGCCCGCGCATGCCGGCCAGTTGCTTGATCTGCGCCGCCGAGCCGCGGGCGCCGGAATCCGACATCATCCACACCGAATTGATCGGCTCGCCCGGCTTCACCTCGCGGATGACCTTCATCATCTCCTCGGCGACCTTTTCCGAGCAGCCGGTCCAGGCATCGACCTCCTTGTTGTACTTTTCGCGCTGGGTGATGAACCCGTCCTGGTATTGCTGCTCGTACTCCTTGACCTGCTGCTGCACCCGACTGACCAGCTCGTGCTTCGCCTCGGGAATGATCAGGTCGTCCTTGCCGAACGAGATGCCGGCCTTGCACGCCTGCTGGAAGCCCAGGGCCATCAGCCGGTCGCAGAAGATGACCGTCTCCTTCTGGCCGCAATGGCGGTAGACTTGGTCGATCAATTCGCTGATCTGCTTCTTGCCGAGCAGCTGGTTGATCAGGTCGAAACCGATTGCCGGGTTGCGCGGCAGGATCTCGGAAAGCAGCATGCGGCCGGGGGTCGCCTCGACCCGGCGCACGATCGGGTTGCCGTCCTGATCGACGGTCTTATAGCGCGCCTTGACGCGGGCGTGCAGCGACACCGATTTCGATTCGAGCGCCTGCTCGATCTCGCCGACATTGGTAAAGGCCATGCCCTCGCCGGGCTCGCCGTCACGCTGCATCGTGATGTGATAGAGGCCGAGCACGATATCCTGCGACGGCACAATGATCGGCTTGCCGTTGGCGGGGCTGAGGATGTTGTTGGTCGACATCATCAGGACGCGCGCCTCGAGCTGCGCCTCCAATGACAGCGGCACGTGCACTGCCATCTGGTCGCCGTCGAAATCGGCGTTGAAGGCGGTGCAGACGAGCGGGTGCAGCTGGATCGCCTTCCCTTCGATCAGCACCGGCTCGAACGCCTGGATGCCGAGGCGGTGCAAGGTCGGGGCGCGGTTCAGCAACACCGGGTGCTCGCGGATCACCTCTTCGAGGATATCCCACACCTCCGGCCGCTCCTTCTCGACCATGCGCTTCGCCGCCTTGATCGTGCTGGCGAGACCGTAGAGTTCGAGCTTCGAGTAGATGAACGGCTTGAACAGTTCGAGCGCCATCTTCTTCGGCAGCCCGCACTGGTGCAGTTTCAGCTCCGGGCCGACGACAATAACCGAACGGCCGGAATAATCGACGCGCTTGCCGAGCAGGTTTTGCCGGAACCGGCCCTGCTTGCCCTTCAGCATGTCTGACAGGGATTTGAGCGGCCGCTTGTTGGCGCCGGTGATGACCCGGCCGCGGCGGCCGTTGTCGAACAGTGCGTCCACCGCCTCCTGCAGCATGCGTTTCTCGTTGCGCACGATGATGTCGGGCGCGCGCAGCTCAATGAGGCGCTTCAGCCGGTTGTTGCGGTTGATGACGCGGCGGTAAAGATCGTTGAGGTCGGAGGTTGCGAAGCGGCCGCCGTCCAACGGCACCAGCGGGCGCAATTCGGGCGGGATGACCGGTACGACTTCGAGGATCATCCACTCCGGCCGGCTGTTCGATTCGATGAACGCCTCGACCAGCTTCAGCCGCTTGACGAGCTTCTTCCGCCGCGCCTCCGAGGTCGTGTCGCGCAATTCGTCGCGCAGCCGGCTCTTCTCTTCGGTGAGGTCGATCGCCGACAGCATCGTCCGCATCGCCTCGGCACCGATCGAGGCGGTGAACTGATCCTCGCCGTATTCGTCCTGCGCGTCGAGGTATTCCTCCTCGCTCAACAGCTGGTGCAGCTTGAGCGGGCTGAGGCCCGGCTCGATCACGACGTAATTCTCGAAATAGAGGATGCGCTCGAGATCTTTGAGCGTCATGTCGAGTAACAGGCCGATGCGGCTCGGCAGCGACTTCAGAAACCAGATGTGCGCCACCGGCGAGGCCAGCTCGATATGGCCCATGCGATCGCGGCGCACTTTCGACAGAGTGACCTCGACGCCGCACTTCTCGCAGATGATGCCGCGGTACTTCATTCGCTTGTACTTGCCGCACAAGCACTCGTAATCCTTGATCGGCCCGAAGATGCGGGCGCAGAACAGCCCGTCCCGCTCCGGCTTGAAGGTGCGGTAGTTGATCGTCTCCGGTTTCTTGATCTCGCCGTACGACCACGAGCGGATGCGCTCCGGGCTGGCGATCGAGATGCGGATCTGGTCGAAGCTCTGCGGCCCGGCGACCTGACCGAAGATGTTCATCAATTCATTCATGCACGACCTCTCTCGCGCCCGGTCGTCATGCCCGCGACAACGGGCATCCAGGGGCGGCCGGCACTCCGCATGCGGCCCTGGGCCCCCGCTTTCGCAGGGGTGACGGTAAAATCCAACCCGGTGGCAGACGCGGCCGGGGCCGCTCGGTTCTTCCTGTAATTACAGGGAATCTGCAGGCCACCGGCACGCCCTACAGCGCCTTTTTTCGTCATCAGTAGCTGCGCTGCTCCAGTTCGACGTTGAGGCCAAGCGAGCGCAGTTCCTTGACGAGCACGTTGAACGATTCCGGTATGCCCGCCTCGAAATTGTCGTCGCCCCGTACGATCGCCTCATAGACCTTGGTGCGGCCGGAGACGTCGTCCGACTTGACCGTCAGCATCTCCTGCAAGGTGTAGGCCGCGCCGTAGGCTTCCAAGGCCCACACCTCCATTTCGCCGAAGCGCTGGCCGCCGAACTGCGCCTTGCCGCCCAGCGGCTGCTGCGTGACGAGGCTGTAGGGGCCGATCGAGCGCGCGTGGATCTTGTCGTCCACCAGATGGTGCAGCTTCAGCATGTAGATGTAGCCGACCGTGACCTTGCGGTCGAACGCCTCGCCGGTGCGCCCGTCCACCAGGGTGACCTGGCCCGAGGCGGACAGCCCGGCGCGGTCCAGCATCTGCACGATGTCGTCCTCGCGGGCGCCGTCGAACACCGGGCTCGCCATCGGCACCCCGTGGACCAAGCCACCGGCCATCTCGATGAGCGCATCGTCGGGCAGCGCAGCGACTGCGCCGTCGCCCTCGTAGATCTCGCCCAAAAGCCGGCGCAGTTCGGGAGCGGCCTTGCCGGCCCCGCCGTTGCGGTGCATGCCGTCCAGCACCTCGCCAATCCGCTGGCCGAGACCGGCGGCGGCCCAGCCGAGATGGGTTTCGAGGATTTGCCCGACATTCATCCGGCTCGGCACGCCGAGCGGGTTGAGGACGATATCGACCGCGGTGCCGTCTTCGAGATACGGCATGTCCTCGATCGGCATGATGCGCGAGATGACCCCCTTGTTGCCGTGCCGCCCGGCCATCTTGTCGCCCGGCTGCAATTTGCGTTTCACGGCGACGAAGACCTTGACCATCTTCATGACGCCCGGCGGCAGCTCGTCGCCGCGCTGCAGTTTCTCGACCTTGCTTTCGAAGCGCGCCTCGAGCTGACCGACGGCGTCGTCCATCTGCTTCTTCAAGGCCTCGATATCGGCCATGCGCGAATCGTCGCGCACCGTGATCTGGCGCCACTGGCCCGGCGTGTATTCGCCGAGCAGCGCCTCGGTAACCTCGCTGCCCGACTTCATGCCCTTGGGGCCGGCAACGGTGGTCTGGCGGAGCAGCAATTCCTTGAGGCGCGCCGCAAAGCTGCGCTCCAGGATCGCCCGCTCATCGTCGCGGTCCTTGGCAAGGCGCTCGATCTCGGCGCGCTCGATCGCCAGCGCGCGCTCGTCCTTGTCGACGCCGCGGCGCGAGAAGACCCGCACTTCCACGATCGTGCCGGAAACGCCGGGCGGCAGCCGCAGAGAGGTGTCGCGCACATCCGACGCCTTCTCGCCGAAGATCGCCCGGAGCAATTTTTCTTCGGGGGTCATCGGCGATTCGCCCTTCGGCGTCACCTTGCCGACCAGGATGTCGCCCGGCTTGACCTCGGCGCCGATATAGACGATGCCGGCCTCGTCGAGGTTTTTGAGCGCCTCCTCGCCGACATTCGGGATGTCGCGGGTGATCTCCTCCTGCCCGAGCTTGGTATCGCGGGCGCTCGCCTCGAACTCCTCGATATGGATCGAGGTGAACACGTCGTCGGAGACGATGCGCTCCGAGATCAGGATCGAATCCTCGAAATTGTAGCCGTTCCACGGCATGAACGCACAGAGCACGTTGCGCCCCAGGGCCAGTTCGCCGTGCTCGGTCGAGGGGCCGTCGGCCAGGATGTCGCCGGCCTTGACCTGCTGACCGACCTTGACCAGCGGCCGCTGATTGATGCAGGTGTTCTGGTTCGAGCGCTGGAACTTCAACAAATTGTAGATATCGACGGCGGAGGCCGCGGCCGAGGTCTCGCCGGTGGCGCGCACCACGATGCGGGTGGCGTCGACCTGATCGACCACCCCCGAGCGGTGGGCGATGATCGTCACGCCGGAATCGCGCGCCACCCGCTCCTCCATGCCGGTGCCGACCAGCGGCGCCTCGGCGCGGATCAGCGGCACCGCCTGGCGCTGCATGTTGGACCCCATCAGCGCGCGGTTGGCATCGTCATTTTCGAGGAACGGGATCAATGCCGCGGCGACCGAGACGAGCTGCTTCGGCGACACGTCGATCAGATCGATATCTTCCGGCCGACCCAGCAGCACTTCGCCGTTCTTGCGCAAATTGGTCAGGTCGTCGGCGATGCGGCCTTCGGCATCGACCGGGACATTGGCCTGGGCGATCGAATACTTTCCCTCGTCCATCGCCGACAGATAGACCACCTCGTCGGTAACCCTGCCGTCGTGCACCCGGCGGTACGGGCTTTCGATAAACCCGTACTGGTTGACGCGGGCATAGGTCGCCAGCGAGTTGATCAGCCCGATATTGGGTCCTTCCGGGGTCTCGATCGGGCAGATGCGGCCGTAATGCGTCGGGTGCACGTCGCGCACCTCAAAGCCGGCGCGCTCGCGCGTCAGGCCGCCCGGCCCCAGCGCCGACAGGCGGCGCTTGTGGGTGATCTCGCTGAGCGGATTGGTCTGGTCCATGAACTGCGACAGTTGCGACGAGCCGAAAAATTCGCGCACCGCCGCCGCCGCCGGCTTGGCGTTGATCAAATCGTGCGGCATCACGGTGTCGATCTCGACGGAACTCATGCGCTCGCGGATCGCCCGCTCCATGCGCAACAGGCCGACCCGGTACTGGTTCTCCATCAACTCGCCGACCGAGCGCACCCGCCGGTTGCCGAGATGATCGATATCGTCGATCTCGCCGCGCCCGTCCTTCAGATCGACCAGCACGTTGAGGATCGAGAGAATGTCCTGCTTGCGCAGCACCCGCACGGTGTCGTCGGTATCGAGGCCGAGCCGCGAGTTCATCTTGACCCGGCCGACCGCCGACAGGTCGTAGCGCTCGGGGTCGAAGAACAGGCTGTGGAACAGCGCTTCGGCGGTCTCCAGGGTCGGCGGCTCGCCCGGCCGCATGACCCGGTAGATGTCGATCAGCGCATCCTCGCGGGTCGCGCTCTTGTCGATCGCCAGGGTATTGCGGATGTAGGGTCCCTTGCTGTCGGCGCCGCGGCTGATCAGGTCGATATCGAGCACCGGCAATTCGGCAAGCTCGGCCTCTTCGAGTTGGTTGAGCGCCGCCTCGGTGATCTCGTCGCCGGCCTCGAAGTAAACTTCGCCGGTCTCCTCGTTGATCAGGTCCTGCGCGAAGAAGCGACCGATCAAGTCCTCATGCGCCATCAGCACGTGCGCCAGCCCCGCTTCGCGCAGCCGTTTGCCGAGCCGCGGGGTCATGCGTTCGCCGAGCGGCACCTTGACCTCGCCGGTGTCCGCGTCGATCAGGTCCGCGGTCAGCTTGCCGCGATACAATTCGGGTTCGAACGGGGTCATCCAGCCGCTGGCGCCGCGCTGGTAGACCACGATGCCGTAGAACGCGGAGAGGATCTCCTCCTTCGACATGCCGACCGCTTCGCCCGGCGCCATCGTCTTGTTGTCGGCGGCGTAACGGGCGCGCTTCTCCTCGCTGGCGGCGTCGTCGAGGGCGAGCAGCAGGGTCGTCGCCGGCAGCTTGCGGCGCCGATCGATGCGGACATAGACGTGGTCCTTGGCATCGAACTCGAAATCGAGCCAGGAACCGCGATAGGGAATAACGCGGGCGGCGAACAGGTACTTGCCCGAGGAGTGCGTCTTGCCTTTGTCGTGGTCGAAGAACACGCCCGGGCTGCGGTGCATTTGCGAGACGATGACCCGCTCGGTGCCGTTGATGATGAAGGTGCCGTTCTTCGTCATCAACGGCATGTCGCCCATATAGACGTCCTGCTCCTTGATGTCGCGGATCGAGCGCGAGCCGGTATCCTCGTCGATATCCCACACGACGAGCCGCAAGGTAACCTTTAGCGGCGCCGCGAAGGTGATGCCGCGTTGCTGGCATTCATCGACGTCGTATTTCGGGACCTCCAGCTCGTAGCGGACAAATTCGAGCTGGGCGCGCTCGGAAAAGTCGCGGATCGGGAAAACCGATTTGAACACTTCCTGCAGGCCGACACCGCCCCGCTGTTCGGGCATCACGCCCATCTGCAGAAAGTGGTCGTAAGAGCTCCGCTGCACCTCGATCAGATTGGGCATCGGAGCGACCTCGGGGATGCGCCCGAAGCTCCGGCGGATGCGCTTTTGTCCGTTCGCGGATGTCGCC
>DASUKH010000133.1:0-67903 GCA_036278835.1 Allostellaceae bacterium
ATTCATTAAAGACGTAGCGCCCGATCGCTGCGGCGAAGCCGTCCTCGTCATTCGACAGAGTGGTCGCGCGGGCGGCGCGCTTGACCTTGTCGTCGGCGTTGCCCATCGCCACCGGGAACCCGGCCCGGTCGAACATGCGCAAATCGTTCTCCATGTCGCCGAGCACCATGATCTGCGACCGTTCCGCCCCGACCCGCGCAGCGAGCAGATCGATCAGCCGACCCTTGTCGATGCCCGGCGGGGTCACGTCACAGTAATAGGGCTGCGAGCGGGCGACGGTAACCTCGCCGCCGAGCTCGGCCCGCAAGAGATCGACCATGCGGGAGATTTTCGCATGGTCGGCGCTCGGGCCGACGATCTTGCCAGCCGCCGCGAAATGCCGCTCTTCGAACCGCGGCACCACGGTCGGGTGGGTTTCGACGGTGCGGATTTCGCGCAGGACCTTATCGCCCTCGGGGTCGACGACGACCCACTCGTTGCCGGTGAAGACCCAGGGGTCGATGCCGTTTTCCTGGAACAGGGCAACCGCCCGGCGCGCCGCTTCCGGCGGGATCAGTTTCTGCTCGACCACCGTTAAATCCGGCTCGACGATCGCGCCGCCATTGTAGCCGGCGAGCGGCAGGCGCAGCCCAAGCGGGCCGATCAGCATGCGCAGGCCAAAGGGCGGCCGGCTGCTGGCGATCGAGAAAGCGATGCCGCTGTCATGCAGGCGGCGGACGGCGGCGACGGCGCGCGGGGTAAGCTTTTTGTCGCGCGTGACCAGCGTGCCGTCGACGTCGCTGACGACCAGCTTAATTCGCCTCATCGGCCTGCCTCGAGGACCTCGACCTCGCCCTCCGAGGCGACGACAACGGCCGAGCTGCGGCCGACGAACAAGCCGTTTTCCATGACCCCGACGGTCAGGTTGATCAGCCGCTCGGTCCGCTCCGGATCGGCGATCGGGCCGAACCGGCAATCGAGGATCAAATTGCCGCCGTCGGTCACAAAGCTGCGCCCCTCGTTCTGCCGCAACACCGGCTCGGCGCCAAGCCTCGCCAACGCCGCCGCGGTCGCCTGCCAGCCGAACTGGGCGACCTCGACCGGCACCGGCATGCGGTCGCCGAGCCGATCGACCAGCTTTTCGTCATCGACGACGACGACGAACCGGCCGCTCGCCGCCGCCACGATCTTCTCGCGCAACAGGGCGCCGCCATGCCCCTTGATCAGGTTGAGGGTGGCGCGCTCGACCTCGTCGGCGCCGTCGATCGCCAGATCGACATGGCGGTGCTCGCCAAAAGTGGCGAGCGGGATGCCGAGACCGCGGGCGATCTCGGCGGTGTGCTCGGAGGTCGGGATCGCAGTGATCCGCAGCCCGCGCGCCACCCGCGCCGCCAGGTGCTCGATGACGAAGGTGGCGGTCGAGCCGGTGCCGAGGCCGAGCACCATGCCATCTTCGACGAATTCGACCGCGCGCGCGGCGGCGGCGCGCTTCAGCGGATCGCGGCTGCCGATCATTGCCGGGGTCATGCCGGCATTGTCGGCGCCGAGTTGCGGATCGCGGCGATCGCCTCTCGATAATCGGCGGCGCCGAACACCGCCGAGCCGGCGACGATCGCATTGGCGCCGGCCTCGACCGCCCGCCACGCATTGCCGCCGCTAAGCCCGCCATCGACCTCGATCACCGGGTCGAGCCCGCGCTCGCTGCACAACTCTCGCAACGCGCGGATTTTCGGCAGCATCGACGGCAGAAACCGCTGCCCGCCAAAGCCGGGGTTGACCGTCATGATCAGCACGATATCGCATAGATCGAGCACCTCGGCGACCTGCACGATCGGGGTGGCGGGGTTGAGCACCGCACCGGCGCGTTTGCCGAGGTCGCGGATATGCGACAGCGTGCGGTGCAGATGGATCGTCGCGCTCGGCTCGCAATGCACCAGGATATGGTCGGCGCCGGCCACGGCGAAGGCGTCGAGATAGCGCTCCGGTTCGACCATCATCAGATGCACGTCGAGCGGCCGATCGGTCGCCCGCCTCACCGCCTCGACGACAACCGGCCCGATCGTCAGGTTCGGCACGAACCTGCCGTCCATCACATCGACATGAATCCAGTCGGCGCCAGAAGCGGTCACCGCCCGCACCTCCTCGCCGAGCCGCGCGAAATCGGCCGACAGGATTGAGGGCGCGACGATCAGCTCGTGCGGCATCGGTCACCGGCGGGCGACGCACGCCAATCGTCACCCCCGCGAACGCGGGAGTCCAGGGCAAGCGGTATGTCGTCTGCCCTGGATTCCCGCTTTCGCGGGAATGACGGGTCGTGTGATCCCGACGCTCTCATCCGAGCGCGCCTCAACTGATCGAACGCCATTTGCGGCGGCTGCGGGTCAGGAGCCGGTCGGCCGCCTCGGGGCCGGCGGTGCCGGCCGGGTAGAATTCGAGCGGCACGTTGTTATCGCGGTGCCACAGATCGAGGATCGGCTGCACCACCGCCCAGCCGGCCTCGACGCTGTCGGCCCGCTGAAACAAAGTCGCGTCGCCGATCATGCAGTCGTAAACGAGCGTTTCGTAACCGGTGCTCGGCTCGGTGTGGAAATAATCGCGGTAGCGGAAATCCATGCGCACCCGGCCGAGGCTGATCTCCGGCCCCGGCTTTTTTGCGCCGAACTGCAGCGAGATGCCTTCGTCGGGCTGGATTTGCAATGCCAGCACGTTGGGGGTCAGCGCCTCGACCGGCGTGTTGCGGAAAATTGCGAACGGGACGCGCTTGAACTGGATCGCGATTTCAGTCGTGCGGCGGGTCATCGACTTGCCGGTGCGCAGAAAGAACGGCACCCCGGCCCAGCGCCAGTTGTCGATGCCGAGCTGCATCGCGATGTAGGTCTCGGTCATGCTGGCGCGGGCGACCCCCTCTTCCTCGCGATAGGCCTTGACCGGGTGGCCGCGCACGATGCCGGCGGTATACTGGCCGCGCACGACATTGGCGACCGCCTCTTCGCCGGCCGGCGGGATGACCGCTTCGAGCACCTTGTCCTTTTCGGTGCGCACCGCATTGGCGGCGAACGAGTTGGGCGGCTCCATCGCGGTGAGGCTCAACAGCTGGAAGACATGGTTTGGGACCATGTCGCGCATCGCGCCGGTCGCCTCGTAGAATGCGGCGCGGCGCTCGACCCCGACCGTCTCGGCGACCGTAATCTGGATGTGATCGATATGGTCGCGGTTCCACAGCGGCTCGAAGATGCCGTTGGCGAAGCGCAAGACCATGATGTTCTGGACCGTCTCCTTGCCGAGGAAATGGTCCATCCGATAGATCTGCGACTCTGACAGTGCCTTCAGGATGCGCTCGTCGAGCGCCCGGGCCGAGGCGAGATCATGGCCGAACGGCTTCTCGATGATGACCCGCCGCCAGACTCCGTCCGCCTCTTCGGCAAGCCCCGAGGCGGCAATCTGCTCGACAATTGGCCCGAACAGCGAGCTGGCAACCGCCAGGTAAAAAAGCACGTTGCCGCCGGTGCCATGATCGCGCGCGACCTGCTTGAGGCGCTTTTTAAGCTCCTCGTATACGTCGGGGCTGGTGGCATCGCCGTCGAGATGGCTCATGCGCGAGGCGATAAAATCCCAGGTGTCGGGGTCGAACTCCACGGCGGCGCCGCCGCCGCCGGTATCCGACACAAAACTGCGCACCCCTTCGGCGAGATGGGTGCGGAAATCCTCCTCCGACCACGCCGAGCGGTCGATGCCGATGACGGCGAACTCCTCCGGCAGCCGGCGGGCCCGCGCCAGATTGTAGAGCGCCGGCATCAGGAGGCGCTTGGTCAGGTCGCCGCTGGCACCGAAGATCACCATCGCGCAGGGCGGCGCGCGATGGCTGCGCGGCCCCGGTATTGTCCTGTTCATCGCCCCCCGGTGTCCTGACCGATAAATTCCCCCGCTCTCCCCCCGAGCCGCATCCCCGGCGAAAGCCGGGACTCACGTCTCCACAGCCGGAATGCCGCCGAGGTGGGCCCCGGCTTTCGCCGGGGATGCGGCCGGAGGATCGGACAGGAGAGCTTCCGGCCCACTGCCTAGGCTTTCGGCGGTTCGCGGTGGCCGCCGAACTGCTTGCGCATCGCCGACAGGATTTTTTCGGCGAAGGTATGGTCCTGGCGCGAGCGAAAACGAGCGTAGAGCGCGGCCGACAACACCTCGGCCGGCACCGCCTCCTCGATCGCCGATTGGATCGTCCAGCGCCCTTCCCCCGAATCCTCGACATAGCCCGAAAATGCCTTCAGCTCGGGGTCCTCGGCCAGCGCGATCGCGGTCAGGTCGAGCAGCCACGAGGCGACGACGCTGCCGCGCCGCCACACCTCGGCGATGTCGGGAAGGTTGAGCTGGTAGCGGCGGTTCTCCGGCACCGCCTCGGACGCGACATTGCGCAGGATGTCGAAGCCTTCGGCATAGGCCTGCATGACCCCGTATTCGATGCCGTTATGTACCATCTTGACGAAATGCCCGGCGCCGGCCGGCCCGCAATATAGATAGCCTTGCTCGACCCGCTTATCGCGACCTTCGCGGCCCGGCGTCCGCTCGATCGTGCCGAGGCCGGGCGCCAGCGCGGCGAAGATCGGATCGAGATGCTCGAAGGCCTCCTTGTCACCGCCGATCATCATGCAATAGCCGCGCTCAAGCCCCCAAACCCCGCCGCTGGTGCCGACATCGAGATAGCGCACGCCCTTCTGCGCCAGGAGTTCGGCATGCGCGACATCGTCGTGAAAGAACGAGTTGCCGCCGTCGATCAGGATGTCGCCCGGCTCCAGCAATTGCGACAGCTCGACGATGGTGCCGTGGGTGATCGCGCCGGCCGGCAGCATGACCCAGACGGCGCGCGGCTTCGCGAGCTGGCGCACGAAATCGGCGAGGCCCTGGCTCGAGGTCGCGCCTTCGCCGGCGAGCTCCTGCACCGCCTCGGCACTCTTGTCATAGACGACGCAATCGTGCCCGGCCTGCATCAGCCGCCGCACGATGTTGCCGCCCATTCGGCCGAGGCCGATCATCCCGAGTTGCATTCATTTCCTCCTGGGGACAGCGGGTCACCCCCGTAGTCATCCCGGCGAAAGGTGAGGGTCAATTCAACGCCTGTTCGATCGCGCGGGCCAGCTTTTGCAGCCCGGCCCTGAGGTCGCCCGACAGGTGCACCCGCAAGGCGCGGCGACCGCGCTCGGCCAGGACATCAAAATCGCCGCGCGCCTGCGCCGCCTCGACCACGCCGAACGTATATTTCCGCCCCGGCACCGGCAGGTCGGCCGCCGGATCGGCGGTGATCTGAAGGAAGACGCCGCTGTTCGGGCCGCCTTTGTAGGCCTGCCCGGTCGAATGCAAAAAGCGCGGACCGAACCCGAGGCAGGTCGCGGCGTGCGTCTTGTCGCGGATCGCCCGGCGCACCGCCTGCAACGCCGCGGTATGGGCCGGGTTGCGATCGATGTAGGCGAGCAGCGCGACATAATCGCCGGACCGCACCCGGCCGAGATGCGCCTTCAACGCCGCCGCCAGCGAGCCGGCATGCGGCTTCAGCTCGGCCGCGTTGCGCGGGTCGGCGTAGAGCGCCATCCCGTCGCCGGTAAAGAACGGCGCCTCCGCCGGCAATGACCCCTTCTCCTCGTAGGCGGCGGTCAATTCGCGGGTCTTGACCTTGCTCGCCTCGACATCGGGCTGGTCGAACGGGTTGATGCCAATGATCGACCCGGCGACCGCCGTCGCCATTTCCCAGCGGAAGAATTCCTGGCCGATCTGGCCGGGCTCGCCGATTGCGATGCGCACCACCGGCTGGCCCGCCGCTTCGAGCGCCGCGACCGCGGCCTCTCGCTCGCGATCCTGGTCAGAGGCAAGCTTCAGATAAGCGAACACCCGGTCGTTGCGGTAAACCGCCGGCGGGCCGAGCGGCTCGGCGTCGACCGGGACGATGCCGCGCCCCCGCTTGCCGGTCGATTCGGCGAGCAGCTGTTCGAGCCAGGCGCCGAGCGCGGCGACCCCGGGCGAAGCGACGATCGTCAGCTTGTCGCGCCCGTGCCGGGCCGCGGCGCCGAGGATCGCGCCGAGCTGCACCCCGGGGTTCTCGGCCGGCGGCGTGCTCTGGGCGCAGGAGCGCACCATCTCGGCGGCGCTTTCCAGAAATTTTCTTGTATCGAGGCCGATCGCCGCGGCCGGCACCATGCCGAAATCCGACAGCACCGAATACCGCCCGCCGATCGCCGGCTCGCCGTGGAAAACCCGCCCGAAGCCCTCCGAGCGCGCCATCTTCTCGACCGACGAACCGGGATCGGTAATCGCGACGAAATGCCGGGCCGCCGCCTCGGCACTGCCGAGCGCCGCCTTGGCGCGGTCGAAGAAATACTGCTTCAGGATATTGGGTTCGAGGGTGCTGCCCGACTTGCTCGATACGATGAAGAGGGTGCGCTTCAAGTCAATCTCGCCCTCGATGCGGCGCAGTTGCGCCGGGTCGGTCGTATCGACAGCACGCAATTTCGGAAAGCCGGGATGCTGCCCGAAACTTTCGGCCAGCACCTCGGCGCCGAGGCTCGATCCGCCCATGCCGAGCAGCAGTGCGTCGGAAAACCCGGCGCCCTTCACGTCGGCGGCGAAGGCGTCGAGATGCCCCTCCGCCTTCAACTGGGCATCGACGATGGTCAGCCAACCGAGCCAGCGCCCCTCGTCATCCTCGGTCCACAGGCTCGGGTCGCCGTCCCACAAGCGGCGCACCTTGCCTTCCTTGCGCCAGTCCTCGAGCGCCGCCTTGACCTGATCGTCGAGATCGGCCGGCAGGTTCCAGCTCATTGCGTTGAGCTTGGCGCCGAGCACCATGCGGCGCTTCTTCTGCACGGCGGCATAGAGCTGGTCGGCGGCGTCGGCGAACAGCCGCACCCCGTCCTCGACCAGCCGCGCGGTGATGTCGTCGATCGAGATGCCGGACGCCGCGAGGTCCTTCATCGCCGCCTCGGCGCCCGCGACATCCTCTTCGAGGCTGGCGCGTAGCCGCCCATGGTCGCGAAACGCGTCCATCGTCGCCGGCGGGATCGTGCTGACCGTGTCCGCCCCGATCAGTTCCTCAATGTAGAGAACGTCGCTGTAGGCCTTGTTCTTGGTGCCGGTCGAGGCCCACAACAGGCGCTGCGTCTGCGCCCCGCGCTGCGCGAGGCGCTGCCAGCGTTCGTCGGCGTGAATCTGCTGGTAGAGGCGGTAGGCGAGCCTGGCGTTGGCGATCGCGATCCTGCCCTTGAGCCGGGACAGCCGTTCCTTCTCGGCCGGGTCGGGACTGGCCGCGATCTTGCGGTCGAGCGCCTCGTCCACCAAGGTGTCGATGCGGCTGACGAAAAAGCTCGCGACGCTCGCCACCTTGTGCGGATCGCCGCCCTTGGCGACAAAATCCTCGAGGCCGGAGATGTAAGCGTCGGCGACTTCGGCATAGACCTTCTGCGAAAACAATAGCGTGATGTTGACGTTGATGCCCTCGCCGGTCAGCGTGCGGATTGCCGACAGCCCCGGCTTCGTGCCGGGGACTTTGACCATCAGGTTGCGGCGATCGATGTTGCGCCACAGACGGCGCGCCTCCTCGACGGTCTCGTGCGTCTGCATCGCGAGATAAGGCGACACCTCGATCGAAATGTAGCCGTCGCGGCGCTGCGTCTGCTCATAGACGGCATTGAGCGCGTCGGCGCCGTCCTGGATGTCGCGGATCGCCAGATCCTCGAACAGCGCGCCCGGATCGAGGTCGCCACGGCCCTCGGCGGCGGCGATCAACGCGTCATAAGCGTCGCCATGGCCGATCGCCTTCTCGAAGATCGACGGGTTCGAGGTGACCCCGCGCAGCCCGTCCTCGACAATCAGCCGGGCAAGCCCGCCGCTCGTCAACAGGTCGCGGCTGACAAAGTCGAGCCACACCGATTGCCCGTATTCCTGAAGCTGTTTCAGCGGATTGGTCATGCGCCACCTTTCTGCCGATCGGGCCGCCGTCGGGCGAGGCTGGCCGAAAACAATCGTCTTCTGCGAAACCGACGGCCGCAATCATCACGTCGTGATTTTGGCGCCCCGTTCAACGACCCAAAGATCGCCAATTTCAACGTCACGGGCCGGCGATGGTGCCCGTCGGGTCTAGCGCGGCGACGATCTGTCGGACAATCCGATCGACCGGCGCCGCCACCGAGACGGCTATTGGATGCTCGTCCGGCCCCGGCGGTTCCAGGGCGGCGAACTGACTCTCGAGCAGGCTTGCCGGCATGAAATGGCCGGTGCGGCCGGCCAGCCGCTCCGCAAGCAGTTCCGGCGTCCCGTACAGAAAGACGAGCCGCACCTCCGGCCGGTCGCCGACAATGACCTCTCGGTAGCGCCGCTTCAACGCCGAGCAGGTGATGACGGCGCTTTCGCCGGCCCCGCGCCAACGGTCGATCCGCGCCGCGACGGCGGCGAGCCAGGGCGCGCGATCCTGATCGTCGAGCGGGTGGCCGGACCGCATCTTGGCGACGTTTTCCGGCGGGTGCAGCCGGTCGCCATCTTCGAAGGCGCAGCCGAGCTGCGCCGCCAGCGCCGTCCCGACGGTGCTTTTGCCCGACCCCGAGACTCCCATAACGACGATGATGCACGCCCGGTCGCGCCGCACGGCCAACCCCTTTCCCGACGATCCGGCCGATCGGCAGCCAAGCCGTTGACGCGCATTGTGTCGCGCCGGCATCGCCCGCGCAACGGGCGCGGCTCACCCGCGCTTCGGAACACGCGCGATCGCCAGCACCGCGAAGAGGCAGAGGCTCAGGGTCGCGAGCCACCACTCCTCCCAGATGCCCCAGCCGGACATCGCGATGACCAGCGCGGCGGTCAGGCTGCCGCCGGCCGCCGCGGCATAAGGCGGCGGCCACGCCGCCGCGCCGAGGCGGCGCCATAACAGCCCGACGAGCAGCGCGAACAGCGCTGCGCCCGGCGCGCCCAATTCGAGCCACACCTGCAGCGCGGCATCGTGCGGATGAAGCGGTAGCCATTGCTGGCCCGGTCGGATCTCGACCTTGCCGCCGGGGATCAGCCGCGACGAATCGAGACCCCAGCCGGCGAACGGCCGCTCAACGATCCGCTCGCCGGCGAACGACCAGATCAGCAGGCGGTGCCCGGCCGATTTTTTGAAGCCATCGACCCGCGCGAACACGGCAGGCGAATGCGCCGGCATCGGCAGGGTCAGCGGCGCCGTCAGGATGCCGATCACGGCGATCGCGGCGATGATCCGCGCCGTCGCCGGGGGCCGCCACCAGACAAGCGCCGCGATCGGCAGGCTCGCCGCCAGCGCGAGCTTCGCCGTGGTATCGTCGAGCATGCCGACACACGCCGCCATCGCGGCGCCGGCAAGCAGCGCCAACCGAGGCCGCCCGCGGCAGAACAGCAGGGCCGCCAGCGGCAACGTCGTCAGCGCGAGGCAGGCGGAAAGCTGGTTGAGCCGGGTCTCGGCAAACGGCCGCACCGTCACCAGCCGGCTCAGCGCCCCGCCGCTCAGGAGATCGAAGAAGGCGAGCGCGACGGCGACCGCGATGCCCGCGGCAAGACACCACGCGAGCCGGCGCGGCGCCCTTATACAGATGCCGGCGCCTGCCAGCGCGAGGGCGGCGGCGAACAGCCCGGCGAGGCGCAGCGCCATGATGCCGCTGCGGTCGGGGCCGATCGACCACGCCGCCGACAGCGCGCCCCATGCCAGGATGCCGCCGAGCAGGACGGCCGGCGCCCGCAATCCGGCGAGGCGGCCCGCCGTGCGATCGGCCGCGATGAGGCCGGCCGCGCACAATCCGGCAACGGCGTCGAGCGGCGCTGCGCCGCGCGGCACCAGCGCCAATACCGGCGGCAACAGAAACAGCGCGAGATCGAGACCGCCCTCGCACCAGCCGCGCATCGCGGTGCGCCACGGCAGGCCCGGAGCATGGCCAAGGGAACCGCCGATCGGGCGGTTTGACTTCGCCGGCACGCCGATTATAGTGCACCCCCTTCCCAGAAACGAGGGCGAGACGCCCCGGCCGATGCGCTTAACGCGACGGCCCTGCTGGGACAACAACAAGCTAAACCGGATCGGACTGGCATGAGCAAGCGTGAGGAATCGAAATACAAGATCAACCGCCGTCTCGGCGTCAATCTGTGGGGCCGGGCCAAGAGCCCGCTCAACCGGCGCGAATACGGCCCGGGCCAGCACGGGCAGCGGCGCAAGAAGCCGTCCGATTACGGCACGCAATTGTCGGCCAAGCAGAAGCTCAAGGGCTATTACGCGAATATCGGCGAGCGCCAGTTCCGTCGGCTCTACGAGGAGGCGGTGCGGCGGCGCGGCGACACCGGCGAAAACCTGATCGAGCTGTTGGAGCGCCGGCTCGACTCGACCGTCTATCGCATGAAGCTCGCGCCGACGCCGTTCGCGGCCCGCCAGCTGGTGAACCACGGGCACGTGCTGGTCAACGGGAGGCGGGTCAACATCCCGTCCTGTCAGCTGCGCGACGGCGACACGATCGAGTTAAAGCAGCGCGCCAGGGAGATGGTGCTGGTGCTGGAGGCGTCGCGTTCGAGCGAGCGCGATGTGCCCGACTACGTCGAGATCGACCACGAGCGCATGCGCGGGCGCTTTGTCCGGGCGCCAAAGCTCGCCGATGTCCCCTACCCGGTGACGATGGAGCCGAACCTCGTCATCGAATATTATTCGCGCTGACCGGCAGCCGGCGCGACATCGGCCGCAGTGTTACTCTCTGCCTGATTGCCGGCGGCGCAGCGAAGGGCGGCGGCGCCCCGTTGAATCTTCCGTAACCCGATGATCTCGCGATCGCCGCCCGGGAGCGGGCTGCGTCCGGGAGCTGACGTGGACTCTGCCTGTCCCTGTTTCAGGCCGCCCGCGATGGCGGCCAGCGCCATGCGGGGCATGCCATGCTGATTCTGCCCGTCTTTATCGTGCTGCTGCTGATCCTGGTGAACGGCTTTTTCGCCATGGCGGAGATTGCGCTGGTATCGGCACGGCGGGCGCGACTGCAGCCGCTCGCGGCCGACGGCAATACCGGGGCCGAAGCGGCGCTCGAATTGAAAAGCGACCCCTCGCGCCTGCTCGCAACGGTGCAGATCGGCATCACGATCATCGCCGTCCTGTCGGGCACGTTCGGCGAGGCGACGCTGGGCGCAGGTTTGCAGGCCCATCTCGAAGCGCAGGGCGGCGCGATCGCCCAGTATGCCCACGCGATCAGCATGGCCGTGGTGGTGATCGGCATCTCGTATTTCTCGCTGATCCTCGGCGAACTGGCGCCGAAGCGGATCGCGCTTGCCCATCCCGAACGCATCGCCGCATCCCTCGCGAGGTTCATGCGCGGGCTGTCGGTCGCGGCGGCGCCGATCGAATGGCTGCTCAGCGCCACCACCGATCTCATCTTGCGCCTGCTGCCGGTCCGCGGCGAGCCGCCGGGGGTGACCGACGAGGAGATCGCGTTCATGCTGCGCGAAGGGGTGGCGGCCGGGCACATCCCGGTTGGCGAGGAGGCGATCGTCGAGATGGCCCTGCGGCTCGGCGACCGCCGGGTTAGCGCAGTGATGACGCCGCGCACGCAGATCGAGTTTCTTGATCTCTCGGACACGGAAGACGAATCGCGCCGGCGCATTCGCGACAGCGATTTTTCCCGGTTCCCGGTCAGTCAGGGCGGCGAGCACCAGCTGGCCGGCATCGTCCAGGTCAGGGACCTGCTGGCGGCCTCGCTGTCGGGCCAGCCGTTCAATTTACGGGCCGCCCTGCGCCCGCCGGTTTTCCTGCCGAACACGGTGACCGTGCTGCGCGCCCTCGAATTGTTCAAGACGACCGGCGAGCCGATGGCGCTGGTGGTCGACGAGTACGGCGAACTCGAAGGCCTCGTCACGATCACCGACATCCTCGAGGCGTTGGTCGGCGACATCCCGGAGATCGGCCAGACCGACCAGCGCGTCGTCCGCCGCGAGGATGGCACGTGGCTGATCGACGGCATGGTGCCGCTCGACGAATTGAAGCAGGTACTCGGGGTCGCGCACCTGCCCGGCGAAGACCCTGAGTTCCATACGCTCGGCGGCTACATGATGGCGCGGCTCAACCGGGTGCCGCTGGTCGCCGACCGGGTGACCGGTGGCGGTTTCCGCTTCGAGGTCGTCGATATGGATGGCCGCCGGGTGGACCGCGTGCTGATCGTGCCGCTCAAGGGCAAGGAACGCCCCCGGCAGCGGTGAATTGACGGGCTCTCCCGGCGGAGCGGAGCCCATTAATGCTCGGGAGATCGCCGACGCTCAGCTCAGCACCCCGAGCTTCTTCCGCTCGATCAGGTCGAAATCGATGTTGGCGCCGAGGCCGGGCCCGGTCGGGGCGTGCACGTACCCCTCGCGGTCCACCGCGATGTCCTCGGCTAGGCCGTATTTCTGCATCGCATCGGGCAGCAGAACCTCGAAGAACTCGGTGTTGCGAATCGCCATGATGACATGCAGGTTGGCGAAATTGTTGAGCGAGTTGCCGCCGTGGTGCACCTCGAAATTCATGCGGAAGGCTTCCGCCAGGTGCGCGGTTTTGACGAGCGTCGTGATACCGCCCTTGACCGCGACATCGCCGCGCAACATGTCGGTCGCCCGCTCGGTGATCCACGGGATATACGAATCGAGGCCGGCGATCGGGTATTCGGTGGCGAGGATCGGGATGTCGAGCTTCTGGCGCAGCTTGACGTAGTTGTAGATGTCCTGGTCGTGCAGCGGGTCCTCGTACCAGTAGAACCCCAACGCCTCGATCGCCCGGCCGACCCGAAGCGCCTCCTCGTAGCGATAGCTCCAGGTCGAGTCGAGCATCACCCGGTAGTCGTCGCCGACCGCCTTGCGCACCGCCTCGCAGACCTTGATGTCCTCCTGCCAGCGCTGCGGCGGGTGAATCTTGTAAGCATGCCAGCCGGTCGATTTGTAATGCTGCGCCTGCTCGGCATAGGCCTCGCGCACGCCGTGGATCTCGGAGCTGGCATAGGCGCCGATTTTGTCGCGGCAGGTCCCGATCAGCCGGTGGATCGGCAGCCCTGCCTTCTTGCCGGCGATGTCCCACAGCGCGATGTCCATCGCGCCGATCGCGCGGATCGTCGCCTGGCGGACCCGCCCCCATAACAGCCGGTTGAGGCGTTCGCGGTCGAGCGGGTTTTGGCCCATCACCAGCGGCTTCAGAAAGCGAATCAGCATCGGCCCGTCGAGGCTCGCCGGGTTCGACGAGGTGCCGAGAAAGGCGTGCCCCTCGATCCCCTCGTCGGTGGCGATGCGCAGCAGGCCAAGATCGCTCTTGCCGGTCGGCCGCGCAGTGTGATGGCCGTAGATCGTCGACGGGATGCTCTCCCAGCCGAACAGGGTGAGAGTGACGTCGGTAATCTTCATGGCCGGCTCCGGGGTTCTAAACGACGCGCTGTTCATAGCCCATTTCCGAGACTCGCGCCGGTTTGCGGGATAAACACCGGCCGGCGGTCGATCGGGCGAACGCGCTGACAGCGCCCGTCGCCGATGCCGCGGACCACCGGCGGTTGCGGCTGCGGCGGTTGAATTCGACAGCGGTCTCCGATAACCTCCGCGTCGTGCGGGGCGTGATTTAATCTCATCTGACATTGCCGATGCGGAGCCGGTCGCGCACCCGCGGCTTGGCGGCGGCTCGCCTCTTTGCAACCGGCTTGAGTGGAACTCGGGTGGCGATGACGCGGTGGGGGTTGATGAGCATTGCCGAGCGAACAGCGCGGACGAACGCTTGCGGCCGGCCTTCCGATGCGCCTTTGGCCGATGCGCCTATGGCCGATGCGCCTTTGGCCGGGGCGGCCGCACGCAAGCGGCTTCCCGCAGGGCGGGGCGCGTAGGCTGACGGCATTGCCGGGCGGCTTCTACGCGGCCTTTGAGACGATGCCCAAAGCTGGTTTTTGCCACCGCCTGTGTGTAAGGAAGGGGCGTCCGGACTCGACCGGTCCCGTCCGACTGCCCAGCGGATCGACCCTGCGCCAGCGCGATGACTGACGGCTCGATAGCGATCATCGGCGCGGCTTGCCGATTTCCCGGCGCGGCCGGTATCGATGCGTTCTGGGACCTGTTGCGCTCGGGCACCGACGCGATCTCCGAGGTCGACGCGCAGCGCTGGTCGACCCGGCTTTACTTTCACCCGCGGCACGGCGAGCCGGCCAAGAGCTATACATGGTCGGCCGGCCTGATCGGCGATGTCGATCGGTTCGAGCCGGCATTTTTCGGCATCTCGCCGCGCGAAGCGGTGCAGATGGACCCGCAGCAGCGGATCCTGCTCGAACTCGCCTGGCACGCCGCCGAGGATGCCGGGATCCCGCCGAGCCGGCTGGCCGGCAGCACGACCGGGGTCTATATCGGCGCCTCCTCCACCGATTACCGCGATCTGCGCCTGGGCGATTGGGCCAGCAGCGACGCCAACTCGATGACCGGCGGCACGCTCAGCATCCTCGCCAACCGCATTTCCTACGTATTCGACCTGCGCGGGCCGAGCTTTACCGTCGATACCGCGTGCTCGTCGTCGCTGGTGGCACTGCACCAGGCCTGCGAGGCGCTGCGCGACGGCCGGATCGCGACGGCGATCGTCGGCGGCATCAATCTGTTGCTGGCGCCGTACCCGTTTCTCGGCTTCTGCCGCGCCGGGATGCTGTCCGCGCGCGGCCGCTGCTTCGCCTTCGACGAGCGCGCCGACGGCTATGTGCGCGGCGAAGGCGGCGGCGCGGTGATCCTGAAGCCGCTGAAACAGGCGCTGGCCGATGGCGATCGTGTCCGCGCCGTCATTCTCGCGACCGGCGTCAATTCCGACGGGCGCACGGTCGGCCTGTCACTGCCGAGCGAACGGGCGCAGGCGGCGCTGCTCCGCACGGTCTGCGCCGAAGCCGGCATCGCCCCCGACGATCTCGCCTTCTTCGAGATGCACGGGACCGGCACGCCGGCCGGCGACCCGATCGAGGCCGCCGCGGTCGGGCAGGCACTCGGGCAGGCGCGCCGCGACAAGCTGCCGATCGGCTCGGTCAAGAGCAATATCGGGCATCTCGAGCCGGCTTCCGCGATGGCCGGATTGATCAAGGCGATGCTGGCCCTCGAAAACGGCCTCGTGCCGCCAACCCTGCATTGCCAGACACCGAACCCGAAAATCCCGTTCGACGATCTCAACCTGCGCCTGCTCCATGCCGCCGAACCGATCGAGGCGGGCGACTGCGCCGGGGTCAACTCGTTCGGGTTCGGCGGCACCAACGGCCACGCGATCCTGCGGGCGCCGCCGCCCGCGCCGGCCGAACCGACCGCGGCAGTCGAGGCCGGCACGCTGCCGCCGCTGATCGTGTCCGCGCGCACCGAAGCCTCGCTGCGGGACCTGGCGGAAGGCTGGCGCGACACGCTCACCGAGGCGCCGCCGGGGCGCGTCGCTGCGCTGCTGCGGGCCGCCGCCCGGCGCCGCGATCGGCACCCCGAGCGCTTGGTCGCGCTCGGCGGCAGCCCGGCCGAGATTGCGTCTGCGCTCGCCGATTTTACCGACGGCGTCGACAACCCGCGGATCGTTGCCGGCACCGCCGCGCGCGACCCAAAGCTCGCCTTCGTCTTCGCCGGCAACGGTGCGCAATGGCCGGGGATGGGGCGCGCCGCATTTGCCGCCAGCCGGGAGTTCCGTGCCGCCGTCGCCGAGGCGGATGCGGCGCTCTTTCCGGGGCTCGGCTGGTCGGTCGCCGAGGCGCTCGCCGAGGGTGTCGCGCCCGAGCGGCTGGCGCGCGCCGACGTCGCGCAACCGATGCTGTTCGTTGCACAAATCGGCATCGTCGCGGCATTGCGGCAACGGGGGATCGAGGCCGCCGGGCATATCGGTCACAGCGTCGGCGAGATCGCCGCCGCCTGGGCCGCCGGCGCCCTGTCGCTCACCGAAGCCGCACAGGTCGTCACGGCGCGCAGCCGTCAGCAGGAGCGGACCCGCGGCCAGGGCGGGATGGCGGCGCTGGCCGTGAGCGGCGAGGCGGCCTGCGAGCTGATCGCCGAGACGGGACTGCCGCTCGAGGTGGGGGCGATCAACGCCGCCCACTCGGTCACCCTGTCCGGTCCCAGCGAAGCAATCGAGCTTCTCGGCGTCGAGGCGCGCCGGCGCGGCCTGGCGTTCCGCCGCCTCGATCTCGATTTTGCCTTCCATTCCGCGGCAATGGACCCGATCCGCGAGGATCTGCTGAGCGACCTCGCCGGGCTGGCCTCGCAGGCGCCGCGGTCCCGGCTGCTGTCCGCCGTCACCGGCGGGGCGGTCGCCGCGGGCGATCTCGATGCCGATTACTGGTGGCGCAACATACGCAGCCCGGTGCGCTTCCGGGAGGGGATGGCGGCGCTCATCGCCGAAGGGTTCCGAATCTTTGTCGAAATCGGGCCGCACCCGGTGCTGCAATCCTACATGCACGACGCGTTGCGGCATGTGGAGGACCAGGGTCGCGTCCTGGCGAGCCTGAGCCGCAGGGATGATGGCGAGGATCCATTCCCGACAATCGCCGCGCGCTGCCACGTGGCCGGATCGGATATCGCCGGCGCCGAACAGTTCGACGGGCCGGCCGATTTGTCGGGGCTGCCGCTTTACCCCTGGCAGCGCGAACGGTTCTGGTTCGAGCCGACGACAGAGGGGGACCATCCGTCGGCGGCCCCGTTCGATCATCCGCTGCTCGGTTTCCGCCAGGAGCGGGCGGCGGTGCCCACCTGGAACAACCAACTCGATCCGGCGGTGCTGCCCTGGCTCGCCGACCACGCACTCGAGGGGATGCCGCTATTGCCGGCCGCGGCGGCCGTCGAGATGGCGCTGGCGGCGGCGCGGCTGCGCCGGCCGCAGGCGCGCGCGCTTGAGATCGCGGATGTCGAACTGCGCCGGCCGCTGCCGTTCGACAGCGAGCGGCTGCGCGAACTTCGCCTGACGGTCCTCGGCGAGGACGGCGATTTCGAACTGAGCAGCCGGGTGCGGCTGGCCGACGAGCCGCTGACCTTGCATGCCGTCGGACGCCTCGTCACTGCCGGCGACAGCGGCGCGCCGCCGCCCTTCGCGGCGCCCGGAGCCGTGGACGCGGAGGTCGAGGGCGAGGAGCTGTACCGCCTCGCCGCCCGCCTCGGGCTGGAATACGGTCCGCGCTTCCGGACAGTGCGCCGCATCGGGCTGCTCGGACCGCAGGAAGCGGTGGCCGAACTCGACCCCGCGGCGATCGGCGAACCGCTCGATTCCTATGTGATCCATCCGGCGCTGCTCGACGGCGCGCTGCAGGCCCTTCTGGCGCTGATCGCAGCGCGCAAGTCCGACCTCGACGACGGGATCACGTTTCTGCCGTGGCGCTTCGGGCGGGCCCGCGCGATCGCCCCGTACGGGCGTGCGGTGCACCGCGTCCGGCTGCTGATGACCCGGGTCGGCAACCGCTCGGCGACCGCCGATCTCGCCCTCTACGATGCCGAGGGGCGCATTGTCGGTACGTTTTCCGATTGCTCCTTCCGCCGCGTCGAGCTGGCGCGACGCGGTGCGGTCGAGGACAGCGTCCTGCGGATCGAAACGGTCCCGGCGCCGCTCTCCGAGGAGCCGGCGCCTTGTGTGCTGCACCGGATCGGACGAATCGTCGCCGATCGGGTCGCCAGCGCCGCGGCCGATAGCGAGGGCGGCGAGAACGCCCTATTGCTTGACGGCCTGATCGCGTCGATCGCGCGTCGAGCGGTCCTCGCCGTCGTCGATCGGGCGGTGCCGTTCACGCTCGCCGAGATCGTCGCGAGCGGTGCGATCGCGCCGGAATCGCTTGGGCTGTTGCAGTCCCTGCTCAGACAATTGGAGCGCTTTGGCGCCGCTTCGCACGAGGCGGGTAGCTGGCGCATGACCGCGGGCGACGATCTCCCCGACACCGAGGAAGTCTGGCGATTGCTGCTCGCCGACTCGCCTGAATTGGCAGCCGAACTCGCGCTGACGGCAACGGCCGCGGAAGAGCTGCCGCGGCTTCTCGCCGAAGGCCCCGACCGGGCCAAGACCGCGCCGCCCTCGATGCAGGAACACCTGCTTTACGCGTCCCCGGTCGGTGCGGCCGGGGTCGCTTTGGTCTGCGACGTGCTCGGCGAGATTGCCGCAGGCTGGCCAGCCGGCCGCAAGCTACGGGTCTTGGAACTCGGCGCCGACGGCGGTGCGACGCGGCGGATCATCGACCGCCTGGCGCAATCGGGCGCGGTATTCCGTTATCGGGCGACGAGCACCGACCCGGAGCAGGCGGCCCGGCTTGCATCGAGCTTGTCCGGGGTCGCCGATGCCGGCGCCAGCTGCTGGCCGCTGCCAGACGACGGCGGCGACGATGGCGACAACCGATTTGATGTTGTCGTCTCGATCTTCGCCGGGACCAGGTTGCCGGCCGATGCCGACATGCTGGCGCGGGTGCGCGAGCTGCAGGCGCCCGGCGGCGTCGTGCTGACGCTGGAAGCGGAGCCGAACCCGCTCTGGACCCTGGTCTTCGGCGGCGATGATGAGGCCGCGGCGGCTTTGCGTTCGGCGGAAGCCTGGCGCCGCGAACTCGCGATCGCCGGATTTGCCGAAACCGGCACGGCGCCCCTGACCGGCGGGGCGTGGCCCGCCGCGCTCGTCTGGGGTCGCACCGATCCGGCGCCGGAACCGGCGATGCCGCGCCCGGGGACGGCGCGGGCGCTGATGCTGCTGCGGACCGGCGACGACTCGGCTTTGGCCGACGAACTGACGCGAGCCGGGCACCGGGTCGGCATTATCACGCCCGCCGATTTCGCAGCGGCCGTGGCGGATGCGACCGCGGCCAAGGTCGCACTGTTCGTCGCCGATGATTTGGGCGACACGGAAGCAGGCGGGCTGGTCGAGGAGACGGCGGAGCTGACCGCGCTATTCGGGCGTGTCGCCGACGCCGCGGCGCAGCGCGAGATCCCGCTATGGCTAGTGACCGCCGGGGCGCAGCAGGCGGCGAACGCGGGTCCTGGCGGGCTGCGCGGCGCCGCCTTGTGGGGTTTCGCGCGGGTGCTCGCCAACGAAATCCCGCATCTTTCGGTGCGCCTCATCGATCTCGACCCCGAGGCGGGCCAGGCCGCCTGGGCGCGCTGCATCGATGCCGAACTGAGGGCGCCCGGCCCCGGTATCGAGCCCGATACCGAGATCGTGTGGAATTCGGCGGGCCGTCATGTGCTGCGTCTGCGCCGCGGGCTGCCGACGCGCTGGGCCGAGCCGCGCGATGCCGTCATCCTCGATCGCCCGCAATCGGGCGGGTTCGACGCGCTGGGCTGGCGCCCGGCCGAGCCGCGCCCGCCGGGGCCGGGCGAGGTGGCGATCGAGGTCGCCGCCGCTGGCCTCAATTTCCGCGACGTCATGTGGGCGATGGGGCTGGTGCCGGAAGAAGCGCTGATCGACGGCTTCACCGGCCCGACCTTCGGCCTCGAATGCGCCGGGGTGGTCTCCGCGGTCGGGGCCGGCGTCGATCGCCTCGCGGTTGGCGACCGGGTCGCCGGGCTGGCGCCGGCAGCGCTTGCCTCGCGGGTCACCACGGCGGCGCATGCCGTCACCCGCATCGGACCCGAGACCAGCTTTGCCGCTGCGGCGACGGTCCCCGTCACCTTCCTGACCGCGATCTACGCCCTCGGCACCTTGGCGAAGGTGGCACCCGGCGAAACGGTCCTGATCCACGCCGCCGCCGGCGGGGTCGGGCTGGCGGCAATCCAGTATGCCAAGAGCTGCGGCGCTCTGGTGATCGCGACCGCCGGATCGCCGCTGAAACGCGCCTTTCTGAGGCTGGCGGGGGCCGACCACGTGCTCGACTCGCGCGATCTCGGGTTTGCCGATTCGGTGCGCGGCATCACCGGCGGCGCCGGAGTGGATATCGTCCTCAACTCGCTGAGCGGCGAGGCGATGGAGCAGAGCCTCGGCGTGTTGAAGCCGTTCGGCCGCTTCCTCGAACTCGGCAAGCGCGATTTTTACCTCAACCGCCGCATCCACCTGCGCCCGTTGCGGCAGAACATCTCGTATTTCGCGATCGATGTGGACCAGCTGCCGGCGGAGCGGCCGGAGCTTGCGCAGGCGCTGCTGGATGAGGTCGCAACGGCGTTGCGGGAGGGCGACATCCGGCCGCTGCCCCACCGCGTCTTCCCGTTCGCCGCGGCCGGCGATGCCTTCCGACTGATGCAGGCGTCCGGCCATCTCGGCAAGATCGTGCTGGTGCCGGACGACAATGCCGGCGTGCGCCTGCGCCAAAAGCCGCAGATTGGGTTGCGCCGCGACGGCCTCTATCTCGTCACCGGCGGGATCGGCGGGTTCGGCTTCGCGGCGGCGCGCTGGCTGGCGCAGCACGGCGCCGGCTCGATCGCCCTTGTCGGCCGGCGCGGCAACGCCACGCCGGGAGCCGCCGATCGCCTGGCCGAACTCGCCGCGCTCGGCGCCGAAGTGCATATCTACGCCGCCGACGCGGCCGATCCGAACTCGCTCGAACCGGTGCTCGCGGAGATTCGCCGCACCGGACGGCCGTTGCGCGGGGTCGTGCATGCCGCGTCGACGATCGCCGACGGGATGGCAGCGGAACTCGACGCGGCGGGCATCGCCGCCGTGCTGCGCACCAAGCTCGGCGGCGCCATAACGCTCGACCGGCTGACCGGCGAAGACCCGCTCGACCTGTTCCTCCTGTTCTCGTCGGCAACCACGCTGCTTGGCGCACCGGGACAAGGCGCTTATGTCGCAGCCAATCTCGCGCTGGAGGCCCTGGCCCGCCAGCGCCGCGCCCAGGGCCGGCCGGCCCTGGCGGTCGCCTGGGGGCCGATCGCGGATGCCGGATACCTCGCCGAGCGGTCGGACATGCGCGACGCGCTGGCGCGCCGTCTCGGGGCCCGGCCGATGCCGGCCGACCAGGCGCTCGCCGGCCTCGCCGCGATCATGGATAGCGGGCTTGCCGTCGCCGCCTTCGCCGACACGAACTGGAACGAGGCGCGCCGCTTTCTGCCGATCCTGGCGACGCCGCTGTTTGCCGGGTTGCGCGCCGAATCGGGGGCGGCGCCCGGCGACGACACACTCGCCGAGCGGCTCGCCGGTCTCGATGCCGAGGGGGCGCTCGCGCTGCTGAAGACGGTCGTCTCGGAGGAAGCGGCACAAATCCTGCGCCTGCCGGCAGCGACGGTCGACGCGGCGCGGCCGCTCTCCGAATTAGGCATGGATTCGCTGATGGCGGTGGAACTGCGGCTCGCGCTCGAGAGCCGGCTGCGCATCGACCTGCCGCTGATGTCGCTGGCCGAAGGAACCAGTGTCGCCTCGATTGCCGCGCGGCTGGCCGGCTCCCTGTCGGCCCGGCCCGAGGCCAGCCGGGTCATCAGCATGCTCGAACGCTACGAGGAGGCCGCCGGAGCGCCGCCGGCCGAGGCAATGGCCGCCGTTGCCGGCCATCCGGCGCCGGCCCAAATCGATTCGGCAGCCGCGGGGTGATCGGTGGCGGCCGGCCGCAACCTTCTCGGATTCTCCGCCGATGCCAAGGCGCGGCTTGTCAAAAAGCTGTCGGCCGCCGCGGCGGCGCGGATCGCCCCGGCCCCGGCGCGGCCGCCGGCGGGCGAAATCGGCGCCGGCCGGCTGGATGTGGCCCGGCTCGAGGCGCACCGCGAAATCCGCCTGATCGAGGCGGCCGCCGATTATCTCGATATCGCCGATCCGTTTTTTCGCATGCACGAGGGCATCGCCGATGCCGAGACAGAGATCGGCAATCGGCGCTACACCAATTTCGCCTCCTACAATTATCTCGGGCTGAACGGCGACCGGCGCATCGCGGCGGCGGCGATCGCGGCAATCGAGCGCTACGGCACGTCGGTGTCGGCCAGCCGCCCGGTCTCCGGCGAGCGCCCGCTGCACTGCAATCTCGAAGCCGCACTGGCCCGCGTGCACGGCGCCGAGGACGCCGTCGCCCTGGTCAGCGGCCACGCCACCAACGTCACCGTGATCGGGCACCTGCTCGGCCGCAACGACGTGATCGTGCACGATGCGCTGATCCACAACAGCGTCGTGCAAGGGGCGATGCTGTCCGGGGCGCGGCGGGTGCCGTTCCGCCATCTCGACCCCGAGGCGGCCGACCGGGTGCTGGCCGAGGCGCGGCCGCGCCACGGCAACGCCCTGCTCGTCATCGAAGGCCATTACAGCATGGACGGCGACGTGCCCGACCTCGCCGCCTTTGTCGCGGTGGCGCGGCGCCGCGGCGCTTGGCTGATGGTCGACGAGGCGCACGCGCTGGGGGTGTTGGGGCAGCGCGGGTTCGGCTCGGCCGAGCATGCGGGGATCGACCCGGCCGAAATCGATATCTGGATGGGGACGCTGAGCAAAAGCCTCGTTTCGTGCGGCGGCTACATCGCCGGCCGCAAAGACCTGATCGATTACCTGAAGCGCACGGCGCCAGGCTTCGTTTTTTCGGTCGGGTTGGCGCCGCCGGTCGCTGCCGCCGCGCTCGCCGCCGTCGAGATACTCGAAGCCGAGCCGGACCGGGTACGTCGGCTCAACGAGCGCGCCGCCCTGTTCCTCGAACTGGTGCGCGCCGGCGGGCTCGATGCCGGCGGCTCGGTCGGCGCGGCGATCGTGCCGGTCATCACCGGCAGCTCGATCGCCGCCGCACGCCTCGCGGAGGCGCTGTTCCGCCGCGGCCTCAACGTCCAGCCGATCCTCTATCCGGCGGTGCCGGAGCGCTCGGCCCGGCTGCGCTTCTTTCTGACCGCAGGACACAGCGAGGATCAGATCCGCCGTGCGGCGGCGATCGTCATCGAGGAAGCCCGCGCCGTCGCCGCCGAATCGATCGACCTCGCCGCCCTGGCGCGCCACCTCGGACGGCTCGCTTAACGGAGCCATTGCTCGGACCGCCGGCCTCCGGCCGGCGATCCGCATCGCTTCGCTTGTTTAAGCTCGCGCCCGAGCGGGGGCGGCGGCCACCGCCGCGATGAAGCGGTCGACGGCGGTGAAATGGTCCGGCCAGCGCGGCGCCGACCATCCCGCCAGCCGCGCCATCTGGGCGGCGCGGCGGGGCGATTGCGGCGCCGCATAGTCGAGGACAGCCGCGCGCCAGCCCGGCCCGTCGAGCGGATCGAGGAATTCCGGCACCCCGCCGCCGGTCTCCCGCAACGCCGGAATATCGCTGCACAAGGCCGGAACCCCGAGTTGCAGCGCCTCGACGACCGGGAACCCGAAACCTTCGGCGAAGGAGGGCAGCAACAGCGCCCGCGCCCCCTTCAGCAGCCGCACCATGTCGCCGTCCGGCAGGTTGGCATGCTCGATGACGCAGCCGCGCAGGGCCGGGCAGCGGTCGAGCAGGTCGATGGCACTCTCGGCCTCCCAGCCGCGCTGCCCGATCAGCACCAGGATCGGCGCCCGCTCGCCCAGTTCGGCGGCAAGCCGACGCCAGAGCAGCAGCAGCAGCAGATGGTTTTTGCGCGCCTCGATGGTGCCGACATAGACGAAGTAGGGTCGCGCGTAGGGCGGCGTGCCGTCAACGTCGGCCGCGGGCAGATCGGCGCCGAATGGTGCGACGAGCACCGGCGGGGCACGGCCGGCCCGATCGAGATGCGGCTGCAAGCCGGCGGCGGTGGCGGCCGAATTGACGATCATCCCATCGGCGAAGCGAACCGCCGCCGCGATCCGGCGGCCATGATTTTCGGCCTGCCCCGGCTTCGCGTATTCGGGAAACTCGATCGGGATCAGGTCGTGAATCAGGAACACGAAGCGGGCGGCGCTGCGCTCGCGCAAACGGGCGAACAACCCATGCTTTTCAAGATGATGGTGCGACACCAGCAGATAAAGCGGGCGTGTCGTAGGGTCGGCGAGCCGTACCCGCACGGCGCGCTCGCCCACGCTCATCAGGGCAAGGCGCGCCTGCCACGCGATCCGCCTTACCTCGCGATCCTGCCGGGCCGGATCGCCGGTCCCGCGCCATGCCGCGCCGATCGCCTCGACAAAGCGCGCCGCGGTTTCGCGCCGCAGCAACCCCAGCCGGCCGCCCGCGGTCGTAGCGACAAAAAAGCCGTTCCGCTCCCCGCGGAGAAAGTGCTCGGCATAGGCGAATTCGACCCGATCGATGCCGGTCGGCGTCGCCCGCCCGGCGCGCGACAGCAGCCGCGACAGGTCGAGGGCGACCGTCGCCGCGGCCGGTCCGGCGGCCGCGAACGATCGAGGCGCGGGCGCTCCTGTCTCGAATTTGCCCATCACCTTTTTAGCCGCTTCCCCGCAAGACCCCGACGTCGCAAGGCCCGGACCATAATACGATGAGCCGGCCGAGTCCGGACGGGTCGGCGAGCGATTGCATCCCCGGTCCGGCGATGACATCGTTCGCCCGACCAAGCGTGGGAGGACGCAGATGCTGGAAGTGTGGAGCTGGCCGACCCCAAACGGCCACAAGGTGCATATCGCGCTCGAAGAGCTCGGCCTCGAATACAAGGTCATCCCGGTCAATATCGGCACCGGCGACCAGTTCAAGCCGGAATTCCTCAAGATCACCCCGAACCACCGCATCCCGGCGATCGTCGACCCCGACGGACCGGGCGGCAGGAAATTCACGCTGTTCGAATCCGCGGCGATCCTGATCTACCTGTCGGAGAAGACCGGGGGAAAGCTCATTCCGAAAGACCCGATCGGCCGCTACAAATGCCTCGAATGGATGATGTTCCAGATGGGCGGCGTCGGCCCGATGTTCGGCCAGTGGAACCATTTCGCGGCGTACGCCAAGGAGAAGCTGCCCTACGCGATCGAGCGCTACACCAACGAGGTAAAGCGGCTGCACCGGGTCCTGAACCATCGTCTCGAAGAGGCGCACTGGCTGGCCGGCGACGAATACAGCATGGCCGACATCATCACCTTCCCGTGGATCCGCAACCCCGAGCGGCGCGGCATTGACCTCAACGACTATCCCGGGGTCAAACGCTGGCACGACGAGATGGCGGCGCGCCCGGCCGTCCAGCGCGGGGTCGCGGTCCTGGCCGATCGCCAGCGCCAGGGTTCGATTACCGACCAGGAGCGCGAAAACATGTTCGGCGCGACGCAATTCGCGGCACGCTGATCTTGAGCCGCGACCCGCACGCAAACCGCCGGTCATTCCGGGTTCCGCCCTGCGGGCGGCCCCGGAATGACGGCATTTATCCAGGCTGACAACAGGCGAGTAACGCGATGCCGCAGGAAAAAATCGGAGTTGTCGGGGCCGGGTTGATGGGGGCGGAGATCGCGCTGGTTTTCGCGCTGGCCGGGCATGACGTGCTGCTTTCGGATCGCTCCGAGGACCTGCTGACGGCGGCGCGCGCCCGGCTCGGAACGATCCTCGATCGCGGCATCCCGCGCGGCTTCTTCAAGGCCGAGGACAAGGAACCGGCGCTCACGCGCATTCGCACCACGGTTTCGCTCGATTCCTTCGCCGACCGCGATTTCGTCACCGAGGCCGTATTCGAGGACGAGGCGGTCAAGGCCGAGATCTACCGCACCCTGGACAGAGTCTGCGCCCCCGCCTGCATCCTCGCCAGCAACACCTCGACGATCCCGATCTCGACCCTCGCCTCCTATGTCGGCGCCGAGCGGCGGCCGCATTTCGTCGGCACGCATTATTTCTCGCCGGCCTCGCGGATGAAGCTGGTCGAGGTCATTCCCGCCTTCGATACCGCGCCCGCGACAGTCGAAACGGCGTTGCGGCTGATGCGCGAGGCCGGCAAGACGCCGATCCCTGTAAGGGACGTCGCCGGTTTCGCGGTCAACCGCATGTTCCTCATCTTCCTCGCCGAGGCGGTGCGCCTCGTCGAGGATGGCGTCGCCAGCCCGGAAGACATCGACACCGCCTGCAAGCTCGGCCTCGGCCACCCGATGGGTCCCTTCGAGCTGATGGACGCGGTCAGCTCGAAACTGACCTTGCAGACGCTCGACATCCTGCACGATGCCTATGGCGAGCGCTTTCGCCCGCCCGCGCTTTTGAAGCAGCGGGTGCGTGCCGGCCTGGTCGGCGGCCGCGGCAACCGGGGCTGGCACGACAAGGGCAAGGGCTGAGGCGCGATGCCACCCCGCTGGCGCGCCGGGGTCGATATCGGCGGCACCTTTACCGACATCGCCCTGATCGGCGAGGGCGGCGAGCGCTACACAAAAAAGGTTTCATCGACGGTCGACGACTACGCGCGCGCGATCGTCGAGGGGCTGGCGGCGCTGCTCGCCGAGGTCGGCGCCCTTCCCGCCGATATCGCCGAGATATTGCACGGCACGACGGTCGCTTCGAATGCAATCCTCGAGCACAAGGGCGCGAAGACCGGCCTGATCACCACCAAGGGCTTTCGCGACGTGCTCGAAATCCGCAATCTGCGGATGCCGCGACTCTACGACATGTCGTGGACCAAGCCGCCGCCATTGGTCGAGCGCCGGCTGCGGGTTGAGGTCGATGAACGGGTCAACGCGCAAGGCGGCATCGATCGGCCACTCGACGAGGCGAGCGCCGAGCGTGCGGTGCGGTTCCTCGTCGGCGAGGGGGTCGAGGCGATCGCGATCTGCTTTCTGCACTCCTACCTCAACCCGGCGCACGAGCAGCGGGTGCACGAGATCGCCGCCCGCCTCGCGCCCGACACGATCCTTTGCACCAGCGCCGAGGTGCTGCCGGTCATCAACGAATACGAGCGGACATCCACGACGGTCATCAACGCTTATGTCCGGCCGACGGTCGAACGCTACCTGAACCGGCTGATCTCCGAATTGACGCGCGGCGGGATCGCGGCCCCGCTCCTTCTGATGCAATCGAATGGCGGGCTGACGACGGCGAAGGCGGCGGCGGCGGTGCCGATGCACATCATCGAATCGGGGCCGGCGGCCGGGGTCGTCGGGGTGCAGACGCTGACCCGCCGCATCGGCATCGGCAAGGCAATCTCGTTCGACATGGGCGGAACGACCGCGAAGGCCTCGCTGATCGAGAATGGCGAGGTGACCCGCGCCACCGAGTACCAGGTCGGCGCCGGCATCGTGCTTGGCTCGCGGCTGCTGTCGGGCGCCGGCTACACCTTGAAAGTGCCGGCGATCGATCTCGCCGAGGTCGGCGCCGGCGGCGGCTCGATCCTGTGGGTCGATGCCGGCGGCGCCTTGCAGGTCGGGCCGCACAGCGCCGGCGCGGTGCCGGGGCCGGTCTGCTACGGCAAAGGCGGCAGCGAGCCGACCGTCACCGACGCCAACCTCGCGCTCGGCTATCTCAACCCGCATCACCTGGTCGGCGGCGCGGTGCCGCTGGACGCCGGCCGGGCTGCGGCGGCGATCGCCGAGCGCATCGCGGGGCCCTTGGGCATGAGCCTCGAACAGGCGGCTTACGGCGCCCACCTGATCGCCGCCTCCAACATGATCCGCGCCCTCAAAGCCGTATCGAGCGAGCGCGGCCGCGACCCGCGGCAATACGCGCTGGTCGGGTTCGGCGGCAACGGCCCGCTATTCGCCGCCGGCATGGCCGAGGCTCTGCATATCCCGAATGTGCTGATCCCGCCGCTGGCCGGGGTGTTCTCGTCATTTGGCCTGCTTCATGCCGAGGTCGAGTATTTCTTCACCCGCACCCGCAAAGCGCTGCTGCGCGACGCCGACCCGGCATCATTGCAGGCGACGATCGCCGCACTCGAAGGCGAGGCGAGGGCGCGGCTTGCCGAAGACGGGTTCGCCCTCGGCCGGATCGAAATCCGGCGCAGCGCCAGCCTGCATTACCAGGGCCAATCCTTCGAATTGTGCGTGCCGCTGGCAGGCGGACAGTTCGACCGGGGCGCATTGCGGGAACTCGAGGAAGCGTTCGGCGCCGAGCACGAGCGCACCTACGGCCACCGCGCCGGCACCGGGGAGCCCGTCGAACTGGTCAGCCTCGAAGTCGTCGGGCGCGGCATCGGCGACCAGCCGCGCGGCGAGGCGCCCGCCGCCGCCCGCTTCGCCCCAGACCTCGCGATCGCCGAACCGCAGCGCCGCGCCTATTTCGGCCCCGACCGCGGCTGGCTGGACGCGCGGATCGTCAACCGCAGCGAACTCGGAACGCCACACCAAGGCCCCTGTATCGTCGAGGAATACGACTCAACCTGTCTCGTCCCGCCCGGTTGGATCGCCCGCCTCGACCCGCACGGCAATATCGCGATGCACCGCACAAGCCCCGCATAAGGCGCCTCGCGGCTCCACCCGGCGATGCACAAGCCCGGCCAGAGCAAAGTCCGTTCAAATGGAACGGTCGCCCTTGGCCGGGCTTGACCCGGCCATCCACGTCTTATCAGGCGGCGGAAGGCGTAGACCCGCGGATCAAGTCCGCGGGCGGGGAGCATCCGATGGTCTGACTTGATCGGATACCGCGCCAGGGCGCGCGGGCAATCCCGGATGCCGCCGCGCAACCCAAAAAAGAACCGCCGCGTGCAACCGCGGCGGTTCCAGGGGCCGGGGCCACGAAGACCCCGGCGGTCGTGGAGTTACGTTTACGGGAAGACGATCTCGACCCGGCGGTTCTGCGGTTCGCGCACGCCCTGCGCCGTCGGCACGCGCGGATCGTTCTCGCCGCGGCCGCTGACGGCCATCTCGTTGCGCGGCACGCCGGAGCGGATCAGAGCCACCGCAACGTTGTTGGCGCGACGCTCGGAGAGCCGCTGGTTATAACCAGCCGAACCCGACAGGTCGGTATAGCCGGTGACCTGGATCTGGACCGGCGCGCCGGAACGCCAGGCGGCGGCGGCCTGCTGCACGACCTGCATGCCCTCAGGCGTGATCGTCGCCTTGTCCCAGTCGAAGAAGACCAGGAACACCTTGCGCACGACCGGCGGCGGGGCCGGCGGGGCCGGCGGCGCAGCGACCGGCGGCGGCGGGGGCGGCGGCGCCGCACCGAACTTCACGATGAAGCTCGCCAGGACGCTGTGCGAGGAATACTCGGATTTGTAGCTGCCGAGACTCGCCGCGACGCCGCGGAAATTGAAGGTCGGGTCGGTCGTTCCGAGGTAGCGGTAGTCGATATCGAATGCCAGGGACGGGTTGACGTTGTAGCGGATACCGGCAATCCCCTGATACCCGAGCTCCCAGTCGGTCCCGCCGCTGATCGTGCCGAGGCCCGGCACGTTGATGCTGTCACGCAACTCGACCGCGCCGACGCCGACGCCGACATGCGGCGTGATCGGGATCGACAGGCCCGGGAACGTGAAATTGTAGATCGCATTCGTCATGAAGGCATACGCGCTGCGAATGCCGCTCACTCCGACTGCGCCGAGGCCGTTGATGTCATTCTTCTGCCAACGGAACTCTTCTTCGATGCTCAGCGGCCCGAACTCGTAACCGAGCCGCGCGCCGACGTTAAAGCCATCGTTGAATTTTTCGGTGGCTTTGAGCCCGGCGGTGCGAGCGGTCGCATTGTCGAGATGCGTCCAGCCGCCTTCACCACCGAAATAGACATGGCCCGGCCCGCCGGGCAGCCCGAACAGCTGCGCCTGCGCATTCGCCCAGCCGAACGTCATGGCGAGCGCAACGCCGGCGCCGAGCAGATAGCGATTTCTCATCCCCTTACCTCCGGCCGCAAATACGCGTGCTACGATGGTTGCGTCACCATCGTTGCGCCCATGATTACCATCGACTTTTACGATGGCAATGGGATTTTAGCTCGCCAGGGTGGTTAATTGGCTCGCGGGGCAAGATCGCAGCCGGTAGCGGCATCCGCGCAACAGTTTGCTCGTAAACGAGCGAATCTCAGCGGTCGCGCGAGGCATTTGAGCAACACCTCGGATTTTGTCAGTCCTCGGCGTCTGCCAGCGACAAGAGGGTGGCGTTGCCGCCGGCCGCGGTGAGGTCGGCTGAGACGGTGCGCTCGGTGGCAAAGCGAGGCAGATAGCGCGGCCCGCCGGCTTTTGGCCCGGTCCCGGAGAGCCGCTCGCCGCCGAATGGCTGGGCGCCGACCACGGCCCCGATCATGTTGCGGTTGACGTAAGCGTTGCCGACCCCGAGGCGGCCGAGGACATGGCGGGTCATATCGTCGATGCGGCTTTGGATGCCGAGCGTCAGCCCGTAGCCGGTCGCCGCGATCTCGTCGATGACCGCGTCGAGCCGGTCGGCCGGCCAGCGCACGACGTGCAGGATCGGGCCGAACACCTCGCGCTCAAGGCGTCGCGCCGAATCGATCTCAAAGGCGCGCGGCGCAAAAAAGGTGCCGTGCCCGGTGCCGGCCGGCAGCTTGCATTCGTACTGGAGCGCGCCTTCGCGCGCCATCCGGTCGGCATGAAGCTGCAACGCGCGCCGCGCCTCCTCGTCAATGACCGGGCCGACGTCCGTTTCGAGCAGGGCCGGGTCGCCGATCCGCAGCTCGGCCATGGCGCCCGTCAGCATCGTCAGCAGCCGTTCGGCGATATCGCTCTGGATATAGAGCAGGCGCAATGCCGAGCAGCGCTGGCCGGCGCTGTCGAAGGCCGAAATCAGCACGTCTGCCACGACCTGCTCGGGCAAGGCCGACGAATCGACGATCATCGCGTTCTGCCCGCCGGTCTCGGCGATCAGCGGCACGATCGGCCCGATGCGCTGCGCCAGCGACAGGTTGATCGCGCGCGCCGTTTCGGTCGAGCCGGTGAACGCCACCCCGGCGATTCGCGGGTCGGCGACCAGCGCCGCGCCGACCGCGCCGCCGCCCGGCAGCAGATGCAGGACATCGCCTGGAATCCCCGCCTTCAGCAGGAGACGCACCGCGGCGGCCGCCATCAGTGGGGTCTGCTCGGCCGGCTTGGCGATCGCCGCGTTGCCGGCGGCGAGCGCCGCCGCGACCTGGCCGGTGAAGATCGCCAGCGGAAAATTCCACGGCGAGATGCAGGCGAAGACGCCACGCCCGTCGAGCGCCAATTGGTTGCGCTCGCCGGTCGGGCCGGGCAAGACCTCCGGACGGGCGAAATCGGCGCGCGCCCGGGCCGCGTAATAGCGCAGGAAATCGCACGCCTCGCGTACCTCCGACAGGGCGGCCGGCAGGGTGCGGCCCCCCTCGCGGACGATCACCGCCATCAGCTCGGCGCGTTCCTGTTCGAACAGGTCGGCGGCGGTTTCGAGGATCGCGGCGCGGGCTTCGGCCGGGGTGCGATTCCAGGCGGGGGCCGCGGCATCGGCGCGCCGCAGCGCCTCCGTAATGTCTTGCGGCCGGGCTTCGGCGACGGTGCCGATCTGCCGCCGGCGGTCGCCCGGATCGAACACCGCCGCACCATCGCCCGCCTGTTCGACGCCGCCGACGATCGGCGCGGCCCGCCAAGGCCGGCGCACCGCCTCGGCCAACCCGCCGCGCAGCGCCGCCAGGGTGCGCGGTTGGGCGAGGTCGAGGCCTCGCGAATTGCGCCGCACCGGCTGGAACAGGTCGCGCGGCAGCGGGATTTTCGGGTGCGGCTTTTCCGGCAGGCGGGCAAGGGCGGCGATGGGATCGGCGACGATCTCGTCGATCGGCGCCCGCTCGTCGACGATGCGGTTGACGAAGGAGGTGTTGGCGCCGTTTTCGAGGAGGCGGCGCACCAGGTACGCGAGCAGGTCCTCGTGGCTGCCGACCGGCGCGTAGATGCGGCACGGCCGGTCGAGGCCGCCCTCGCCGACCACCTGGTCGTAAAGCGCCTCGCCCATGCCGTGGAGGCGCTGGAATTCCCAGTCGCTGCGTCCGCCGGCCAGTTCCAGCACGGCCGCCAGGGTATGCGCATTGTGAGTCGCGAATTGCGGGTAGAGGACCGGGCCGGCGGCGAGCATCCGCTTCGCACAGGCGAGATAGGAAACGTCGGTCGCGACCTTGCGGGTGAATACCGGATAGGCATCGACGCCGCGTTCCTGCGCCCGCTTGATCTCGCTGTCCCAATAGGCGCCCTTGACGAGCCGCACCATCAGCCGCCGCCGCGCCCGCCCCGCCAGATCGGCGAGCCAGTCGACGAGCGGCAAGGCGCGCTTCTGATAGGCCTGCACCGCGAGGCCGAGCCCGTCCCAGCCGGCCAATTCGGGGGCGAGCGCCAAGGCCTCGACCAAATCGAGCGACAATTCCAGGCGATCGGCCTCCTCGGCGTCGATTGTGAAGCCGATCCCGGCATCGCGCGCCTGCCGCGCCAGCGCGGCGAGAGCCGGCAGCAATTCGCGCATAATGCGGCCGTGCTGCGCCATCTCGTAGCGCGGGTGGAGCGCCGATAATTTGACCGAAATGCCGGGCGCATCCGACACCGGCCGGCCGGCCGCCGCCTTGCCGATTGCGGCGATCGCATCGGCGTAGGCGGTACGGTAGCGCTCGGCGTCGGCCATCGTGCGCGCCGCCTCGCCGAGCATGTCGTAGGAATGGCGATAACCCTGCCGCTCGGCGGCGCGGGCCCGGCCCAGCGCCTCCGCGATCGTGCGGCCGAGGACGAACTGGTCGGCGAGGATGCGCATCGCTGCGGTCACCGCCTGCCGCCACACCGGCTCGCTCGATCGCGCGATCAGACTGCGCAGCGCGCTGCCGAGATCGGCTTCGCCGCGATCCGCGCGCAACAGCCTGCCGGTCAGCATCAAGGCCCAGGTCGAGGCGTTGACGAACAACGAGCCGGAGCGGCCGATATGGTGCTGCCAATCGCCGTCGCCGAGCTTGTCGCGGATCAGCCGGTCGACGGTCTCGGCGTCGGGGATGCGCAATAGCGCCTCGGCGAGGCACATCAGCGCCACCCCTTCGGGCGAGGACAGCGCGTATTCCTGCAGGAAGGCGTCGAGACCGCCCTTGCCGAGCCGCTCGCGGCGCAGTTTGGCGACGAGGGTACGCGCCGTCGTGGCGATGCGCTTGCGGCCATCGGCCGGGATCGCCGCCAGTTCGAGCAGGCGCGAATCGGCCTCCGCCTCGTCGAGCCGGTGCCAGTCGCGGATCGCCGCCCGCAACGGCATTTCCGGGGCGGGCGGATCGGAGAAGACGAATGCCGTCACGGGTTCCCTTCCGGCGCGTGCACAGAGGACGGCCGGTCTATAATGTAGGTTCGCCGCGTCGCAATCGCAGATCAGCGGAAATCCCGGCTCTGGATGACGAGGGCGCGCCGCGTCGGTTTTTCGCCGCCGGTGCGCTCGCGCAGGCTGTTGAGGCGCGCCGTCCAGTCCTTCAGGTCGTCGGCTACGATGTGGATGACGCTCTCCTCGCGCTGCAGCCGGCCGCGGCAATAAAGAAGGGTGGCGCCGAGCGCGGCGCGGCGGAAGCGTTCCAGCACATCGGGCCAGACGATCAGGTTGGCGATGCCGGTCTCGTCTTCGAGGGTGATGAACACAACGCCGTTGGCGCTGCCCGGGCGCTGGCGGATCAGCACGAGGCCGGCGATCGCCACCCGCTTCCCGACCGGCAGGGTGGCTAGGTCGCGAGCGGCGGCCAGTCCCTCCCGCGCCAGTTCGGCGCGCAGAAAGGCCAGCGGGTGCCGCTTCAGGGTCAGCCCGAGCGTGCCGTAATCCTCGACCACATGCTCGCCCAACGGCATCTCCGGCAGCAGCGCCGCGGCAATGGCTTCGCTCTCTTCCTTGCCACCCCGGCCTTCTTTGTCACCCCGGTCTTCTTTGTCACCCCGGCGAAGGCCGGGGTCCATGCCCGAACCAATCGGGGAACGGATCGGTGGGTCCCGGCCTTCGCCGGGATGACGAATTGCTGAATTTGAGAACAATGGCAGCGGCGCCTCGCCGAGCGCCTTCGCCTCCCACAGGCCGCGACGGCGGTCGAGGCCCAGCGAGCGCAGCGCGTCGGCCGCGGCAAGGCGTTCCAGGGCGGCGCGGCCGAGGCCGCTCCTTCGCCACAGATCGCCGACATCGCGGTAGCCGCCGCCGCGCGCCGCCACCAGCCGCCCGGCATCCGCCTCGGCCAGTCCCTTGACCTGACGCAGGCCGAGGCGCAGCGCCATTCCTTTGTCATCCCGGCGAAAGCCGGGATCCATGGCTGTGCCAGGCTCCGCCCTCGAGTGCCGCGGCTGCACCGGGGGGCAATCGGCAACGAGGTGCCAGCTGAAAGATGGCTCCCGGCCTTCGCCGGGATGACGATCATCTAGAGGCGTCAACGGCTCCAGCGTGCAGTCCCAGTCGCTGAAATTGACATCGACGGGAAGCACCACGACGCCATGCTCGCGCGCGTCGCGCACGATCTGGGCCGGTGCGTAGAACCCCATCGGCTGTGCATTGAGCAGGGCGCAGGCGAAAACGTCGGGGTGGAAGCGCTTGATCCAGGCCGAGACATAGACGAGGAGCGCAAAGCTCGCGGCATGGCTTTCCGGGAAGCCGTAGGTACCGAACCCCTCAATCTGGTCGAAGCAGCGGGTGGCGAAGTCGCGCGTGTAGCCGTTCTTCAGCATGCCGGCGACGAACTTGTCCCGAAAGAGGTGGATGTCGCCGTTGCGCTTGAAGGTGGCCATCGCGCGCCGCAATCGGTCGGCCTCCTCAGGGGCGAACCCGGCGCCGACGATCGCGATCTTCATCGCCTGCTCCTGGAAGAGCGGCACCCCCAATGTCTTGCCGAGCACCCGGCGCAATTCCTCGGAAGGGTACGCGACCGGCTCCTTTCCCGAGCGGCGGCGCAGATACGGGTGCACCATGTCGCCCTGGATCGGCCCCGGCCGCACGATCGCGACCTCGATGACGAGGTCGTAGAATTCGCGCGGGCGTAGGCGCGGCAGCATCGTCATCTGGGCGCGGCTCTCGACCTGGAAGACGCCCAAGGAATCGGCCCGGCTCAGCATCTCGTACACTTCGGGCCGCTCGGCCGGCACCGAGTCCAGGTCGTAATGATGTCCGTAGTGCTGCGCGATCAGGGAAAAGGCCTTGCGGATGCAGGTCAGCATGCCGAGCGCCAGGATGTCGATCTTGAGAATCCCGAGCGCGTCGAGGTCGTCCTTGTCCCATTCGATGACGGTGCGGTCTTCCATCGCCGCGTTCTCGATCGGCACCAGCTCGCTGAGCGGGCCGCGGGTGATGACAAAGCCGCCGACATGCTGCGACAGGTGGCGCGGAAAGCCGATCAGCCGGGCGGCGAGGTCGAGCGCGAGGCGCAGGGTGCGGTCGGCGGGGTCGAGCCCCGCTTCGCGCACCCGATCCTCAGCGATCGCCTCGTTCGACCAGCCCCAGACGATGCCGGCGAGCGCCGCGACGGTATCGACCGACAGCCCCATGACCTTGCCAACCTCGCGGATCGCGCCGCGCGCGCGGTAGCAGATCACCGTGGCGGCGAGGCCGGCGCGGTCGCGGCCGTATTTGCCGTAGATGTACTGGATCACCTCCTCGCGCCGCTCGTGCTCGAAATCGACGTCGATGTCAGGCGGCTCGTTGCGGGCGGCGCTGATGAAGCGCTCGAACAGCACGTCGATGCGGGTCGGATCGACCGCGGTGATGCCGAGGCAGTAGCACACCGCCGAATTGGCCGCCGAGCCGCGCCCCTGGCACAGGATGCCGCGGCTCCGGGCGAACGCGACGATGTCGTGCACGGTCAGGAAATAGCGGGCGTAATCGAGCCGCTCGATCAGCGCCAGCTCATGCTCGAGGAGGGCGCAGATCCTGTCGGGGACGGCATCCTTCTCCTCAAAAGAAGAACCCTCTTTCCCTTCCGGTTCCTTAAAAAAACCCTCTCCCCCACTGGGGGAGAGGGAGTTTTCCTTTTGGGGGGTGGAGGCCAACTTCTCCCTTGCCCCGTTCCAAACCAGCCGGGCGAGGCGCTGCTGCGGCGTCATGCCGTCCGGCACCAGCTCTTCGGGATATTCGTAGCGCAGCTCGTCGAGGCTGAACCGGCAGCGTTCGACGATTTCGAGCGTGCGGGCGAGCGCGTCCTCGTGGCCGCGGAACAGCCGCGCCATCTCGGCGGCCGCCTTCAGGTGGCGCTCGGCATTGGCGGCGAGACGGAACCCGGCCTCGGCGATCGTGCAATGCTCGCGGATGCAGGTCACGACATCCTGCAGCGGGCGCCGCTCGGGGCTGTGGTAGAGCACGTCGTTGACTGCGACGAGCGGCAGCCCGCTCTCTTCCGCCAGGGCGGCGAGCGCGGCCAGCCGCATTGCGTCGTCGCCGCGATAGAGATGATGCGCGGCGAGATAGGCCCGGCCGGGAAATCGGCGGCGAGGCGCGGCACCAATTCCGTGGACAACGCGATGACGATCAGCCCCTCGCCCTGCGCCGCGACATCGGCGTAAGCGAGGCGGCATTCGCCTTTCGGGGCGCGGCGGCGGCCCAAGGTCAGGAGGCGGGTCAGCCTGCCGTAAGCGGCGCGGTGCTGCGGATAGAGGAGCAGGCTGGTGCCGTCTTCGAGATCGAGCCGCGCCCCGACGACGAGGCGGATGCCGACGGTTTTGGCGGCATGATGCGCGCGCACGACGCCGGCGAGGCTGTTGCGGTCGGCGATCGCGATCGCCCGGTGGCCGAGCGCCGCCGCGGCCAGCACCAATTCGTCGGGATGCGAGGCGCCGCGCAGGAACGAGAAATTGCTGGTGACCTGCAACTCGGCATAGCCGGGTTCGGTTTCCGGACGGTATGCCCCGCCATCGTCGTCGAATACCGGCGTCCGCGCCTTTCCGGGCGGACCGGCGCTGCCCGAGCCGATCGTGCGGGACAGCCTGTCGAAGGCCTTTGGCGGAAGGTCGGGCATCAGGCAAAGAGGCCGTGCAGGAACCAGCGCGGTGGCGGCTCCCCGGGCAGGCCGGCGCGGAACAGCCAGAACCGCCGGCCCTCGTCGTCCTCGACCCGGTAATAGTCGCGGATCGCGTCGGGAGAGGCCACGCGGTCTTCGGTCCACCACTCCTCGGCGAGGCGCTCGGGACCATCGGCCCGGCAGACCCGATGAGAACGGCGGCGCCAGGTAAAACGAAAGGGCGGATCGTCGGGCAGCAGCCACGCCGCCGCGATCGGCTCGGGCGGGTCGAACAGCCGAATGGGCCGCGGCGGTTTGCGCGGCAACTCTTCTACTGTCATTCCGGGGTGCCGCGCAGCGGCGAACCCGGAACCCATTTTCCAGAGGCCGGTGTTCATGGGTTCCGGGCTCGCGCCGCGCCCCGGAATGACGTCGATCGGGGCATATACCGCGGCGCGCTCGGGGATATGGCTTTGCCGCAACTCGATGCGCGACAGCGCCATCGACCCGAGCCGCGTGCCGAGGCGGTCGATGAGCGGCGCAAGGGCGCTCCAGTCATCGCCGTTACCCCCTCTCCCCCCATTGGGGGGAGAGGGTTATCGCAGAACGGGCGAAGATGCCCGATGCCTATCTGCTCCGGCTCGAGCGGTTCGGCGGCGTAGAGCGCGAGAATCATGTCCTCGACCCCGAGCCCCGGATCAACCGTCTCGAGCCGCGCCGCGAACAGCCCGGCGAGGTGGCGCGGGTCGCGGGTCGGCCGGGCGGTGCCGAGGCGGATCTGCTCGACCCGGCCGTCAACCCGGTGAAAGGCGAGGCCGAGCCGGCGCGCCCCCAGCCCCTCGCGCTCGAGTCGCGCCGCCAGATCGGCGGCCAGACGCTCGATGGCGCGGGCGAGGTCGGCCGGGTCGGCAATCGGCTCGGCAAAGCTGAGCCGCACCCGCCGTTCCGGGGTTTCACACAATGGCGACAGCGGCTCCGGCACGGCGGCGAGCGCCTGGTCGAGGCGACGCGCCACGCCGTCGCCGAAGCGGCGGGCGAGCGCATCACGCGGCATCGGGTAAAGATCGCCGACCCGCCTGAGCCCGACCCGGCGCAGCCCGGCGACGGTCGCCGGATCGAGCCTCAACGCCTCGACCGGCAGCGGCGCCAAGACCGACCGTTCCTCATCCGGCGCCGGCAGGGCCGGTCCGCCGCCGCCGGCGAAGCGCGCCAAGGCCCAGGCGGCGCCCAAGGTGCCGGCAACCGCGATGCGGTGCCCGATCCCCTGGCGGGCGAGGCGGGCCGCCAGATCGGCGGCGAGGCCGGGTTCGCCGCCCCACAGATGGGCGCAACCGGTGATCTCGACCCTGACCCCGTCGGCGCCGCCCCCTGAGTGAAAATCAGGCGCCGTCCACGGGCTGTAGCGGGTGCACCATTCGGCGAGCCGGGCGAGCGCGGCGGCATCGACCTCGGGCGCCGCCGGCATTGTCGCGAGGCGGGGCACGAACGACAGGGCATCCGCCAGTTTCATGCCGGGGGCGAGCCCGGCCGCCGCGGCGTGGCCGTTGACCGTGGCGAGCAGGCGGCGCCCCTCGGACAGGGCCACCGTCGCGAACGGCGCCGCCTCAACCGGCGCGGCGCAATGGCGCGCTGCCGCCGCCGCCCGGCGCAGCCGGTCGATCGGCCAGTCCGGCAGAAACAGATACATGACCCGTCGCATCGGCGACCTCTATTTCCCACACGTCCGGCCGGCCGCCGCGCACCCGCAGCAACTCGACCCGCCAGCGCGGCCGGCCGAGTCCGAGGCCGAGGCCCCATCCAAGTCGCAGGGGCGCCGAGGGCAGCGCGCCGATCCGCCAGCGGGTGACGGCGGCGCCGGGGCGCGCCCGCTCGGCCGATGCCTCGGCGGCCGAGCGCCAGCGGCGCAGCACCAGGAGGGTGATGCCGGAGCGCTCGGCGGCGAGCTGCAGCCGGCGCCCGGCCACCATCGAGAGCCGCCCGATTTCGCCGACCGCCGCGGCGAGGCCCGGCATGCGCAGCCCCTCTTCGAGCGCCCACAGCACCTCCTCGTCGCGCGACGCGGCGACCAGCACGAGGCGGGCCGGGTCGAGCCCGTGCGCGGCGAGGCCCGGACCGTACAAATCCGGCCGCTTCTGGCACCACAGCACCGGCCCACCCCCCAGCCGCGCCAAAATCCCGGCGATAAACCCGCAAGCAACGGCGCCGTCCTCCTCGTCGCCGCCAACCCCGAGGAATTCGTGCAGCGCCCCGAGCGCGAGGCCACGGCCGGGCAGCGCGGCGTCGATCGCGGCGACACCGAATGGCAGCACGCCGTGCCGGACCGGCCGCTCCAGCCGGGCGATCCGGTCGCGCAACGCGTCGAGGGTGGCGGCGCGGGAGGACATGTCGTCGAAACACCGTCCAATCGATAATGTTTCCTTTTTGTTCTTTTTTCCCGGCCTGTCAATCCCGTCCGAATCGGTGATTGCCGCCGGCTTTTGCGGTAGGATGCCGCATGCAGAACGATCCGCACCCCGCCCGCTCCGCGAGCGAGACCGATGCGGCGGAGACCACCGCCCGCATCCTCATCGAAACCGACTCGGTGCTGTTCCGGCCCGAGGACCCCTTCACCTTCACCTCGGGCCTGCGCTCGCCGGTCTATATCGATTGCCGACGGCTGATCTCGTTCCCGCGGGCGCGACGCAAGCTGATGGACCTCGCCGCGGCGCTGATCGAGCGGCACACCGGGTTCGAGTCGCTCGACGCGATCGCCGGCGGCGAGACCGCCGGCATCCCTTTCGCCGCCTGGATCGCCGACCGGCTGCTGTTGCCGATGCTCTATGTCAGGAAGCAGCCGAAGGGGTTCGGGCGCAACGCCCAGATCGAGGGCGAATTGAAGGACGGCGCGCGCGTCCTCCTCGTCGAGGACCTCGCCAGCGAGGGCACCTCGAAGCTCAATTTCGTCCGCGCGATCCGCCAGGCCGGCGGCCATATCGACCATTCCTTCGTAATCTTCAATTACGGCATCTTCCCGCAGATCGAGACGAGCCTCGCCGCCGAGGGAATCGCCTTGCTGGCGTTGGCGAACTGGTGGGACGTCGCGCAGACTGCCGAGCGGCTCGGCCGCTTCGCGCCCGGCCAGTACGATGCGATCGAGAGTTTCCTAAAAGACCCCAACGCCTGGTCGCGGGAGCGCAGCGGCGGGCGGCGGTAGCGCCGACCTATTTCCCGTTGTTTTCGCCGGACTCGCCGGCCGATAACAGCCGGGTCGGGTAGCCGGCGGCGACGAGGGCGTCGATGATCGTATCGACGTGGCGCCGGTTCTGCGTCTCGACCACCAGGTCGAGTTCGGCCCGGCGCGCCGCGCTGTCGTGAAACAGCCGCTGATGGTGCACCTCGACGATGTTGCCGCCGAGGCCGCCGATCACCCCGGCGACCCGCGACAACACTCCCGGCAGGTCCGGCAGTTCGGAGCGCAGCCGCACCAGCCTGCCGCCGCGCACCAGCCCGCGCATCAACAGCGAGGCGAGGAGCCGCGCGTCGATGTTGCCGCCGGTCAGCACGATCCCGACCTTCCGGCCGCGAAACCGCTCCGGCTCGGCGAGCAGCGCCGCCACCCCGGCGGCGCCGGCGCCCTCGACGACGAGCTTCTGGCGCTCGATCAAGAGCTCGACCGCGGACTCCAACTGACGTTCGCTGACGAGATGCACCAGCCCGACCAGCTCGGCGACGATGCGGCGGGTCAGGAGGCCCGGCTCCTTGACGGCAATGCCCTCGGCCAGGGTCGTCCCCTCGGTCGGCAGGTCGGGGTCGATACCGCGCAATACCCGGTACATCGACGGGTAGAGCGCCGCCTCGACGCCGACGATGTCGATGTCGGGCGACAAGGACTTGGCCGCTACCGCGATCCCGGAAATCAACCCGCCGCCGCCGACCGGCACGATCAGCGCATCGAGCGCCGGCTGCTGCTCGTAGAGTTCGAGCGCGATCGTCCCCTGCCCGGCGATGACCTCCGGGTCGTCATAGGGGTGCACGATGGTAAATCCGCGCTCGCGGGCCAGCGCTTCGGACGCCTCACGGGCGTCGGTCAGCCCCTCGCCCTTCAGCAAGACCCTGGCGCCGAGCGCTTCGGTGCGGTCGATCTTGGTGAACGGGGTGCCGCCCGGCATCACGATCGTCGCGGGGATGCCGAGGCGGCGGGCGTGGTAGGCGACGCCCTGGGCGTGGTTGCCGGCCGACATCGCGATGACCCCGGCGCGGCGCTCCGCTTCGGTCAGGCTCAACAGCTTGTTGAGCGCGCCGCGCTCTTTGAACGAGCCGGTCGGGTGCACCGTCTCGAGCTTTAGCCACACCTCGCACCCGGCCATCTCGGACAGCGCCGCCGCGCGCACCAGCGGCGAGCGGGAGATCGACCCGGCGATCGCCTTTTCGGCGCGGCGGATATCGGCGATCGTCACGGGCAGGTCGGTCATCGGGCGGGTTCCAGGGTCAGGGTCGCGACCGCGAGGGCGCGGCCGGGGGTGAGATAGTCGAATTTTTGCCAGCGTCCGACGAGGTCGGCGAAATGTGGCGACAACGGGTTTCCCGATTGGCCGGGCACGGTGATCATGCGTGATTCGGCCGGGGCGGCAAGATCGCTGATGATGCGCAGCCCGGCGCCGAATGTCTGATCGAACGGGTGCGCGTCGTCATGGATCGTCGTGGCGCCGCGATTGACCGTGTCGAAGCCGCCGCCGGCCGGCACCCTTATGTCAAACCAGTCGCGCAATACCGGGATGCGGCTCAGCACCGGGTTGGCGAAAATGGCATGGTGGGCGCGCCGCCATTGCCACTGCGCGATATCGGAGCCGTAGGCTTTTTGCAATTCGGCAAGCGCCGCGTCGAGCGAATGGCGGAGCAGCGCGTCGCAGGCTGAGGCCCCCACCCTGCCCTCCCCCGCTTGCGGGGGAGAGTTCACTTGTTTTCCCTCCCCCGCAAGCGGGGGAGGGCCAGGGTGGGGGTGCCGGCACCATTCCGGGTGGCCGCTCAGCACCGCCGCGACGACCTGCGGGCGCAGGTCCCAATAACCCGAAGCCGCCGCTCCTAGCCGGCCGAAGAAGAGATCGTGCGCGAAGGCACGCAGCCAGGCGATGAACAGGAGCGGCTCGACCCGGTCCCCGTCCATATGGAAGCCCCAATGCCGCAGCCGCTCGATGGCGGCGCGCTCGAAATCGTTGCCGGGAGCGATGCGGGTCATCAGCGGCACCAGCCGGCGCGCCGCCAGCGACACGGTATCGGCCTGGATCGCGGCGCTGGCGGCCGGCGACTGCCGCGGCGTCGCGGCGAGCCGCGCCAGGATGCGCTCGGCGCGGTTCGGCAGGTCCCAGTCGCGCGACAGGAAATAGGGATAGCTTTCGGGCACGATCTTGTTGTTGGCGCTGACGAAATGGCCGCTCGGCGGGTTTGTCGCCTGGGGCAGGTCATCGAACGGGATGAACCCCGTCCAGTCGTATTCGCCGGTCCACCCCGGCACCGGAAGCCAGGCGGTGCCGTTCTTGCGGATCGGCACCCGCGCCGCCGCGATGAACCCGATGGTGCCGCTCGTATCGGCGAAGACGGCGTTCTGCTGCGGCCCGACAAAGCCGCGCATCGCCTTGCGGAACCCCTCCCAGTCGGTTGCGCGGTCGATCTCCCACAGTGCTTCGGCGGTGCGGTCGTCGGGGGCGAGAAACGGCGCAGCGAGCGCCAGCACATAGCCCTTGTCGGCCGCGCCCGGCCCCAGCGCATCGGACAATACCGGCCCATGCCGGGTGCTGCGCACGGTCAGCCGCACCGGGGCGGCGCCGCGCACCTTGATGGTCTCGGTGCGGGTCTCGAACGGCGCGCTGCCGGTCGGGGTCAGGTAGCGGCCGGGATCGGCGGGGTCGATCTTCTCGACAAACAAATCCTCGACATCGCCGCCCGTCGTCGTAAAGCCCCAGGCGATCCTGTCGTTGTGGCCGATGACGACGAGCGGCACGCCGGGGGCGGTGGCGCCGGCGATCTCGCGCTGCGGCGTCTTCAGCCGGACGAGATACCACACCCCCGGCGCCGAAAACCCGAGATGCGGGTCGTTGGCGAGCAGCGGCTTGCCGCTCTCGCTGTGCGCGCCGTCCACCACCCAGTTGTTGGAGGCGTAGATCGGGCCGAGCACAGACAGCGGCGGCAGTTCGGCATGCAGCCGATCGAGCGGCAGAAGGCGATAGAGGCGGGCCAGATCGGCCAGGGTGGTCGGCGCCCCCTTCGGGTAGCCGGGATAGAGGAAATGCAATTCGTCGGCAGACAGGGTTCGGGCGAGGCGGGCGCGTTCCAACTCGCTGCGGTAATTGCCGGCGAGTTCGAGGTCCATCAATTTGCCCCAGACGAGGCTGTCGGCCGGGCGCCATTTCTCGGGCGTGAAGCGCAGCAGCAGGAATTCGAGGGGCAGCGCACCGTGGCGCGTTGCGAGAAAAGCGTTCACCCCGGCGGCATAGGCCTCAAGACCGCGCCGCACCGGCGCCGAGAGATACGGGATTTCGGCTTCGGCGGCGCGGTAAAGGCCGAGCACCCGCATCTGCCGGTCGATCGGCAGGGCCTTTTGCCCGAATATTTCGGAGAGCCGGCCGGCGCCGTAGCGCCGCATCAATTCCATCTGGAACAGCCGGTCCTGGGCATGCGCGAAGCCGAGCCCGAACATCGCGTCCGCATCGTCGGCGGCGGTGATCAGCGGCACCCCGTCAGCGTCGCGCGCGATCGTCAACGGCGCCTTTAGCCCGGTGACGACGATCCGCCCGTCCACCTGCGGCAACGACGAGCGCAGATAGAGATACAAGCCGCCGGCTGCCGCCAGCAGCAGAACCGGAACCAAGACCGCAGCCCCAATCAGAACCCGTCGGATCACCTGGGCACCGCTGTCCCGGCGAAAGCCAGGACCCACTCTTCAACGCCGAGGCGAGCGCATCGGTAGACCCCGGCTTTCGCCGGGGATGCGGGCAAAAACGGTGCCTCGGGCAAGGTGCGGAACTACAGCCCCAGTTCGCGCAGGATGCGCTCGCGGTCGGCGTCGAGGTCTGGCGCGGGCGCGCGGGTCGGCGGGTCGGGGAAGGCAGACAGCTTCATCGGGTTGCCGGACAGGCGCAGCTTCCCGGTGACCGGGTCGTCCACCTCGACCAGCATGTTGCGGGCGGCGACCTGCGGGTGCGCGGTGGCCTGCGCGACATTGTTGACCGGCCCGCACGGGATGCCGGCTTTTTCGAGGACAGCGATCCAGTGCTCGGTGGTGCCGTTATGCAACACCGCATCGATCTCGGCCTTCAGCGCCGGCTGGTGCTGGTTGCGCAGTGCGTTGGTTTTGAACAGCGGGTTTTGCGCGAGGTCGGGCCGGCGCAATGCCTCGGTAAGTTTGACGAAGAGACCGTCATTGCCGGCGGCGATGATGATGTGGCCGTCCTGGGTCGGAAACGCCTCGAACGGCGTGATCGACGGGTGGCGCGCGCCCATCGGGCCGGGTATCTCGCCGGTCGTCGTATAGCGCATGACCGCGTTTTCGAGGAGCGCAAGCTGGCAGTCGAACAGCGCAACATCGACCTTGGTGGCCTCGCCGGTGCGCTCGCGGTGCAACAGCGCGGCATTGAGCGCGATCGCGGTGTAAAGCCCGCCGGAAAGGTCGCCGACCGAGGCGCCGACCCGCACCAAGGGACCGTCGGGGATGCCGGTGATGCTCATGATGCCGCCCAGCCCCTGCACGACCATGTCGTAGGAGGGGTAGTGCGAATAAGGGCCGGTATGGCCGAACCCCGAGGCCGCGGCATAGACGAGGCGAGGATACCGCGCGTGCAGCGCATCCCAGCCGTAGCCGAGCTTTTCCATCGTGCCGGGCCGGAAGTTCTCGACCAGCGCATCGCCCTTATCAAGCAGGCGCTCGAAGATGTCGCGGTCGGCCGGCGCCTTCAGGTCGAGGACGATCGACTCCTTGCCGCGGTTGACGCTCGCGAAATAGGTCGATTTGCCGCCCTTGAAGGGGCCGTAATGGCGCGCGTCGTCGCCGGTCTTCGGCGCTTCGACCTTGATGACCCGCGCCCCCAGCTCGGCCATCAACAGCGTGCAATAGGGCCCCGCCAGGATGCGGGACAAATCGATGATCGTGATGCCGGCGAGCGGCCCGGCCTGTGGCATGGCGTCTGATCCTTTCGTGTCCGTCGGTCAATAGCGCAAGCCGGGGCGGCACCGCAATCGACCCGCGCCGGCGCCGCCCTTTCCCTGCCGGAGCGGTTATGGGAATGTGGCGGCATTACGCAGGGGAGCGGACCCGAGGCATCGATGGGGCGGGAGAGCCGTATTGAACCGCCGGCCATGGCCGACATCCGGCGGCTGATTTCGGGGATAAAGAAGCTGCGCCGCGAGGCTCAGACCCTGCGGCTGCGGTGCTGGCAGGGCGAAGATCGCATTGCCGAACTCGAAGCGGCCTTGCGCGAGGCGGAAGCGGCCCGGCAGGGGTCGCTCGATCGTCTGCGGGAGCTGGAGGGGGAGATCGCGGCGCTGCGCTGCTTCGCCGGCGGCTCGCCATTGGCGTGCGGCTTTCGGCCGGGCGAGGGCGCGATACTTGCCGGGGGTGCGGTGCGGCGAGCGAAAGCCGCGCCGAGCGGGACGATGATCTTTGGCCCGTATATCCGACTATCGCCGGGTCGATATGTCGTCACGCTGAGGGCCCGCCTCTACGAGCCGGCGGCCGCCGGCGCATCCTTCACCGTCGATGCGGTTTATGGCTGCGGGCAACGCGTTATCGCGGTGCGGCATTTCCGGGCCTGGCCGCTATTGCCCGCCCGGACCTGCCGGTTGGCGTTCAGGACGACCGAAGAGATTAACGATTTCGAGACCCGCGTCTGGGCCCGCGCCGGTACGCCGCTCGAAATCTCCCGCATCGCGCTGCACCCGATCGGCGCCGCCACGGCTTTTTCGACGCTCGGCGCGCCGGCCGCGCCGGCCGATGCGATGGCCTGACCGGCATTGGACATCCATGAACAGCAGCATTCTTGGCGCGATCGACCTGGCGAGCGAATTTCAAACGATCAGACAACGCGGGTTCCGCCACCTGACCGAGCTTTGCGATCTGATGGCGTCGCAAGGAAGCGACAAAGGCGGCCCGCATCATAATTACACGATCGTGTATGACGGGCTGTTCGGCAGGTTCCGCGACAAGGCGCTGACGATATTCGAACTGGGGCTGGGGACGAACAAGGCCGGCGCCCCATCGTCGATGGGAACAAAGGGCAGGCCCGGCGCATCGCTGCGCGGCTGGCGCGCCTACTTCCCGGCCGCGCGAATTTACGGAGCCGATATCGACCGCGATATCCTCTTCGCCGAAGAGCGCATCGAGACCTTCTGGACCGACCAGACAAACCCGGCCGCCATTCGCGGCATGTGGGATGAGATCGGCGATGTCGGCCTGGATATCATTATCGACGATGGCCTCCATGAGGCATCCGCCAACATCGCCTTCCTGATCGAATCGTTCCGCAGGCTGAAGCCGGGCGGGATTTACGTCATAGAGGACCTCAGGCCGCCGGATACCCCGGTGATACGCGGCATCGCGGAGTGCCTGTCGTTTGCCTGCGACTGCGTCGTCGTCGAAGCGTTGCCGCATCGCTCAAACGATTGGGATAATCGGCTGGCGATCTTTCAAAAGGCAGAAAACGCTCGAACCCCCGATCCTGAGCAGATTCTGGCCGGGATTACCGGTATCTGTGAAGGGTTGCGCCAAAAACTCCGCGCGCCCTTGAATGAATACGAGGGTCTGACACGCGGCTTTGAGGAGGCGCAGCGCTGGGTTCTGGGAGAGTTGGACGCCCTCGATCCAACCCTCGCGCAAGGGATCGCGGCATCGCCAAGCGATCCGATTGTTGACAACAACGGCGGCACCGCCTCGACCGAGCGCGCAAGGCAGCTTGATTCTGCCGATGGCGCAGCGCTCGCCCGGTTGTTCGATGCGATCAACCGCGCCAACAAGCTGGGGATGGCCTTTCACGACCAGGCGGCGCGGCTGCTTGACGATCGCCGTCGGTTGCAGCGCGCCTATGATGAAGCGGTTGTCGGGCGCGACCGGGCGCTGCGGCGGACCGGCGAGCCGGACCGGCAAAGCGCAGAGGAGACGCCGGGGCCGCTCGTCAGCATTGTCCTGCCGGTCTTCAACCACGCCTATCTGGTCGAGGAGGCGATCGCCGCCGTCCGGGCGCAGACCTACAGGAACTGGGAGCTGATCGTCGTCGATGACGGTTCAACCGACGATCTGGAAGGGAGAGTGCGGCGCCATTCCGACGACCGCCGCATCCTGTTTCTGCGCCAGCCCAACCAGAAACTGCCGGCGGCGCTCAACCACGGTTTTGCCTGGGCGCGCGGCAATCTCCTGACCTGGACGTCGGCCGACAACGTGATGCTGCCGAACCAGATCGAGCGGCTTGCGGCGGAGCTGATGGCGCACCCCGAGGCGGGTCTCGTCTTCAGCGATTATTGGGCGATAGACGAGGACGGCGCGCCATACGAAGACCCGAAATGGCGGCCGCATAACCGTGCCGTCGACAACCCCGGCCTGATCCAACTGCCGGACCGGGTTACGGTCGAGAATTTTCACCGCAGCGCCGACAATTTCATAGGCGCCAGCTTTCTCTACCGCCGCACCGTCGCCGAGCTGATCGGCCCTTATGCCGATGACGCGTTCGGCGGCGAGGATTACGATTTCTGGCTGCGGCTCCACCTCGCGACATCGTTCCGCCACGTCGCCGAACCGCTTTACAGAAACCGCGTGCACCCCGACACGCTGAACGCGCGCGCCGTCGAGCTTGGTTTGCTCGACAATATCCGGGAGGTGCTCGCGGCCGATCGCTGGCGCCTCGACACGCTGCTGTCCGAGGGCGATCTCCTCGCAGCGGACGGAGCATTGCGCCCGACCGCGCAGTTTCGAGCCGCGATCCTGAAGCGCTGCCGTCCGGTTTCCTACAGGAGCTTGGTCGAAAGCGGCGATTGCCAACATCGCGAGCGGCCGCTGGTCGTCGATATCGACGTGCCGCCACGGCTCGCCGACGGCCCGCTGCTGGACGACGCCGCGGTGCTGCTATGCCGCTCGCCGCTTGCCGCCGCACTGATACGGCAGCAGGACTGGGCGCGCACCAAGCGGGTGCTGGTGTGGCGGGGCGAGGTCGATGCGGCCGTGCAGCACGCCTTTGTCCAGGCCTTCGCTGAGGGCGCCGCGGTACCGGCGCCGGCGAGCGTGCTGCCGCGGATCGATGCGGCGTTCCGCCCGTCGCGGATCCTGCTGATGGTCGATCGCTGGTCGTCCGGCGGACTCGAAAACCTGGTTGTCGATCTCGCGCTGGCGCTGGCGGCGGAGGGCTGCACGGTGACGCTCGCCGCCGCGGAGGACGTGACGCCGCCCGCCGCGCCGGCGCTCGCCGGGTCGCCAGTGCGCACCCTCGCCTTCGCCGGCGATGAAACCGCCTTCGCGGATTTTGTGCGGCGCCAGGAGATCGAGGTCGTCAACTATCATCACAGCCGCTTCGCCGCGGCGCAGGCGCGTCGGTTCGGCGCAGCGACCATCTACACGATGCATAATTGCTATCTGTGGATGAATGCGGCGCAGCGGCGGCAGCTGGCGGCCGATCTTGCGTCGATGGACCTCGTCAACGCAGTATCGCGGCAGGTCGCGCAATTCGCGGCGGCGCAGTTCGGGGTGACGCCGGAGCGGCTGGTCGTCGTGCCGAACGGGCTTGGCGAGGAGATGCTGTCGCAGCCGCGCAGCCGGCCGGACTGCGCCCCCGGCATGCCGTTCACGATCGCGGTCGTCGCCTCGCTGGTCGGCCACAAGCTTCAGCACGTCGCGATCGCCGCGTTCGAGGAGGCGGCGCGCGACGACCCCGATCTGCGCCTCATGCTGATCGGCGCCGGCTTCGCCCCTGATTACCGAACCCGCGTGGAAACCCTGATCGCGGCCTCGCCGCTGCGCGAGCGCATCGAGCTGACTGTCGGGCTGACGCGCGCAGAGGCGGTCGCGCGCCTCGCGGCGGCGCAGGTCTTCCTGCTTCCGTCGCTCCTCGAGGGGTGCAGCATGGCACTGCTCGAAGCGGCGGCTGCGGGGTGCGTGTGCGTCGCCGCCGATGTCGGCAATGCCCGCGACCTGTCGGTGCCGGGCGGTTCGGTCGTGTTGGTTCCCTCGCCGCTCGGCGAGCTCGACGATGTTTCGGATGCCGCGTTCTTTGCGGCGGCCGATGCCGAGCTGCCCGAGCACCGCGCCAACATGGCCGCGGCCCTCAGGCTGGTTCGGCGGGAGTACAAGGGGCTTGCCGACGGGGCGACGCGGACCCGCGCGGTCCTGTTGGAACGGCACCGGCTGGAACGGATGACCCGGTCCTATCTCGAGGCCTACACGATGACCCGCCGCGGCGGCGGCACCGGCCTCGGGCGCCCGGCCTGACGGTTGCTATTCGCCCGCGGTCGGGTTGCCGCCGGCCAGTTCGGCCTCTTCCTCGGCCTCGCGTTTCGCGCGCGCCTTCTCGACCATGCGGCACGAGATGATCGATCCCTCGTAGAGCACGACCAGCGGCACCGCGAGGCAGGTCTGGCTGACGAGGTCGGGCGGGGTCAGCACTGCGGCGAGCGCGAACATACCGACGATCGCATAGCGCCGCTTCGACGCAAGGCCGGCGGACGTGATCAGACCGGCGCGCGCCAACAGGGTCAGCAATACCGGCAGCTGAAAGGCGACCCCGAACGCGAACAACAGGGTCATCACCAGCGACAAATACTCGTTGACCTTGGGCTCCGAGACGATCGGCAGCATGCCGGGGCCGCCCGGCGTCTCGAAGCTGAGGAAAAACCGGAAGGCGAAGGGGATCACCACAAAATAGGCGAGCGAAGCCCCCATCAGGAACAGCACCGGGGTCGCCGCCAGATAGGGCCGGAAGGCGCGTCGCTCGGTCTTGTAGAGGCCCGGCGCGACAAACTTCCAGATCTGCACCGCGATGACCGGGAACGACAGGCACACCGCCGCCCAGAACGATACTTTGATGTAGGTGAAAAAGGCCTCGGTCAGCCCGGTATAGATCATCTTGCTGCCGGGCTGGCCCGCCATGATCACGTAGAGCGGGTGCGCCAAGAACTGGTAGATCCGCTCCTTGAACTGGTAGCAGACCAGAAACGCCACGATTACCGTGCCGAACGACCACATCAGCCGGTTGCGCAGCTCGATCAGATGCTGCAGCAGCGGCATCCGGCCGGCTTCGAGTTCGTCGTTCTCGGCGGCGTCGGACATGGCCGCTTACAATTTTGCCGGCAGGGGTTGGGCGACGGGAATACCCGTTTCGGGTGCGCCCTCGATCGCCTCGACCCGCGGCATCGCCGGCTCGGCCGTGCCCTCGACGGGCACGGTTTCCGGTGCGGCGGGAACGGCCGAGGCCGCCGCAACCTCCATCTCGGCCGCGGTTTGCGGCGCGGCGATCGCCGCCGTTTCGGTCTTCTCGGTAAAATAATCGGGCAGATCGGGCGGCTTGATGCTCTCGGCCAGCGAGCCGTCAGGATCGACCGTTTTCTGGACTTCGTGGCCGATGTCGAACTCGGTCGCCTTCTTCAGATCGCGCCGGATATCGTCGAGCTCGGCCTCGCGGATCATCTGGTCAATGCTGTTCTGGAACTCGCGCGACATGTTGCGCGCCTTGCGCACCCAGTAACCGGCGATGCGCAGCGCGCGCGGCAAATCCTTGGGGCCGATCACGACCAGCGCGACGACCCCGATCAGCATCAATTCGGGCCAGCCAACGTCAAAAAACATCTCAGAACAACCCGCACCACCGCGCCGCACCCGCCCGGCCGGCGCGTCGACCACAGAAAGAAGACATCAACCGGCTCCGCAAGCGCGCCGATGATCGCAAAAAGGCGCCTCGGCCGCAACGCCGCCGGCGCTCCCGGTCGCCCTCGCCAGTCAGGCTCCCCGATAGGTATGCCCGAATGATGGCGAGAAAAGTACCGCGCCGCCTACGCGTCCTCGCTGCCGGGCGTCGCTTCGGCGGGCGGCAGGCGCGCCAGCTCGCCGAGTGCGACCGGCCCGATCTCGAGCAGTCCGGCAGCGCGCAATTCGTCGATCCCCGGCAGGTCGGTGAGGCTGTCGAGGCCGAAATGGACGAGAAAGGCCGGGGCCGTCACCCAGTTGAGCGGCCGCCCCGGGACGTCGCGGCGGCCCGCCGGCCGCACCCAGCCCGCCTCCAGGAGCCGGTCGAGCGTGCCGCGGGCCAGCGCGACGCCGCGGACCGCCTCGATCTCGGCGCGGGTGACCGGCTGGTGATAGGCGACGATCGCCAGCGTCTCGACGGCGGCGCGCGACAATTTACGCGGCACCGCCCGCTCGCTGCGCAGAAAGGGTGCGAGGTCGGGGGCGGTGCGGAACGTCCAGCCGCCGGCCACCCGGACGAGATTGACTCCGCGATCGGAATAGCGCCCGGCGAGCGCCTGGAGCAGGCCGGCCACATCGGCGCCGTCGCCGAGCCGGCGCGCCATCTCGTCCTCACCGAGCGGCTCCGGCGCCGCGAACAACAGCGCCTCGATCAGCCGCAGTTGCTCCGAGTATTCGATCATGCCGCGGCGCCACGCACCGAAGCGGGGCTGCGCATGTAAAGGGGGCCGAACGGGCGATCCTGGCGCAATTCGATCTGCCCGGTGCGCGCCAGTTCCAAGGTCGCGGCGAAGGTGGCGGCCAGTGCCGAGCGGCGATACAGCGCGCCGCGCAATTCCTCCGGAAGAAAGGCCGACAGCTCGCGCCAGTCCGGGATATGGCCGACAAAGCGGGCGAGATGCCGGAGCGCCTCGTCGAGCGAGTGGAACGCCGGCGCGGCGATCGTCAGCACCTGCCCCTCATTCCGCCGGTGCCCGGCGCCATAGGCCGCGAGCAACTCGTAGAGGCTGACCTGCCAGACCGGGCGGTCGATGCGCGGCAAGCCCTCCGGGCGGCCGCGCGCGAACACGTCGCGATCCAGCAGCTGCCGGGCCATCAGCGCCTCTCCGGCGCGCTGCATCGCGGCGAGCAGCTGCAGGCGGCGGGTCAATGCCGCCGCCATCTCCTCGCCGCTCGGCCCGTCCTCGGCCGGCGGCTCGGGCAATAGGAGGCGCGATTTGAGGTAGGCGAGCCATGCCGCCATCACGAGGTAGTCGGCGGCGATTTCGAGTTGCAACCGGCGCTGCCCGGCGATGAAGGCAAGGTATTGCTCGGCAAGCGCCAGGATCGACAGTTTTGCGAGATCGACCTTCTGCTGGCGCGCGAGGCTCAGCAAAAGGTCGATCGGCCCCTCGTAGCCGTCGAGGTCGAGCAGCAGCGCCGATGCACCGGACAAATCGTCGGTTTCGCTCACCCGGTCAGCCCGGTCACGGTCAGCACGAAGCGGTAGAGGAAGGTGGCCGGCACGCCGATCAGCCAGCCGAGGAGGTTGAACCCGATGCCGGTACGCCCGCCGATATAGGAAAGCGCGAAGATCAGCAGCAGGATGATCATCCCATACGGCTCGACCCGCGCTAGCGGCCGCGCCAGAAAGCGCGGCAGGATGCCGACCGCGATCCGGCCGCCGTCGAGCGGCGGCAATGGCCACATGTTGAAAATACATAGGATGACGTTGATCTCGAGCGAGTTGCGCAGGTTGAGCGCGAACCAGTTGGCAAAGCCCTTCGGCGCGTAATCGACGAGGTAGAACAAGAGGGCCGAGACGATCGCCAGCAGCACGTTGGTTCCCGGCCCGGCCAGCGCGACCAGCACCGAATCCCGGCGCGGATGCCGCAGCCGCCCGAAATTGACCGGCACCGGCTTGGCATAGCCGAACAGAAACCCCGAACTCAGAAACAACAGGGCCGGCAGCAGCACGGTGCCGAACGGATCGACATGGGCGAGCGGGTTCAAGGTCAAGCGACCGGCGCGCGCCGCCGTGTCGTCGCCGAGCCGGTAGGCGACAAACCCATGCGCCGCCTCGTGAAAGGTCACCGCGAAGATGACCGGCAGCACCCAGGTGGTCGCCGCGCGCAGCAGCTCCGACCATTGTCCGACGGCATTCATGCTCCCGGCCGGCCCGCCATTGCCGCCAACTCGGCGAGGCGGGCCTCGGCCGCACGCCGGTCGAACGGGCGCCCGCTGTCCCGGCGCAGCTTTTCGCCGCGGCCGATCCGCGCCTCGCATTCCGGCGACATCGGCATCGCCGCCTCGGTAACCTCGACCATCTCCGCAAATACCCCGGTGCAGTGCAAAACCAGATCGCACCCGGAATCGAGGGCGCGGCGGGTGCGCTCGGCGAGCCCGCCGGCAAGCGCTCCCATCGAGATATCGTCGGAGATCAGCACGCCTGCAAATCCAATATCGCCGCGGATCGCGGTGTCGATCACCAGCCGCGAGAACGTCGCCGGCGCGCTGTCGTCGATCGCGGCATAGACGATGTGCGCCGTCATCGCCCACGGCATCGCCGCCAGCGCGCGGAACGGCGCGAAATCGCTTTGCGCCATTTCTGCTGCGCTGGTCTCAACGCGCGGACAGGCGCGGTGACTGTCCACCCGGGCGCGGCCGTGGCCGGGGATGTGCTTGACGATCGGCAGCACGCTGCCGGCCAAGAGCCCGTCGCAAACAGCGCGCCCGAGCCGCGCCACCCGCATCGGATCGGTGCCCCAGGCGCGGTCGCCGATGACCGGGTCGGCATCTGCCACCGGCAGGTCGAGGACCGGCGCGGCATCGACGGTGACGCCGATTTCGGCGAGGTCGTCCGCGATCAGCCGCGCCGCAAGCCCGGCCGCCTCCTCGGCGAGCGAGTCGGGCAGCGCGGCGAGCCGCGCCGGCGCCGGGTAGGCCGGCCATTCGGGCGGGCGCAGGCGGGCCACCCGGCCACCTTCCTGGTCGACCAGCACCGGCGCGTCGGGCCGACCGACGCAGGCGCGGAACTCGGCAATCAAGGCGCGCAACTGGGCGCGCGAGCGGCAGTTGCGGCGGAAGATGACAAAGCCGAGCGGGTCGGCGGCGGCGAACAGCCGGCGCTCCTCGGCGGACAACGCCTCGCCCGCGCAGCCGAGCACCAGCGCTAGGGGCCGCTCAGCGAGCAAGAAGGCACCCGAAATTGCGCTGCTTCAGCGCGCTGCACAACCGTTCGGCGGCCGCCGCATCGGAGAACGGCCCGGCCTCGATGCGGTAATAGATCCCCTTGTCGCCGAGATCAGTGCGCACCGCCACGGCGTGCAGCCTGCTCAAGAGATCGGGGTTTTCGTGCTGCAGCCGATGCCACTCGGCGCGCGCCGCCTCGGGGCTGCGCAACGAGCCGAGCCGGACCTGGACCTTGCCGCCGAGGGCGGCATACGTCTCCTGTCGTTCCGTGGGTCCGGCCGCCGGCGGCTCGTTACGCCGTGGCTCGTTATGCCGTTCCGTCTTCGCCTCGTTCCGCGGTGCCGCCGGCGCGGCGATCGCCGGGGGTGGCGGCAGGGCGGCCTGTTGGGCGGCGGCTCGCGGAGCCGCCAGGTGCGGCGCGGCGGCAGGCAGCGGTGCCGACGACGGCGCCGCAACCGCTGTCGGCTCGGGTCGCGGCAGCGGTTTCTCCGCCGGCGGCAGCAGCCGCTCGATATTCGGCACGCCGGGCTGTTCGCTGAAGATCGAGGCGTTCTGGTTGGGAATTTTCATGCCGCCGGGATCGTCCGGTTTCACCTTGTCAGGACTGCGATCGGCGCGGATCAGCGGGATGCCGTCGCCGCCGGGGCCGGCGCCCGCGTGCCGCGCCCCTTCGTGATAGGCGAACCACAGGCCGCCGGCGAATACCGCCATCGCCAGCACGCTCAGCAGCACTTTCGGGAAGCGGCGCTCGCGCCGCTCTTCGTCATAATCGCGCTCCTCGCCGACCAGCTCGAACCCCTCCTCGCGCTCGTCGTAATCGCGCAGCGGCTGCCGCATGGTCACATCTCCTCGACCGGCTCGACCCCGAACACCGCCAAGCCGGAGGCGACGACGAGCGCCACGCCGCGCACCAGCGCGAGGCGCGCACGGGTCAGGTCGGGATCGGCGGCGATCAGGAAACGCAGGCTCGCCTCGTCTTTTCCCTTGGTCCATAGCAGATGAAACTGGGCGGCGACCTCCTGCAGGAAAAAGGCAATGCGGTGCGGCTCGTGCGCCTCGGCAGCAGCCTCGACGATCCGCGGCCAGCCGGCCAGCAAGCGAATCAGCGCCAGTTCGAGCGGGTCGGCGAGGCGGTCGAGCGGCGCCGCCGCCAATGCCGCATCGTCGAGGCTGGCGGCCGGCAATTCCTCGCCGGCATGGCGCATCACCGAGGCGGCGCGGGCATGCGCGTATTGGACGTAGAAAACCGGGTTGTCCCTCGACTGCTCGGTCACCTTGGCGAAATCGAATTCGAGGGTCTGGTCGTTTTTTCGGGTCAGCATGATGAACCGGAACACGTCCCGGCCGACCTCGTCGATGACCTCGCGCAAGGTGACAAAGGTGCCGGCCCGCTTCGACATGCGCACCGGCTCGCCGTTGTCGAACAGGTGGACGAGCTGGCACAATTTGACGTCGAGCGCCGCCTCGCCCGCCGTCAGGGCCGTCACCGCGGCCTGCATGCGCTTGACGTAGCCGCCGTGATCGGCCCCCCACACATCGATCAGGTTACGGAAGCCGCGCCGGTATTTGTCGTGGTGATAGGCGATGTCGGCCGCGAAATAGGTCCACGACCCGTCTGATTTGCGCAGCGGCCGATCCACCTCGTCGCCGAATTGCGTGGCGCGGAACAAGGTCTGCGGCCGCGGCTCCCAATCGTCGGGCAGCTTGCCCTTTGGCGGTTCGAGAACGCCTTCGTAAATGAGGCCGCGCCCGGCCAGCGCGGCGAGCGCCGCATCGACGGCGCCGCGCGACACAAGCTCGCGTTCGGAGGTGAATGCGTCGAACGACACGCCGAGCGCCGCGAGGTCGTCGCGGATCAGCCCTATCATCTCGGCGATCGCAAAGTCGCGCACCGGCGCGAGCCATACCGATTGCGGCGTGTCGATCCATTTGTCGCCGTCGCGCGCGAACAGGCGGCGGCCGGTCTCCTTCAGGTATTCGCCCGGATAAAACCCCTCGGGCTCGACCCGCGCCGCGCCGGTCGCCAGCTCGGCATCGACCATCTGCTGATAGCGGTAATGGACCGAGCGGGCGAGCGCATCGACCTGGGCGCCCGCGTCATTGATGTAGTATTCGCGGTGCACCGCGAAGCCGGCCTTGGCAAGGAGCGCCGCCAGCGCGTCGCCGACTACCGCCCCCCTGCCGTGGCCGACATGCATCGGCCCCGTCGGGTTGGCCGAGACGAATTCGACATTGACCAGCTCGCCGGCCCCGATCACCGAATTGCCGTAGGCGGTGCCCGCCTGCAACATCGCGCGCAGCTGCGCATGCCACACCGCCGGATCGAGGCGGATGTTCAAAAACCCCGGCCGTACCGCGCTCACGGTAAATCCGCCGCCGCAATAACCGCCGCTCCGCAGCTCGCGGCCGGCCAGCGCGGCGGCGATCTTCTCGGCCAAGGCCATCGGGTTCTGCCGGGTCGGGCCGGCCAGCACCATCGCCGCGTTGGTCGCCAGATCGCCATGCGTCGGGTCGCGCGGCGGCTCGACCGCGACGCGGCCGAAATCGAGGCCGGCCGGCAGTGCGCCTGCCGCCGTCAGCTCGCCCAGCGCCGCCAGCACCAGCCGGCGGAAATCGCCGAAGATGTTCGTCATCGTTATTCCGTCACCGGACCGTAGGTATCGAACAACCGGCGGTGCTCGTCGAGCGCGAATCGGTCTGTCATGCCGGCGAGGTAATCGGCCACAAGCCGGGCCGTCTCAGCCATCCCGGCGCCGGCCGGCGCCCGCCACTCACCCGGCAGGCACTCGGGTTCCGCAACGAACAATTGAAACAGCTCGCGCACGACCCGGCGCGCCTTTGAACTCATGCGGTTGACCCGATAGTGGCGATACATCCGCTCGAACAGGAATCGTTTCAAGGCCCGGTCGTGGTTCCGCATCTCCTCGGAAAAGGCAGCCACCGGGCGACCCAGCCGGCGCACCGCGTCGGCGCTCGCGACGCCGCTCTCGGCAAGGCGGCGGCTGGTCTCGACGACCAGATCGCGCACCATGCGGTCGATCAACCGGCGAATCGCTTCATGGATCAGCCGCGTTTCCTCGATGCCGGGATGCTGCCGCGCGACCTCGGCGAATACCGGGCCGACCAGCGGCAGCGGCGCAAGGTCGGCGACCCCGAACAGCCCGGCGCGCAGCCCGTCATCGATGTCGTGATTGTTGTAGGCGATGTCATCGGCGAGCGCCGCGACCTGCGCTTCCGGGCCCGGGAAAGTATCGAGGTCGAGCTTGTGGCGGCGGTCGTACTCCGCGATCGACGACGGCACTGGCCGCGTCATGCCCGGTCCGGCGAGCGGGCCGTTGTGCTTCGCCGTCCCTTCGAGCGCCTCCCAGGTCAGGTTGAGGCCATCGAAGGCGGCATAGCGCCGTTCGAGGCGGGTCAGGACGCGCAGGGTCTGGTCGTTATGCGAAAAGCCGCCCCACGGCGCCATCTCGGCGTCGAGCGCCTCCTCGCCGGCATGGCCGAACGGCGTGTGGCCGAGATCGTGCGCCAAGGCCAGCGCCTCGGCGAGGTCTTCGTCGAGACCCAGAGCGCGCGCCACGGTGCGGGCGATCTGCGCGACCTCGAGGCTATGCGTCAGGCGGGTGCGGAAATGGTCGCCCTCGCCGGCGTGATAGACAAACACCTGCGTCTTGTGCTTCAGCCGACGGAACGCGGTCGAATGCAGGATGCGGTCGCGGTCGCGCTGAAACGGCGTGCGCATGTCGCTTTCCGGCTCGGGGTGAAGCCGGCCGCGGCTCTTATCGGGGTCTGACGCATAGGGCGCGCGGGGAATCGCCCGGATCATCGCGGAACCCTACGCCGACGCCGCGCGGGCGTCCATCCGCGGGGCATAACATGGACCCCCTCCGGCTTGGCGTCGCCGCGATTGCCGTGTTAGCCTTATAAAACCAAGCACTTGAACAATCCCAAATCCGGCAAGACCAAGACAGGGTGTCCCATGTTAAAGGGGTTCAAGGAGTTCATGCTGCGCGGCAACGTCGTCGACCTTGCCGTCGCCGTGGTGATGGGCGCCGCGTTCGGCGCGGTGGTGGCGGCGCTTGTCAAGGACCTTCTGACGCCATTAATCGCCGCCATCGTCGGCAAGCCGGATTTTTCGGCGATCCGGTTTACCGTCAACAGCAGCCAATTCCTGATCGGCGATTTGGCCAACGCCATCGTCTCGTTCGTGCTGATCGGCGTCGCGGTCTATTTCTTCGTCGTGCTGCCGATGAACAAGCTCATGGAGCGGTTCAACCGCTCCAAAACCACGCCCGACCCGACCACGAAGAAATGTCCGGAATGCCTCAGCGAAATCCCGATCGCGGCGCGCCGCTGCGCGCATTGCACGGTCGATCTGGCGCAAACCGATCTCCGCACCGCCTCGGCGGGCGACTAGGGATAGTTGCGGCGCGCCGGGACCCGCCCCCGCGTTCGCGGGGGAGGGGACCATGCGCACGCATGGACGAGGCGCCCGGCCCGGCAGCGCGCCGCCTCCTCCGTCGCCAGACGAGTGAGGAAGCCATGGCAGCGGCCCGCGACACGCCCCGAAGGCCACACCAAGCCCACCGGGTGCGCCGCTCGACAATAAGGCCACCCCCTGTTATAGACCGCCCTCCCAGGTGGGGTGCATAGCTCAGTTGGTAGAGCAGCTGACTCTTAATCAGCGGGTCCAAGGTTCGAGTCCTTGTGCACCCACCATTAAATCGGCGGGATTAAAGATGATACGGCCGGGCGAATGAAACCGGGCGGCTGGTGCCACGCGCGCCGGCCGGGTCATGGGAATGCCTCCGGTTGCCGGCCCGGGCCGGGCCGGGCCGGTGAAGCTAGCCAAAGTTGAAGCTGACCCACCGGAAGGTATTATCCGGGGCCGTCGGGAACACCCGGAGCGGTGCCGGTGTTGGCGCTGCGAACCCAAGGGAGCGGGGCCGATGGACGACCCACAAAAACTTCGCGAGCTGGCGGCTTGGTATCGCGAATTCGCCGAGAAGACGGCCAACCCGGCGATCTGGGAATCGCGGCTGCGGATGGCCGAGGATCTCGAGCAGGAGGCGGCCCGCATCGAACGCCGCCAAGCCGCCTTGCCGGCCACCCTCGACGCCCTGTAAAACGGACCCCAGGCGTCTTCCGCCTGCAATCCGGTCCTCTCTCCCATACGGCGGCACCATCCGCCTGGACCTCCCGCCGGCATGCCGGCAGTCCAACGACAACCGTCAGGCGGCGCCCGAAACGTCGGCGGCGGGCGGCGGACCGCCCTTGGCGACGCCGACCATTGCCGGGCGCAGCAGGCGCTCGTGCAGCACGTAACCCGGCTGGAGGACTTCGACGACGGTGCCGGCGGGCACGTCGGGCCGCTCGGCCTCGAAGATCGCCTGATGAAGGTTATGGTCGAAGCGCTCGCCTCTGGGGTCGATGCGGCGCAGGCCGTGGCGTTCGAAAGCGGCGAGCAGTTCGCGCTCGGTCGCGGCGACGCCGTCGCGCAGCCCGCGCGTGCGGTCGTCCGCGATCTCCGCTTCCGGCATCGCTTCGAGTGCCCGCCGCAGATTGTCGACCACCGACAACAGGTCCCTGGCAAAGCCGCCGACCGCGAATTTCTGGGCGTCGTCGCGCTCGCGCTGCAGGCGGCGGCGGACGTTCTCGGTCTCCGCCAGCGCTCTCAGCAACCGGTCGCGGGTGTCGGCCAGTTCGGCCTCGATCTCGCCGAGCCGCTCGTCGGCCGACGGCAGCGCGTCTTCCGGCGCCGCCGGTTCGGCGGTCTGCCCGCCGGATTCGGGCCGCCGCTCCGCGTCGCCGATATCGTTGGCGGCCGCCGCCGGGCCGCCGGCGGCCTCCTCGTTCCGTTCTTCAATCATGCGCTGCTACCCTATGATCCGGCCGATCATCCTGGCGGTATAATCGACCATCGGGATGATGCGGGCATAGTTGATCCGCGTCGGTCCGATGACCCCGATCGCACCGATAATGTGCTGCCGGCTGTTTTGGTACGGCGCGATAATCAAGGAACAGCCGGCGACGCCGAACAGGTGGTTTTCGGCGCCGATAAAAATCTGCACCCCCTCGGCCTGGCGGCTGGCGTCGAGCAGCCGCAGCACCGTCTCCTTGGTCTCCAGCATCTCGAACAAGGTGCGCAGCCGGTCGAGATCGGCGAGCGCGGTGACGTCGCCCAGGAGATTGGCCTGGCCGCGCACGATCAGCGCGCTTTCGCCGTCGCCGCCGGCCCAACTCGCGATACCGGCGGCGACAACCCGCGAGGTCAGTTCGTCGAGTTGCGCCTTGTGCGAGGCAACCTCGTCCTCGATATCCGCGCGGGCCTCCTCGATATTGCGCCCGATCAGCCGCGCGTTCAGGTAGTTGGCTGCCGAGACGAGGGTCGATGGCGGCAGCCCGAGCGGCACCTCGATGACCCGGTTCTCGACCAGCCCGTCCTCGGTGACCAGCACGACCAACACCCGGCCGGGGCCCAGATGGACGAACTCAATGTGCTTCAGCGGGCGCTCCTGCTTTGGCACGACAACGACCCCGGCGCAGTGCGACAGGCCGGACAACGCCGCCGTCGCCTCTTCCAGTGCCTGCGCCAGGCTTCGGCCGTGCGCCGCGCACAACGCCTCGATGTTCTGCCGCTCGCCCTCGGCGAGGTCGCCCAGTTCCAAGAGGCCGTGCACGAAAAGGCGCAGCCCGGCCTCGGTCGGCAGGCGGCCGGCCGAGGTGTGCGGCGAATAGAGCAGCCCGGCCTCCTCGAGATCGGCCATGACGTTGCGGATCGTCGCCGGCGACAGGTTCTGCGCGAGGAGGCGCGACAGGGTGCGCGACCCCATCGGCTCGCCGGTTTGCACATAGCTGTCGACGATCAGCCGAAAGATTTCGCGGCTGCGCTCGCTCAGCTCCGCGACCGGCGAGGGGATCGGCGGCATCCGGCGCTCGCCCGCCCTGGTCTCGTCGGCGCGACCGCCCCGCTCCGCGCGGCCGTGATCGGACCTTGTGTTCATTCCTCTATCGCCCAACCGCCGCGTCGGAAACATCTGGGAATGGCGCGCCAAAGCGTCAACACGCCTGAAGCCGGGCGGGTTCGGCGCGCCGGTCACGGCGTCTTCTTGAAGATCGCGTCGTATGTCCGGCCCTGCGGCGTCGTCAGCCGACCCGCGAGATCGCCGTAGAGCGGCCGGAACCCGAACTGGCTACCATCGGAATTCTGGAAGCGCAATTCGCCGCCGTGGACGATGCCGGTGCCGTGCAGCACGCCGCCCGAGCCGTTCGGGTTGGCGGTCATCGGACCAAAGACATAGACGATGCGGGCCCTGCCGTCCGGCGCCACGGCTTCGACGATCAAGGCGGCGCACAGTTGCGGCGTCCACGACGCATCGCTCCAGATTCCGACAAAGCGGCGGTCTTGTTCGGGCGCCGAAGCGGCCTCGACCAGACGGGGCGTCACCGCCTGATGGCAGAAGATGCGCGGCTCGGGCGCGGCGGCAGGTGGCGGGGTCAGCGTCGCCGCATCGGGGCCGGGCCCCGGCGGCGATGTGGGCGCGGGTTCTATCGGCGGCAGCGGCTCCGGCGCGATCGAGGGCACCGCCGCACCGGGAAAGAGCGGCACCGGCCCGTCGGGCTGTTGCGCGATGGCGGCGGCCGGCGTCAGCAGCAGAAGCAGCGCGACGGCAAGGCGAACGAGCATTGAAGGCTCCGAAACGGGCGGAACGAGCGGCGCAATCCCCCGCTCTCCCCGCCTTCCGCCGGGACAGCGGCTTGGGGATTATACGCCCCCTTGCCGGCAGTCATGGCGAGCGGCGCGCTAAAATTACCGGGTCGGTTCGCCGGCTGCTTCCCCGGCCCGCGATTTTGCGGAATTATGTAGCTGACTCACCGTTAGGCAACAGCGAGTCTCTCGTCTTCACGGCTCAAGTATTTTAGATATAAGGCCAACGTATGCCGGGTCAAACAGGGTCTTGATATAGTCAACAGGAATACGAAATGCGGTAGCGATCTGCATCTCGCTATATTTCTTGGCGGACCCATTCTCTATCATGCGACGGCGATCCCGGATCGGGCAAAGCAGCTCTAGGGCGCAAATCTGCGCCGTTCTTTCAGAAAGAAAGGGACGGTACGCAGCGGAAATCTCCACTGGGTGGGCTGATTGTAATGCTTCTATTAGTCTCTCAATTTCTGGAAAAGATGAAACCTGAACGGTGGAATCCTCTTCCAAGCTATGGCAAATCTCTTTACACACAACGAAGCGTGTCCAACAGAAATTTAGGCTGTTGGCATAATCTATTTCAACAACAGTGCCGTTTCCCGAATATGGGACATACTGCCCTTCGTAACGGCGGAAGCGTCCCCTCACTGGGTTCAGATTCTCGTCTGCTCCGTCCGGATACTTATTAAACCGGATAAAATCGATGCCAGTGACCTCAACGATCGCTGCCCGGATATCTTCTAGCTTATATGGGAGATGTCCCGGCGGATGTCTGCGATCAACGATCGCCCGAATCCGGCGAACCGCATCTAGCATAAAATAATGTCCTTCCCGATAGCAAGGCGGGCGCCGAAGCGCCCGCCCTCACGCGATCGTAAAGGTAAAAGATTACCCGATCAATGGACCAAACGGCTGCGGATCGATATCATGCAGCCACCGATCACTGATCTCACACTCGCCAGCCTTGAGGGAGTCGTCAATACGGTTCATCCCGGACAGAATCTCGGCCTCCGACAGGCTCCTGGCCTGGAGAACGAACAGCTTCATGTCGATGAGGCCGAGTTCTTTAGCGGCGGCGAGGTTCGCCATGGCTCTATCTCGCTCGGTCATGGCACACCAACCTCTCTCCCTCCATCACGTCAAGGGCAGCTACCCGCGCTAGGTCGCGTATAACGCGTCCGAGCCGGATCGAATTCCGCGATCTGCGAAAATCGTTACGCTGCGCACTATAGGAGGGAACAGAGCGAGCCGTCAACACGCGCCTTCCGAAACTTTAAGTTTCGTATCGGCGCGTGCTCATCTCGCTCTCCGTCAGAGGCCCAGAGGGCATACGTCTCTAGCTCGTTACACGCTGCTCCGTCCGAAATAGAAACCGGTAGCCGCCCCCACCAGCGCGACGGTTGGTCCCAAAAAGATCGTCGCCATCTCCCTGACCGCCTCGACACGCTCGGGGAGGGCTGCGCAATTCGCGGATAGGAACCAAAGACCGAAGCCGATCTCGGCCGCGAGAATCACGACCAAGCCGATAGCCAGCAGCCCACGAATCGGCTCGCGGAAGCGTGGCTCCTTCTGGCCAACGGCCGGCGCGGTCGGCTGAGCGACGACCGGAACTGATGGAGGGTCTATGGCAACCACCACGGACCACGGCGGCCATTAATGTGGATCGCACGATGCAAAGCACGAGCAGCTGCCTCATCGATCGGCTTCGTCGGTTCATCTGGCGGCGCCGCTGGGTGTGCCGGCGCTGCTGTGTCTGGATTGATTGTCGGCACGTTGCCGATGCGCCGTCCGGGCAGAGGCGGCCCAACGTCGGGCGGTGTAGGGGGGCCTACGAAGCCGTCGTCGATCATGGTTGGGCCGCGCCTCCCCTTAGATAAGAATGATCTCTCTGATCGTGTGATCGGGCGTCTCAATCAGAATGCGGGCACCTTCCTGACGGGCTTTGATCAGAAAGAGTTCGGTGCCCAACGCACGTCGCACGACCTCAGCAAATGAGACACCACCCCTCAAGGCAGCGATGTCCTCAAGTACCTTTCTCGCTTCCGGGGATAGCCGGAGCGTCAAGCGGGAACCGCCCTCGACATATTCGGGGTTTTCCGCTTCCTCATTAGAGGCCCGACTGGCGGCATTCGGGTCCCGAGGCGCGGTATTCGGGTCAGCCATGCGTTACTCCTGAGCTCTAGTCGCGGCGGTGATACTACCGCCACTTAGTCGTCTGTTCAACGCCTAAAAGGCGTCAAAATGACGCCATGGTGGCAGAAATTTAGTGTCGCTTTGGGGGTATGGTAGGGGGTCGCGCTATTTTTTAGCTATTTGCGCGATCTTGCTACGTTGCAATTAAGCAACATAAACCATTAAATTGAACGGCGCAGCGCCTACCGTGCAATTAATTTCCGGTGTCGAGATGGACATTTCTGACGCCGATCGCCTCCATGACCTGGAGGAAAAAGACCGCTTTGAGCCCCACGTTGTCACAGCCCAATCAGCGGCGCATCTGGGCGGCCGACCGTCGCGATTCGGGCGCGAGGCGTCTTCTAGTTGGGTGATACAAATACATAATTCCGCGATTTTGCGGCTCAGAGATCGGTCTCGGCGGTTTGGCCGGGCATCAGCTGCGCCTTGGTCCACAGCGACCAGACGCCGGCGACCGGCGCCTTCGGGTTGGGATCGTGGCGCCAGCACAGGGTGGCGCCGTCCGGCACGACGAACGATTGCGGTGTGTCCTTGTGCATCACCAGCTTGCGGCTGCTGATAAAGCCGTCGGTGCGGCTGTCGCAATCGGCGCGCCGGGTCAGGACGATTTCGACATTGACCCGGTCCCAATAGGGATCGTTAAGCGTCAGCCGCCCGGCGCCGGGCGGCAGCGCGGAACAGGCGCTCAGCACCAGGAAGCTCGCCGCGATGGCGCCCCGCAACCGCATTCCCCCTCCGCCTCGCCTCAGAACGGGCGGTCGCCTTTGATCTGGGTGCGGTGCATGACCCGGCGGGCCGCCGGGTCGAAGGCATCGCGCCGGTGCATGACGCAGCGGTTGTCCCACAGGATCAGGTCGCCGGCCCGCCATTGCTGATACCAGGTGAATTCATCCCGCGTCGCGTGCGCCCACAGCGCGTCGAGCAGCGCCTCGCTGTCGGCGAGCGACAGGCCGGGGATGTAGGCGTTCCGCCGGCGGCCGAGGAACAGCGCCTTGCGGCCGGTGACCGGATGGGTCCGCACGATCGGATGCTCGGCGCCAACCGTGTGGCTCGGATCGGCGGCATCGACATGACCGCGGCGCAATTCGCCGGCGCTGTTGCGGCTGGCGTCGTGCCGGCAGGCCCGGCCCTCAACGGCGCCCCGCAACTCGGCTGAAAGCGTGTCGTAGGCGCGGTACATGTTGCAGAAGCCGGTGTTGCCGCCGGCAGCCGGCGCCTCCAGCGAATAGAGGGCCGAGGCCATCGGCGGCTCGGCGATGTACGACATGTCGGTGTGCCAGACCGCCTCGTAGGCGCCGAGCTGGCCGATCGGCTTGCCGGCCTCGACGACGTTCGAGACCACCATGACGTAGTCGCGGCCCTCGGGAGCGTCGTGCGCGGCCGCGACCGGCGCCCAGTCGAGTTCGCCGAACTGCCGGCTGAAGCGCATCAGATCGTCGTCGCAGAGGCGTTGGCCGCGAAAGCGCAGGACGAGGTGGTCGCCCCAGGCTTCTTTGATCGCGCCCGCGGCTTCCGGAGTCAGGTCGGCGGAGAGATCGATTCCTTCGATATCGGCGCCGAGCGTCGCCGCGGTCGGCCGCACCCGCACCTCTTCGCGTTCGGTGACTGCGCTCATATCGCCTTCCTTTCGCGCCCTCTTGTTACCTGCGGGCCCGTCACGCCGGCGCGCCCGTCGCCAAAATTGCCGCGTCGCGGGCGGCAGCGCAAACGACTCTTGCGCCCGTGCGGCTTTTACGCGTCGGCCTCCTCAAACGCGGCGAGGGTCTCTTCGATCGTCGCCTGCGGCAGGTCACGGGTGATGAACACGATGCGGGAGCGGCGATCCTCGGAGGGCCACGCCGGCAGCAATACCGGCGGATGAAACAGGTGCTGCACCCCGTGCAGCACGACCGGCTGGTCCGGCCGGTCGGCCAGCGCGACGATCGCCTTGACCCGCAACAGATCGTCGCCGCGCATCGAGGCGAGCGCATCGAGCCATCCCGATAAAGCGGCCCACGACATCGGCCGCTCGCGGGTGATGCAGAAGGCGCGGATGCGCGCGTCGTGACGATTCACGTCGGGCGCTTCGTGGCCGTGATGGTGGTCATGCGCCGCCACGATCTGCTCGTCGCGCAGCCAGCGCCGGACTTCGATGCTCTTCGCCTGCGGGTCGAACAGGCCGAGGCCGAACAATGCCGCCGGATCGATCGCGCCCTGCGCCGCCCGCATAATGGCGGCGCCGGGGTTGAGGGCGGCGAGCCGCGATTCGAGCGCCGCCAATCCCGCCGCTTCGGCAAGGTCGGCCTTGGTCACGATCAGGCGGTCGGCCACCGCCGCCTGCTTCAACGCCTCGATATGGCGGTCGAGCGTGCTGGCGCCGTTGACCGCATCGACCGTCGTCACCACCCCGTCCAGCATGTAGCGGTCGGCGACGATCGGGTCGGACATCAGCGCGTGCACGACCGGCGCCGGGTCGGCAAGCCCGGTCGTCTCGATCACCGCGCGCTTGAAGTCCACCCTTCCCTTTGCGCGCTTGACGAACAGATCGGTCAGGGTGTCGGCGATGTCGCCGCGCACGGTGCAGCACAGACAGCCGCTATTGAGCAGCACGACATCGTCGGTGGCGCTTTCGACGAGCAGATGGTCAAGGCCGATCTCGCCGAATTCGTTGATGATGACGGCGCTCGCCGCCATGCCGGGCTGCTTCAGGACGTGGCTCAGCAGCGTCGTCTTGCCGCTGCCGAGAAACCCGGTCAGCACCGTTACCGGGATGCGCGAGGCGGCCGGGGTCGCGGTCATCGCGCCATCATAGAGAGGGAAGGCGAAAAGAAAACCGGTCAGGCCCGCGGCACGAGGTCAATCCGTCGCACCGGTCCGCGGGAACGCTGCCGCCCCGGCTGCCGTACAAGGCCGGCGGTTCGCTTTGGCCTCGCAACCGCTGATTTATCAGGGGGATAATCGTGTACCCTATGTTTTACTGGGCCGGCATCGCGGTGTTTGTCGCGTGGACCGCGTTCTCCGCCTATTCGGCGGTCGCCGGGTTTTGACCGTTGATCCGGCCGCTGCCCGCCCCCATCGTGCCGCTTCGGGGGAGAACGGCACATGCGGTGGACAACCGGGCTGGCGCTGCTGGGGGTATTGCTGGTGGGTGGCTGCGGCGGCGGTCAGCGGTGCCCGATACCGGTTCATTATGACGACGCGACTCTGCAGAAGATCGAGAAGGCGCGCGAGGCGCTGCCGCGCGACAACGTCCTGCAGCAGGTGCTGATCGATTACGAGAACGAGCGCGACGATCTGCGCCATTGCGATTGATTGCGCCCAGCGCCGACGGCGAGCGGCTTGACAGGGCCGCCGCGGCCGCTATCAGGGGGGCGGCGAGGCGAGGATAAAAGCACATGAAGCGGGCTTTCGTTTTTCCCGGGCAGGGGTCGCAGGCCCCCGGCATGGGCGCGGCTTTGGCCGGCGCCTTCCCGGCTGCGCGGCAGCTCTTCCAGGAAATCGACGACGCCTTGTCGATCCACCTGTCGCGGCTGATGTTCGAGGGGCCGGAGAGCGAGCTGACCCTGACCGAGAACGCCCAGCCGGCGCTGCTCGCCGCCAGCCTCGCCGTGCTGCGCGTGCTCGAAAGCGAGGCCGGGTTCGATCTCGCGCACGGGGCAGCCTACGTCGCCGGCCACTCGCTCGGCGAATACTCGGCCTTGGCGGCGGCGCGCGCCCTGTCGGTCGCCGATGCGGCGCGGCTCGTTCGGCGGCGCGGCCAAGCGATGCAGCGGGCGGTGCCGGTCGGCGCCGGCGCGATGGCGGCGCTGCTCGGGCTCGATATCGCGGCGGCGCGGCAGATCGCCGAGCGCGCCGCCGATGGCCAGGTCTGCACGGTCGCCAACGACAACGCACCGGGCCAAATCGTGGTCAGCGGCGACCGCGCCGCGGTCGAGCGGGCCGCGGCGCTGGCCGCTGAGGAGCGGGCGCGCGCCGTCATGCTGCCGGTCAGCGCCCCTTTCCATTGCCCGCTGATGCGTCCGGCCGCCGAGGTCATGAAGGCGGCGCTCGCCGAAACCGGGCCGGCCGCGCCGGCGGTGCCGCTGGTCGCCAACGTCACCGCGGCGGCCACCGTCGATCCGGCGGAGATACGCGACCTTCTCGTCGAGCAGGTGACGCACATGGTCCGCTGGCGCGAGAGCGTGCTGCTGTTCGCCGAGAACGCGGTCGAGGAGGTCGTCGAACTCGGCGCGGGGCGGGTGCTGTCGGCGCTCGTCAGGCGAATCGACCGCAGCCTCGCCGCTCGCTCGGTCGGTGCGCCGGCCGAGGTCGAGGAACTGATGAAGAGCCTGTGAGCGCCGCCATGTTCGACTTGTCGGGCAAGACCGCCCTCGTCACCGGCGCTTCGGGCGGCATCGGCGGCGCCATTGCTCGCGCCCTGCACCGCCAGGGTGCCGAGGTGGCGCTTGCCGGGACGCG
>DASUKH010000134.1:0-4130 GCA_036278835.1 Allostellaceae bacterium
ATCACCGCGGCGCGGTTGTTGCCGGCGATCGTTTTCGCCAGTTCCATCGTCTTCGCCCGCAGCTGCGCGTGCGGCACGAGATGGTTGAGAAGCCCGATGCGGTAGGCTTCCTCGGCCTCGACGATCCGCGCCGAGAACAGCAGTTCTTTGGCGATCGGCCAGCCGACCTGGTTGGGCAGAGTCCAGGTGCTGTTGATGCGGCCGTAGGCGGCGGCGAGAAAACGGAACTTCGAGTCCTCGCAGCCGATGCGCATGTCGAGCGAGGAGGCAATGACCGCCGCGCCGCCATACGCCAGACCGTTCATCATGCCGATCGTCGGCTTCGAGGCCATGCCGATATCGAGATAGCCGCGCCGGGTCCGCATCCGGTCGAGCTCCTCGTCGCTGAATTTGGCGTCGTCCTCGAGCTGCTCGTGGATGTCGCCGCCGGCCGAGAAGGCGCGCCCGGCGCCGGTGAAGACGACGACCCCGACCGCGTCATCCGACGCCAGAAGCTGCAACGCGCCCTGCACCTCCTGCATCATCTGCCGGTTCATCGCGTTGAGCTTGTCGGGGCGATTGAGGGTGATCAGCGCGACCCCGTCCGCCGTCTCGACAAGGATGGCCTCGTCATTCATTGCCTGCTCCATCGGGTCCGTTCCCGGCGCATCGGCGCTTTTAATAGCGGCAGCAACCGGGCCTGTCCCGTGCAATCGCGCGGGACGCGAGAGGCGCGGCGTAGCTATGAGGCGAGTGGCGCCAGATCGGCGGGGGTGAACTCGTAGCGCGTGTTGCAGAATTCGCAGGTCACCGTTGTCACCCGCTCCTGGCGCATTTCCTCGATATCCTGCTCCGGGAACGAGCGCAGAATACCGACAATGCGCTCGCGCGAGCAGCGGCAGCGCGCCTCGACCGGGTGGGTGTCGAACACCCGCACCCCGTCTTCGTGGAACAGGCGGAACAAGAGCCGGCGCGGCGGCAGCCCGGGATCGACCAGTTCCGCCGGCGTCGCCGAACTCATCAGCACCATCGCGCGCCGCCAGCCGTCCTCGACATCGTCGGCGATGACCGTGTAGCCGCCTTCGGGCGGCACCCGCTGCAGCATCAGCCCGCCGGCCCGCCATTCGCCGTTCTCGCCGGCCCGTGCCACCGACAATTTGATGCCGGCTTGGATCTGCTCCGACTGGCGGAAATAATGCTGGGCGCACTCCGCCAGGGTGGCGCCGGCCAGATCGACGATGCCCTGATAGCGCTCTGTATGCTCGCCCTGATCGACGGTAAAGGCGATGTAGCCGGAGCCGATCAGGTCGGGGACCGACGGGCTGATTCCGGCCTGTGCGGCGCCGGCAACGCCGAGCCGGTCGGAATCGTATTGCGCATATCCGCGCACCGCCCCTTCGGTCGAGACGTCGGCGACGATCAGCCGGACCGGCCCGTCGCTCTTGGTCTGCAACGTAAAGACGCCGTCATACTTCAGCATGCCGGCGAGAACGACGGCGAGCGCGATCGCCTCGCCGAGGATTGCTGCGACCGGTTCGGGATAATCGTGCTGCGACAGGATGCGATCGACCGTCGGCCCCAACCGCACCAGCCGGCCGCGCAACGCGAACGGATCGATCCGGAAGGGCTGCACAAGGTCGTCGGGTCTCAGGTCCGTTTCAACAGGCAACAAAACACTCCGATAGAAAAGGAGTCATCGAGACGGGTAAGGCAGCCCTGGACCGCCGGCCTCTGGCCGGCATGCCGGCGGGATGCCGGCGATCCTCACAATTACGCTGCGGGCGCTACCCGAGGCACCAGGCGAGGATGCCCTTTTGCGCGTGCAGCCGGTTTTCCGCCTCATCCCAGACGACCGACTGCGGCCCGTCGATGACCCCCGCCGTTACCTCCTCGCCGCGCTTGGCGGGCAGGCAATGCATGAATATGGCGTCGGGCTTGGCCTTTGCCATCAGGCGCTCATCCACCCGGTAGGCGGCGAGCAGGTTGTGGCGGTTGACGTTCGCCTCGACGCCCATCGACACCCAGGTGTCGGTAACGACGCAATCGGCGCCGGCCACCGCCGCGTCAGGCTCGTCGTGCAGGCTGACCCGGCCGCCGTCGCGGCGCGCCTGCTCCACGATTCCCGCCGGCGGGCGCAGCGTGTCGGGGCAGGCCAGCCGCAACTCGAAGCCGAACCGCGCCGCGGCATGAATCCAGCTGACCGCGACGTTGTTGCCGTCGCCGCTCCACGCCACCACTGTGCCGGCAACCGGCCCCTTCCGTTCCTGCAAGGTCATCACGTCAGCCATGATCTGGCAGGGGTGCGACGCGTCGGTCAGCCCGTTGATCACCGGCACCGTGGCGTGACGCGCCAATTCGTCGAGCTTCGAGGCATGATTGGTGCGGATCATGATCGCATCGACATAGCGCGACAGCACCCGCGCGGTGTCGGCGATCGTCTCGCCGCGGCCGAGCTGGCTGTCGGCGGTGCTGAGAATGATGACCTCGCCGCCCAGTTGCCGCATCGCCACCTCGAACGAGACGCGGGTGCGGGTCGAGGGCTTCTCGAAGATCATCGCCAGCGTTTTGCCTTCGAGTGGCCGGTCGCGGCGGCCGTTCTTGTAGGCGGTGCCGAGATCGAGGATGTGGCGCAATTCCGCGGCATCGTAGCGGTCGATGTCGAGAAAGTGGCGCGGCGGGCCGGGTTCGTCCCGGCCGCCGAACAACGCCCTTACAGGCCCTGGCATGACCGGGGCCTCAGGGCTGCGGCCAGGCGCGCGCGACCTTGTCGAGGATCGCCATCCCCTCGTCGATCTCGCGCTCGCCGACGATCAGCGGCGGCAGGATGCGCAGCACGTTTTCCCCGGCAGTCAGGCACAGCAGCCCCTCGGCCCGCAACTTCGCGACGAAATCGCCGGCCGTCACTTCCGGCTGGCAGCGGATGCCGAGCAGCAGGCCGGCGCCGCGCAATTCGGCGAACAGACGCGGATGGCGGGCGACAAGGCCCTCCAGCTTCGTGCGCAGCAGCCCGGAGATTTTGTCGACCCGCGGGAAGAAGCCTGGTTCGAGCATCAGGTCCAGGACCGCGTTGCCCGCCGCGGCCGCCATCGGGTTGCCGCCGAAGGTCGAGCCGTGGCTGCCGGCGACCATGCCGACGGCGGCTTTCTCGCTGGCGAGGCAGGCGCCGATCGGGAAGCCGTTGCCGAGCGCCTTGGCGACCGCCATCACATCGGGCGCGACGCCCTCCCGCTGATGGGCGAACAGGCGCCCGGTGCGGCCTATGCCGCACTGCACTTCGTCGAACACCAGCAACAACCCGAATTCATCGCAGATCTCGCGCAGCCCCTTCAGATAACCGGAGCCAGGCGCCCGTACCCCGCCCTCGCCCTGCACCGGCTCGACCAGAATCGCCGCGGTCTCTTGCGTCACCGCCGCACGCATCTCGTTCAGGTTGTTGAAGGCGACGTGGTCGAACCCCTCCATGACCGGACCGAAGCCCTTCAGGTAGGCTTCGGCGCCGGCGGCGGCCAAGGTCGCAAAGCTGCGGCCGTGGAACGAGCCGTGGCAGGCGATCACCCGGTAGCGTTCGGGGTGGCCGGTGGCGCTCTGGTACTTCCGCGCCACCTTGATCGCCAATTCGACGGCCTCGGCGCCGCTGTTGTTGAAGAACACGGTGTCGGCGAAGCTGTTGGCGATCAGCCTCTCGGCAAGGCGCTGCTGCCCCGGGATCTGGAACAGGTTCGAGACATGCCACAGCTTTTGCGCCTGTGCCGTCAGCGCCGCGACCAGTTGCGGGTGGCAGTGGCCGAGCGAGGTGACGGCGATACCGCTGGTAAAATCGAGAAACCGCCGGCCGTCGGCGGCATAAAGATAACAGCCCTCGCCCCGGTCGACGACGACGTCCCACCGGGCATAGGTCGGCATTATGGCTGGAATCACGTGTGTTCTCCTGCGCGAACGGAATTGCGGAACGGGTGTTGCGAGACGGCTATCGTCGTCGTCGTTCCGCCTGCGGCGCGAGCTGTTGCGCCGCCGTGCCGTGCCGGCTGATGCTGCCGGGATCGCGCCTCATCGTGCCTCTCCTCGCGGCTCCCGGGCCGGCCGACGCCGCGCCCCGTCTACCGGATAGGAAAGTCGCAAAGTATGGGGACGCCGGCACACCCTGTCAATTC
>DASUKH010000135.1:0-2025 GCA_036278835.1 Allostellaceae bacterium
CGAGCGCGCCCGCTTCGCCGAGGCCGTCGCGAAATCGGCGAAGCAGCTGCGCAAATTGCGCACCCGCGCAACCGCCTTGCCGGGATCGGCGGCGGACGAGATCGGGGTGCTGCTCGACGCCCACCTCGCGATGCTTCACAATTCGCGGCTGATCCGCGGCGTCAACCAGCGCATCGCCAAACAGCGCATCAATGCCGAGCGGGCGATCCAGCTCGAAATCGAGGAGATCGGGAAGTCGTTCGCCGCAATGGGCGATTCCTATCTGGCGGCGCGCATCGACGACATCCGGGTGGTCGGCTCGCGCCTTATCCGCAACCTGCTGCGCCGGCCTTACGTCGCTTATTCCGGGCTGTCCGGCGGCGCTATCGTGTTTGCCGAAGAGGTGACGCCGGGCGATACCGCGCTGATGGACCCGCGCCGGATCGGCGGGTTCGTCACCGAGTTCGGTGGTCCCGACAGCCATACCGCGATCATGGCGCGAGCGCTCGGCCTGCCGGCGGTGCTTGGAATCGCCGATCTCTTGGAGCGGGTGCGCGCCGACGCGCCGGTCATCGTCGATGGCGAGGCCGGCATCGTCATCGTCGATCCCGCCCCCGAAACGGTGCGGTCCTACCGCGGGCGCCAGCAGGAGCTGAGCCGTGAGCGGCGCCGCTTCACGCGGCTGCGCCGCCTGCCGGCGGTGACCCGCGACGGCATCGAAGTCAGCCTCTACGGCAACCTCGAACTGCCGGTCGAGCTCGAACAGGCGCTTGCCAACGGCGCGATGGGGCTGGGGCTGGTGCGTACCGAGTTCCTCTACATGAACCGCGAGGACCTGCCGGGCGAGGACGAGCAGTACGAGTTCTTCGCCAGCCTAGTGCGCGGCATGGAGGGGCGGCCAGTGACCTTGCGCACCCTCGATGTCGGCGGCGACAAGCTGCCGGAGGCGCTGGCCGGCTATACCACCAGTGATGCCGCGAACCCGGCGCTCGGCCTGCGGGCGATCCGCCTGTCGCTGCGCGAGCGGCGCCTGCTCGACGTGCAACTCGGCGCGATGCTGCGCGCCGCCGCGGACGGCCCAATCCGCATCCTGCTGCCGCTGATCTCCGCCATCGATGAACTGCGCCATGTCCGCGAGGCGATCGAGCAGGCGGTGCGGCGGCTCAAGCGGCGTGGCGCCAGGCTGCCGGAGAAATTGCCGCCCCTCGGCGCGATGATCGAGGTGCCGGCGGCGGCATTGGCGGCCGACGCGCTCGCCGGCGAGGCCGATTTCTTCGCGATCGGCACCAACGATTTGGTTCAATATACGCTGGCGATTGACCGCAGCGACGAGCAGGTGGCGCACCTCTACGACCCGTTGCACCCGGCGGTGCTGCGGCTCATTCAGCTCGCGGTCGATGCCGCGGCCCGCCGCCACATCCCGATCAGCATTTGCGGCGAGATGGCCGGCGAGCCGCGCTATGCTGCGCTGCTGCTTGGGCTGGGCCTGCGCGACCTGTCGATGTCGCCGCGCAACATCCCGCGGGTCAAGCGCCGCATCCGCAGCCTCGATATGGTCGCCGCGACGAGGCGCGCGCGAGCGATTATGGACCAAGCCGAACCGGCCCGTATCGCTGCGCTGCTCGATGACTTCAACGCCGAAGCTGACCCGCTCGAGGACGGCATTGCGCCGCGCGGTTAGATTTGACGACTTAAAGATATCTTTATATCTTTGGTCTTGACCCGCGGCGATGACCCGCTCAGCGTCATGCCCGGCCTTGTGCCGGGCATCGACGTGGAATGGCCGGGACAAGCCCGGCCATGACGAACTGGAAAGAGCTCAGAATGCCCGAGTTCACCGATCACAAAGTCGCCGATATCGGCCTCGCCGGATGGGGGCGGCGCGAGATCGCGATCGCCGAAACGGAGATGCCGGGACTGATGGCCCTGCGCGACGAGTTCGGCCGGGCGCGGCCATTGACGGGAGCGCGCATCGTCGGCTGCCTGCACATGACGATCCAGACCGCCGTCCTGATCGAGACGCTGCAGTACCTGGGCGCCAGCGTC
>DASUKH010000136.1:0-3335 GCA_036278835.1 Allostellaceae bacterium
CGTCCCCGTAGCTCAGCCGGATAGAGCATCGGTTTCCTAAACCGGGGGTCGCAGGTTCGAGTCCTGCCGGGGACGCCAGAGATACAAGACCGTCGATGGGTGGCGCTCCGTCGGCCGGCGGTTGCGGACATATGCGCGCCTCGCTCGTTTGCCGAGAAAGAGGTGACATGTCCGAGTTCCGTAAGCATCCCGCGGCGACGTTTCTGCGCTCGATCCCGATCGATGCGTCGGCCGCTGTCGCGCTTGAGCGGGTCGTCCGGCAGCGGGCCGGTCTTGCCGAACTGTGCGTCGCAGCGTTGCTGCAACCCTCTCTCGACATACTCCTCGCCGAAGCCTGCCGGGTCGCCGCGGAGGGATCGGACGCGCCGTTCGCCAAGGTTCTCGAGCACCAGCCGGAAGAGCGGCAGTTCCTGGTACGCGCCGGAGTCGGTTGGAAGCCCGGCGTTGTCGGCAATGCGCGCGCTGCCGAGGACCCGGACAATCCGGCCGGCGAATCGCTCGCGGCCCGGCGGCCGGTGACCGTGCGCGATGTCCGCCGACGCCAGGATTACCACCTGCCGCCGATCTACCCGGAGCACCACATCGTCTCCACCGCCAACGTGCCGATCCTCGGAACCGCCGGCTTTTACGGCGTCTTGGAGGTCGACCGGAGCGATGATCGCCCGTTCGATGCGCTCGATACCACCTTCCTCGCGACGATCGCCGGGATTATTGCCGACGCCGTCGAACGGGTACGGCGCCAGGCCGCGCTGCAGGCGGCGCACGACGCACGCGCTGTATTGCTGCGCGAGCACCATCACCGCGCCCGCAACAATTACCAAAGCATCATGGCGCGTCTGCAACGTCATGCACTGGAAGCGACGGACGCAGATTCTCGGCGCCGCTTCGAGGATGTCGAGCGGCGGGTCTTCGGGCTGGCGGCGCTATACGATTACCTCGTCAGCAGCGACTCGACCGAAAAGCGGCTCGACTTCGCGGATTATCTGAGCGGCCTTTGCACCCGGATGCGCGAGTTTTATGGCGCCGATGAGAAGGGCATCGAACTCGCATGCGACTGCAATGCCGCGGCGGTCGCATACGATGCCGAGACCTGCTTGGCGCTCGGAGCTGCGGTCAACGAACTGACGGCGAATGCGATCGAACATGCGTTCGGGCCGAACGGCGGGCGCATCGCCGTGCAATTGCGCAACGGCGGCGCCGGGCAGAGCCTCGTCGTCATGGATAACGGCGCCGGCTTTGACAAGGCGCGGCCCGCGAGCATCGGGTTATCCGTTGTCGACCAGCTGGTATCCGGAGCGGGCGGGTCGCTATCGCGGTCAACTGCGGATGGCGGCACCGTCTGGACAATAGCGCTGCCGCCCGCCGGCCGCTAGCAGCCGGCCTTCGGGGAGATCTTGCGGGCGCAAAAAGGAGGGGGAGCGTCGAGGCTTGCCGCGGCGCGGCGGCGCGATCATGCTGGCCGCATCCGAAACAAGGGGGCGCCGCACATGGCCGAGGCTCAATCCGCTGCCGCAATGCCTGATGCCGCGATCGGATCGCGCCTGTCGGAAGCCGGTGGGGTCGCAATCACCGGTGCCGATCTGTCGCGGCCGCTGTCGCCGGACCTCCGCGAGGCGATCCTGGCGGCCTTTCGCGATAATCACATCCTCGTCTTCCGCAGTCAGGATCTGGGCAAGGATCAGCAATTCGCGTTTACCCATCAGTTCGGCGAGATCGAGGACCATGTCGGGCGCCATGCGGCGGCGGCGCGCTACGGCCTCGTCCACACGGTCAGCAATCTCGACGAGGACGGCCGGCCGACGACCAGGCTGTCGGCCGCCGGCAACTATCACTGGCACACCGACAAATCGTACCATGCGGTACCGTCGCTGATGACCGTACTGCACGCGCGCGAGCTGCCGCCCGAGGGCGGCGACACCCAGTTCGCCAATATGACCATGGCCTATGACGCGCTGCCCGAAGCCACCAAGCTGCGGATCGACGGGCTGCGCGCCGTGCACAGTTGGGCCGCCAGCCGGCGCCGGGCGGGCGCACCGCCGCCCTCGGAGATCGAGATGCGCGAGCGCCCGCCGGTCGATCATCCGGTCGTGCGCACCCATCCCGAAACCGGTGCGAAGGCGCTCTATATCGGCAATCACGCCTCGCATATCCTCGGCATGCCGGAGGAAGAAGGCGAGGCGTTGCTGCTCGACCTATTGGAGCACGCGACCCAGCCGCAATTCGTCTATACCCATCATTGGCAGGACGGCGATCTGGTGCTGTGGGACAATCGCTGCCTGCTGCATCGCGCGATCGCCAATTACGAAATGGCCAAGCACCGCCGGGTGCTGCACCGCACCGTGGTCACCGGCACCGTGCCGTTCTGAGCAGCGGGGTGCCCCGCGGCACTGTGCGTTGACAGGCCCCGCGCCGCTTCGCAAGCTGCGCTGATTGCGGCAGCGCGGGGGAGGCAGCGGTGGAGTCGGAACAACCCAATTACGTCGAGTATTCCTGCGCCGAGCGGATCGCCACGATCACGCTTAACCGGCCGGACAAGCTCAACGCCGTCAGCGACGAGGTGGTGGCGCAGCTTGCCTTGGCTTTGCGCCAATTTGATCTCGATGAGGAAGCCGACGTGGCGATCCTCAACGGGCGCGGCCGCGCGTTTTCAAGCGGCGCCGATGTGCGCCAGCGCCAATTGAGAAGCCGCGACGAGTTCGAAAAACTGGGCGGACCGCAGGGTTGGGGCACCAACTCCGCCGATCTGTTGACCCGTTCGGTCAACTGGAAGCCGGTGATCGCCGCGGTGCACGGCTATGTGATGGGGCTGGCCCTCGGCCTGACGCTCGAATGCGACCTGATCGTTGCCGCCGCCGGCACCCGATTTCAGCTGACCGAAACCTCGCGCGGCCTCGGCGCCTCGCGTTACTGGGCCTTGTTCCAGTACCGCAGCGCCGGCGGCTTCGGCGACGAAATCGCGCTGACCGGACGGTTCTTTACCGCCGAGGAAGGATTCAACGCCGGCCTCTTCAACCGCCTCGCGCCGGAGGGGAAACACCTTGAGGTGGCGCGCGAACTGGCGCTTGCCGTCGCGAAAAACCCGCCCTTGTCGGTGCGCACGACGGTCCGCACCAGGCGCTGGTACATGCAGCGTCTGACCCGCGAGGCGCAATTCATCGCCGAGCCGTTCCGCCTTTATCTGACCGAGGATTTCCAGGAGGCGGCCCGCGCCTTCACCGAAAAGCGCCCGCCGCGCGGCTACAAGGGCCGCTAGGGTGCCGCCCGCGCATGAAGACGCTTCTCCCTCTCCCCCGTCGGGGGAGAGGGCCGGGGTGAGGGGGCACGCGGCGCCCCGT